>CALWGV010000082.1 GCA_944380185.1 uncultured Lachnospiraceae bacterium
GGAAACCAGCATTTTTTGTAGGAATCTTAGTTTTTATTGGTTATGTCCTTCTCAAAAAACCGGTGTATGAGGCCTTTGCCGGTTTTATAAAGGCGACGGTGGGATATATGATCCTAAACGTGGGTTCGAATGGTTTGACTAATAATTTTCGTCCCATCTTGGCGGGGCTTAATGAACGATTCCAGTTGTCTGCAGCGGTAATCGACCCTTATTATGGCCAGGTGGCTGATAAAGCACTTACGGAGGCAGCGGGGCGAAGCTTGTCCTTGGCCATGTCGATTTTAATATTAGGATTCTTTATCAACATTCTCCTGGTTGCTTTAAAAAAAGTTACCAAAATTCGTTCACTGATGATTACCGGCCATACGATGGTGGGGCAATGTTATGCGGCACTTTGGATTGTTTTGTTGACGATGCCTTTTTTGTCAGACCTTGAAGTGATTATATTCGGTGGGATACTGATGGGAGTATTTTGGGGAGTGGCAACAAATTTGACGGTGGAGCCAACACAGGATTTGACGGATGGGGCGGGTTTTTGTATCGGCCATAATCAGTGCTTTGGTATTTGGACAGCTTACAAGTTCGGCAAATTGGTAAAGAGCAACGCCCAGAAAGATGGGAAAGAAGTTCATCAGATTGATAAGATTAAATTTCCTGGTTTTCTCAAGATATTTGATGACAATGTAGTGGCCACAGGCGTGATTATGATGCTGTTTTTTGGCGTAATCATAGCAATTCTGGGAAAAGATATGATGTTGGAACTGGATTCCAGCTTCAGTGCATCCCAAAATTTTGTCTTCTATATTATTGAAAAAAGCTTAAATTTTTCTGTTTATATGAGTGTACTCCTCCTGGGGGTCCGTATGTTTGTGGCGGAATTGGCGGAATCTTTTCATGGTATTTCTGAAAAACTTTTGCCAGGTGTTGTTCCTGGGATAGATTGTGCTGGAGTCTTCGGATTTGCACCGCCCAGCGCGATGACTTTTGGATTCCTTTGTGGCGTTGCTGGCCAGTTTTTGGCGATTTTGGGTTTGCTTGTCTTTAAGAGTCCGGTGCTGATTATCACAGGATTTGTGCCGGTCTTTTTTGACAATGCGGCAATGGCCTGTTATGCAAACAAGAGGGGCGGCGTAAAGGCTGCGGCGATATTGACGTTTTGTACGGGAATCATTCAGGTATTAGGCGGAGCATTTTGCGCATGGTTTTATGGACAATATCAATTTGGCGGCGCAAGAGGAAATTTTGATTGGGTGACTGTATGGCCCGTGTTCACGGTGATCATGAAGTATGGAAAATATATCGGACTGGCGGCAGTAATTTTAATCCTTCTGGCAATACCCCAGCTGCAGTATCGCAAAAATAAGGAAACCTATTTCAAGGTGACGACGCATTGGGAAGAAGTGAAGAAGGCATATGATAAATAAAGGACAAAAATGGGAGGAAGATAAAATGAATCGCTACGAAGAAATGACCTGGCCGGAGGCCAAAGAAAAAATACCGGCGGCGAGGGGAGTGATCATTACACTAGGCTCTGTTGAACAGCACGGACCTCATCTGCCTTTAGGAACAGACATGTTTATGGGACAGGAGGTGGCTTGCCGAGTAGGAGAGTTGACAGATTGTCTGGTCTTACCGGTGATTCCTTTTGGGCAGGTATGGTCCGCAAAGGAATTTCCGGGAACCATCAGTCTGTCCCCGGAGACTCTTTGCAATTTATTGGTTGACATTTCTCTGAGTCTTAACCACCATGGGGCGAAAAATATCATTATGATTACCGGTCATAGTGGAAATTCCAGCGTGATGAAGGATGCTGCTCGAATCTTATATGATCGCTACCATATAAAAAATGTGTTGTATTATGCCTATCCCGACAAGAAAAAACTAGCTGAAGGGATCATGGAGAGTCCTTTTTGGAACGGACGGCTAATGCATGCGGCAGAGATGGAGACATCCATGATGCTTGCGGTAAAGCCGGAATTAGTGCATATGGATCGAGCCGTGCGGGAATACCCGGATGTCCCGGAGGAATTGGACTTTAAGACCGTCCCTTGGAGCGAATATTCGCAGACAGGCGTTTTTGGCGATGCGACATTGGCGACGGAGAAAAAGGGGGAAGAATACATAAGAAGAATGGTAGAGCATATTGCAAAATCAATATTGCACATTACTGCTGAATAAATATTGAAAGAGCAAATACATTTGAAGTCTGAAAAGATCCAGAGTGGCGGATAATGGCCAGGGCAGAAATAATGGGATCACTTCCTGCTCTGATCGTCATCTGCCGCTCTATGAAATGGGCGGACTTCTTTTAGATTTGTCAGTGCCTCAGGGTTATTTTCGATAATCGCTCCGACGGTCGGACATTTCTCCATGTCCGGGCAGTTGCCGCATGTTGCCACACTCTTATGCGATGCGCATTGGCGAATGCCGCAGAGATTTTCGCAGAATACGGTTTTGAGCCCTTCCACGCGACAGCCCTGGCAGTTGATGTGCTCAGGCAGAATAGGAGCATTATTTAACTCGGCCCATAATTTGGCCGTTTTTTCGCGCAGCAACTGGTCATTATTGACTGTTGCAAGATATGCGTCGCATTTTTCGCAGTCCAACCCACAGTATGCAATCAGATCTCTCATTATCATATCCCTCGAAATTCTTTTTATTGTTTCATTAATTTTAGCATATTCCCAGAAACATGAAAACAGAGAATTTGTTGTATTTTATACCGGCCAGCGGCTGCAAAGGAGGCATTGAGTATATCGCTATATATAGTCAAAGCAAGGGAAAAAGTGGAAATAAAAATTGCTGTTGTGGGAAAAATATTTTGTCCTGTCGGGAAATTTCCAGCTTCTATCTTGTTTCTTATAAGAATAAAGCACCACATTTTGGAAATCCAGGCCCGATAGATATAAGCTTCTATCCTTTCTTGAGGACATTATCATATGTGAGTTATAGCAGCTTCTGCAAGCCCAAGCCGCTCTGGCCTTCGCCAGAGCGGCGCTCCTCTTGATTTCTCCCCCTCCGTCGTTTACACTTAAAGAAAAAGCCTGCGGCGGAGGATGCAATGATGAGTGAACAGAAGAACTGGAGCGATGAGGTGATTCGGCTGATCCATGAGGGAGCCTTTGAACTGGCGGAAGAAAAATTGTCAGCTCTCACGGATGCTTCCCGGAAGGGAGACGGGCAGGAGTATGCTCTGGCTTGTGCTCTGCGGGGCTATCTTCATATGCAGCGCAGGTATAGGCAAAGAGACGAGCGCCTGGCGGCCGGGCTGCTGCTAAAAAACCTGGACAGCGCCTGGCCCAGGCCCTTTGCCTATGTGCTGTTTGCCGACTGCTGTCCGAGAAGAGAGGTGGCGATGAATTATCTGCGTCAGGGGCGCCGGCGTTTTCCCGACAATGCCGGTATCTGCACGGCCTTTATCCGTCTGGCCTCAGATGGGGAGGCGCGGGAGTGTATGGAGGATGCGCTGCGCCGGGGAATGCGAGACGGAGAAATGCTTGCCGCGAGTGCCGGCAGACTGCTGCGGACCGGCGACTGGGGAGGAGCTTATCCCTTTCTGCAAATATTGACGGAGCTGGAGAGAGAGTATGAGGCAGGGCATGGGATACGGCGCGAGAGACAGAAGGAAGAACAGGCTGAAGACCGGCAGGAGAGACAAGAACGCCTGCGCTACCATCGCCTTCTACGTCTCTTCGCGGAGTTTGCTTCCATCGGGGAGGAGGACAAGGAGGAAAAGTGGGAGGAATTAAAGCAGAAGTTTTCTCATCTGCGGGAGGAGGATGCGAAAAATAAGCTGCGCAGCGGCCCGCAGATGGGAGAGGCGGGGTGCTGTCTGAAAATGGGACAGATGGAAAAGGCGCTGGCCTGTGCGGAAGAAATTCCCGTGGACGGCAGCCTGACGGACTTTAACGATGGTCCCCAGTGGGACATTTTGGCGGATATGTATCCGGTTTATAAGGGGATTTTCGCCGGGCTGATCGCCGGGGCGAAAGATGATGAGGAGAGATGCCTTTCGATCAGAGTCCGTGAGGCTCTTTACCTCTATTGGCCCAGTGAAATCTTTGGTCAGTGGCGCTGTGCGCCAAGCCATTTGCACGCCTTGGAAAAATATTATCCCCGGCACCGGGAAAATACGGCGGTCGGAATAGCCTTGTGCCGGATGCAGCTGCATGCTGAGCATTATGCCGCTGCTTTTGACACCTATCTGTCTCTGAAGAAGAGCGGGCAGGAGCTGTGCTGGATAGAACCTGAGGCGGAGGAGTTTCTGGCGGGAGAGGATACAAAGGAGACAGAGAAGATCCTGAAGCGAATTCGGGAAGAGCTGGAGGCTGCCGCAGAAAGAGACCTGCCTGCTCTGATGCAGGACCTCTATGCCCCCGTGACGGAATATCTGTGGGAGCAGGACGGGGAGACGAAATATCGGCAGATTGCCGGGTTGGCTGGGGCCGTGCCGGCACAGGCATGGCTGGAGGCGTCGGTGACGGAGACGGGGCAGCTCTTCGAGACGGCCTATTCTCTGGCATACGTGGACGAGACCAGCCGTCTGGCCCAGCGGCTGTATCGGAAGATTGTGGAAAACGACCCTTCGAGCTGTGCGTCGTGGAATAACCTGGGAGTCATCTGTGAAAAGCAGGGTGATCTGGACGAGGCATGCCGGTGCTACCGGCGGGCTTTTGAGCAGGATGGATCCAGCGAGCTGTATAAGCGCAATGTTCAGAGAGTGTCCGAAGAGCTGAAGAAGTATGAGGGCGGACTGGAGGCCGTGGAGCGGGAGAACGGCTGGCTCATCGGGCGTCTGGACATGCTTCGCCGTACATGCGACGCCCTGGGCGAGTTTTCCTGCTCCTACAGGGACCGGGCGGCGCTTCTTCGGGTATCGCCGCAGAAGGCGGAGGAGCTTTTTGAAAAATTTCTGAAACAGCACTATATTTTCAAGCTTCCCGGTGAGGGGAAAAATAAGGTCAGCCGGTATCGGATGAATCCTCTGGTGTGCAGATATCTGGCCGCCGAGGCAGACCGGCTGGAACAAAACAGAGTCTTCGAACAAATCGGGGAAAGGCTGAATATGGATGCGGCCAGGAGCATCGGTTATACGGAGGAGCTCACGGACCTCCTGGACAAAATAGAGGATAAAGAGCTGCGGGACATTCTAAAGAGAGATATCTTTGAGTGTGCCGTGTCGGTGCTGGCCGGACAGAACAAGTCGGCCATCGTTCTCAGCGGCAGCGTCATGGAGGCGCTGCTGGTCTACCGCCTGCAAAAGCGGGGCGTACAGGAATACGATATCGGCTCCCTCCTGGGTCGCTATCCCCGGGTAAAACCGGTCAGGGACATGATTCTCAATGAGCTTTTGGAGGTGGGAAAAAAGACTGGGCTCCTGAGCGCGGAGGAATATCATCTGTCCAATTTCATCCGCTTTTACCGCAATATTATCCATCCCTCCTGTGAGATCCGTCGTTCCTATGAGATAAACGATCAGTCGGCCAGACTGATGTGGAACGCCCTTCTTTTAATGCTGCGCATGCAGGCCGGATGAAGACAGCAGCTTCACGAGATATTTCAGCGCTTCATTGCCCTCCAGAGAATTATAATATATGCCAAAGGAAGCAAAGGGTGCCCGGTCGATGGAGACGCTTTTCAAATCCGGTGACGGGGGAATAAAAAAGTCGGGCAAAAGGGCGATGCCGAACCCGGCCTGGACCAAGACCATCACCGCCTCCGCGGATTCACAGAAATAGAAGTGGGAGGGGTCACGGCCGCCCATCAGCTGGCTCTGGAGGCGGGCGATGCTGGCGGGGGTGCGCATGGGGTCAAAGAGGATGAGGTTTTCCTGTTCCAGGTCTTCTATGGTTATCCGTTCCCGTCCGGACAGAGGATGGGCGGGGGAACAGACGCACACAATGGGGGCGGCCGTTATCTCTACATAATTCTTGGCCTTGCCGGATTCCGGCTCCTGAAATCCGATAACAGCGTCCAGGTCGTTTTCTTCCAGCATACGATATAAATGCTGGAAGGGGACCACACGCAGGCGGGGATGGATGTCCGGAAACTTTTCCGCCAACTGTCTCAGACTGTCCGTCAGCAGGAACAGATGACTGTAGCTGTGGCAGCCCAGGGTTAGGAGACGAATATCGCTGCCGTTGGAAAACTGGAAGCGCCCGGCAGCCCGACGGGAGAGCATGACGATATTGCGGGCGTCGTCAAAGAAGACTCGCCCTTCCTCGGTCATTTTTACCGAGCGAGTGGTCCGGTTAAAAAGTTTTACTCCCAGCTCCTTTTCCAGAGAGTGAATCTGCCCGGTGACGGCCGGCTGGGTCACATGGAGCCGCTCGGAGGCCCGGGCAAAGCTTAAGGACTCTGCCACAGCGAGAAAACATTCCAGCTGAAATATATTCATATTTGATCCTTTCTAAATCCTTTTTGCGTCTTTTTGCATGTCCATCTTTTGATAAGAATTAATAAATAATGCTTATCAATAATAACATATTCTGAATTCACAATCAAGAAAATCCCATTATAATTAATAAATGTGTATGGAAATACATTAGATTAACTGTTCATGAACGAAACAAAATCCGGCTGAAGGGAGGTGTGATGTTTGACCGATTATGATATTGTCTGGATGATCAGACAACTCGATCAATCCCTGGAGCAATATGGGAGGGAAGAGCTTAAAGATCTGGATATCACTCTGACGCAGAGCCTTTGCCTGCATTACCTGTTTTTGCAGCGAGGGCAGAAGGTATATGCCACGCAGCTGCACCGGAGGTTCGGAATATCCAAATCAGCCATATCGGCGACCCTGAGCATTCTGCGAAAAAGAGGATATTTGACCATGGAAAACAGCGCGGATGACGACAGAAAAAAACAAATTGTTCTGACCCAAAAAGCCTTTGCGGTGCAGGGACGTATCGAAGAAGAAATTTGCTCACAGCAAAAACGGATGTGCCGCTCCATATCGGAGAGTGAGCTTGAGGCCGTGGAGGCTGTGCTGATACGCATGCTTGACAATATGCGCCAGGACAGAGCAAAGGGCGGAAAGAACGACGGACAGGAGGATATAAAATATGATTAAGACATTGCTTGGTCAGGTAAAGCAGTATAAGACGGCGTCTTTGCTGACGCCGCTCTTTACCGGCCTGGAGGTGCTCATGGAGGTATTGATTCCCTTTGTGACGGCCTCCATTATTGATAAGGGAATTGAGGCCGGAGACATGGGGCAGGTGTATTTTTATGGAGGACTGATGCTGGTCATGGCTTTTTTCAGCCTGACCTTTGCTGTTCTGGCGGGGAGATATGGGGCCAAGGCTTCGGCCGGCTTTGCCTGCAATCTGCGGGAGGCTATGTATGAGAATATACAGACCTTTTCTTTTTCCAATATCGATAAGTACAGCACGGCCGGCCTGGTGACGCGAATGACCACCGATGTGACCAACGTACAGAATGCCTATCAGATGATTCTGCGGATTGCCGTTCGCGCGCCGCTAACCTTGATCTGCAGCATGGTCATGTGCTTTTTTATCAATGGGCACCTCAGCTCCATATTCCTGGCGGCGATTCTTGTGCTGGGTGCGGCACTGATTTTTATCATGCAAAAGACCACAAAATTGTTTAACGAGGTGTTCCGGCGCTACGATGATTTAAATGCCAGCGTCCAGGAAAATGTGTCGGCAATCCGGGTGGTGAAGGCGTATGTGCGGGAGGACTATGAAGACCGCAAATTTGCCGGAGCGGCGCAGAAGATATACAAGCTTTTCGTAAAGGCAGAAGGGCTTCTGGCCCTCAATAATCCGGTGATGATGCTTGTGGTATACGGCTGTATCCTGGCTCTGTCCTGGTTTGGCGCCCAGTATATCGTGGCAGGTGACCTGACCACAGGCGAGCTGACCTCCATGTTCAGCTACGTGATGAGCGTGCTGATGTCTCTGATGATGCTGTCCATGATCTTTGTCATGATCAGCATGAGCACCGCCAGCGGCGCGAGGATTGCCGAAGTATTAAATGAGACGGCGGATCTGAAAAATCCCAAAGAGCCGCTGACAGAGGTGGAGGACGGAAGCATCGATTTCAATCACGTGAGTTTTTCCTATAAGCAGGGCAGCGGGGAGGAGACCCTTCACGATATCGATCTGCATATCCGCTCCGGCGAGACCATAGGCATCGTCGGCGGCACCGGCAGCGGCAAGTCCAGTCTGGTCAATTTGATCAGCCGGCTTTATGACGTGGATCAGGGCAGCGTATGTGTCGGCGGAAGAGACGTGCGCGACTATGATATGGAAGCGCTGCGTGATCAGGTGGCCGTGGTGCTGCAAAAAAACGTCCTCTTCTCCGGAACGATCCTCGACAATCTGCGCTGGGGAAAGGAGGACGCTACCGAGGAGGAGGCGAGAGAAGCCTGCCGCCAGGCCTGCGCCGATGAATTTATCAGCCGTTTTCCCGACGGCTATAATACCTGGATTGAGCAGGGGGGAACCAATGTATCCGGCGGCCAGAAGCAGAGACTGTGCATCGCCAGGGCTCTGTTGAAAAAGCCGAAGGTATTGATCCTGGACGATTCCACCAGTGCGGTGGATACGGCCACCGATGCGAAAATTCGCCGCTCCTTTGCGTCGGAGATTCCCGGGACTACCAAGCTGATTATCGCGCAGCGTGTTCAGAGTGTGCAGGACGCAGACCGTATTCTGGTGCTGGATGACGGAAAGGTAAACGGCTTTGGCACCCATGAGGAGCTGCTTGCAGAAAACGCCATATACAGAGATATCTATGAGACCCAGACTAAAGGGGGAGGAGATTTTGACGAACCGGGGTCAGATGAGGCAGGAAAGGACGGTGAAAGGTGATGGCAGCAGAAAACAGAATGGTAAAAGGACCGATGAATGGTCCGGGGGCGATGCGCGGCAGCGCCGGAAAAACTGACATGAGGCAGATGCTGCGGGCCATGAAGAGAGTCCTGGGGTATATGCTGAAAAACTATAAATTTTCCTTTCTGATCGTGGTGGTGTGCATAATCGGCTCGGCTCTGGCCACCTTACGGGGAACATTGTTTATGCAGAGCCTGATCGATGATTATATCGTTCCCTTAACTCAGGCGCAGGTACCGGACTTTGGTCCGCTGGCGGCAGCTCTCCTGTCTGTGGCGGGGACCTATGCCGTCGGCATCGTCTGCGCCTATGCCTACAATCGGATCATGGTCAATGTGGGGCAGGGGACGATGCGCAACCTGAGAATTGAGCTTTTCGAGCACATGGAGTCACTGCCGATCCGGTATTTTGACACCCATGCCCACGGCGATATAATGTCCATCTATACCAACGATGTGGATACGCTGCGCCAGCTGATCGGCCAGAGTATTCCCCAGGTGATCAATTCATCCGTGACGGTCGTTACCTCCTTTGCCAGCATGTTTATCCTGGATGTGCCGCTGACGCTGATTACCCTGGCCATGATCTGTGTGATGCTTGCTGTCACTTCCAAAATCGGCACAAAGTCGGCCCTGTACTTTGCCAGACAGCAGAAGGATCTGGGAGCGGTCAACGGCTATATCGAGGAGATGATGGACGGCCAGAAGGTGGTAAAGGTATTTTGCCATGAAAAAAAGAGTCTGGAGCAGTTTCGCGTGCTCAATGAAGAGCTGCGGGAAAGTGCTGACAAGGCCAATACCCTTTCCAACATTACAATGCCGGTCAACGGAAACCTGGGAAATATCAGCTACGTTCTCTGTGCTGTGGCGGGGGCCGTGCTGGCTCTGGGCGGCTACTCCGGACTGACGCTGGGGACGCTGGTGTCATTTCTGACGCTCAACAAGAACTCCACCCAGCCGGTCAGCCAGATCAGTCAGCAGATGAACAGCATCGTCATGGCCATGGCCGGGGCGGAGAGGGTCTTCCAGCTGCTGGATGAAGAGCCGGAGACGGACAACGGCTACGTGGAGCTGGTAAACGCCAGAGAAAACGCCGATGGCAGTCTTACGGAGACGAAAGAACGAACCGGAGTCTGGGCCTGGAAGCATCCCCACCGAGCAGACGGTACGGTGACCTACACAAAGCTTCAGGGAGATGTGACCTTCCACAATGTGGATTTTGGCTATGATGAGAACAAGATTGTCCTCCATGGCATCGAGCTCTACGCCACGCCGGGGCAGAAGATCGCCTTTGTGGGAAGTACCGGCGCCGGAAAGACCACGATTACCAATCTGATCAACCGCTTTTATGATATTGCCGACGGCAAGATCCGCTATGACGGCATCAATATCAACAAGATTAAGAAGAGTGATCTGCGCCGTTCTCTGGGGATGGTTCTCCAGGACACCCATTTGTTTACCGGGACAGTGATGGAGAACATCCGATACGGCAGGCTGGAGGCCAGCGATGAGGAATGCATGGCGGCGGCCAGACTGGCCGGGGCAGACAGCTTTATCCGCCGGCTGCCGGATGGCTATCAGACGAAGCTTTCGGGGGACGGGGCCAACTTAAGTCAGGGACAGAGACAGCTCCTTGCCATTGCCCGGGCGGCGGTGGCCGATCCGCCGGTATTGATTTTGGATGAGGCCACCTCCTCCATCGACACACGCACCGAGGCTTTGGTGCAGGAGGGGATGGATCGTCTGATGAACGGGCGCACCACCTTTGTCATTGCGCACCGTCTCTCCACCGTCAAAAACGCCGACTGCATTATGGTGCTGGAGCAGGGGAGAATCATCGAGAGAGGCACCCACGATCAGCTGATTGAGCAGAAAGGACGTTATTATCAGCTCTATACCGGCAATACCATAGGCGGCTAAAGCGGGAGAAGAGAGTCAGCGAGTGACTCTGGCAGATTGTCCGGCTCGCAACCTTTGCCCAAATATGCTAAGATAGATAATGTCAGGGCAAAGGGGGGAGCCGGATGCGAATATTGATTGCGGCGGACAGAAGAAAGGCGGCAGTCGGGCTGCGAAGTGGCCTGAGGCGCCGCGGATATGAGGCGGAGTGTTTTTCTGACGAAGAAAAGGCGCTGGAGATTGCCCTGGGGGGAGGATATGATCTGCTGCTGTTGGATATTGTCGAATCGGAAAATCGAAACATACTTTTGCGGAATCTGAGGCACCGGGGCTCTATGCTCCCGGTGCTGTTTTTGACGCGTCGGGGAATGGTGGAGGATAAAATCATAGGACTGGACAGCGGAGCCGACGACTATCTGACCAGGCCGTTTGGGTGGGAGGAGCTGGCAGGACGGATTGACAATCTGATCGACTGGAGGAGGCAGAGCCGGAAGCAGCGGCTTTCCTACGGGGATATTTTTCTGGATATCATCACGCAGGATCTGTGCAGGGGGGATATCTGTATTCGCCTGGGTTTCAAGGAATATGAAATGATGAAGTGCATGATTCAGCACAGCGGTCAGATCTGTCCCAAAAAAATGCTGTGGGCGCGAGTATGGGGACCGGAGGGTGTAAACAGCTATAACAATGTGGAGGTATACATCTCCTTCCTGCGAAAAAAACTGGCGTATCTGAAGACCAAGGTTCGTATCCGAACCATGCGCAACAGAGGCTACCGGCTGGAGGTGAGGGGAGATCCCCCTCCTCTGGTCATGGCGGCTGACGAGCAGGACGGAGGATGAGGGGCTGCAGAGGGAATTCCCTCAGATTCGGCCCTGCTTTCTTCTTTGCGGCATAGAATTGCGCCCTCCATGACAGCCGGCTTGTTTTCGGCGGCTATCATGAAGGGCGCACATTGTCTCGCGGATTTACTCCACACTCTTTAGGGATTCCACCATGTCGATTTTCTTTAAGCTGTAGTACATGATGAAGTTGACAAAGGCGGCGAAGAGGAAGGTAATCAAAATGCTGTACACATAGCTGAGGGGCTGAATGGTTCTGCCGAACATGACCATGTCCACCTCCAGGGTCAGAATCATGTAGCGATGGAGGAAGAAGCCGAACACAAGACCGAAAATGCAGCCGCATATGGTCAGCAGCACATTTTCGCGGTAGACGTATTCCGCCACCTCTATATTGTAAAAGCCCAGTACCTTCAGCGTGGCCAGTTCTCTGCGCCTTTCCGTGATGTTGATATTGTTCAGATTGTAGAGAACTACGTAGGCCAAAAGACCGGCTGCGATGATCAGCACCCAGACGACCAGGTCGAGGGCATGCATCATATCCTGGACCTGTTCATTGAGACTGGAGATCAGAGTTACGCCGGTGATGTTGTCCATATCGAGGAGACGGCTGCTGAGCTCCTCCTCGGTGAGAGAAGTCCCCTCATCCAGGTTCAGAAAGAGGGTGTTGTACACCGGCGCCTCACCGTAAAGTGTCTCATAGGTGTCAGGCGTCATGTACAGATAGTTGTACATGTAGTTCTCTGCGATGGCGGAGATGGAGGCCGTGTAGCGGCGGCTGTCTCCATCCTGGATGGTGATGGTATCGCCTACGGAGAGCTCCAGCATGGAGGCCAGCTTTTCGGTGATGATGACGCTTCCGTCCTCCAGCTCGTATTGCTCATCGGTGACGCGATCCTTGAGGATGACAAAGTCTGTCAGATTGTCCGTGGATTCAGGGACAAAGAGATTGACCGACTTGGTGACGCCGCCGGATTCCACATCGATAGCCAGCTGGCGCACTTCCAGAGCCTCGGCGATTCCGTCGATATTTTGCACATCGGTGAGAAGCTGCGCGCGTTCTTGCGTGTCTGCGCTGTCATCAATGCTGGCATAGGCGTCATAAACCCAGATATTCCGATATTGATTCTGTATGATGGTCTGAATCGAATCCCGCAGGCCGAAGCCGACCATCAGTAGCGCCATACAGCCTCCGATGCCGAATACTGTCATGAAGAAGCGTTTCTTATAGCGGAAAAGATTGCGGACGGTGGCCTTGGAGGTAAAGCTCAGCCGGCTCCATAAAAAGGGAATCCGTTCCAGAAATACTCGCTTGCCCTGCTTGGGAGCAGCCGGGCGCATCAGAGAGGCGGGGCTGGCCAAGGTTTCCTTGATGCAGGCAAAGAGAGTGGCTGCTGTGGTGCACAGGACAGCGATTACGGTGGACATCAATCCGTATTGCACGTTAGGCGGAGTCAGCCTGTAGGGAAGATTCAAATACAATAGCCCGTAGGCGCTTAAGATTACCTGAGGCAGGACATATTCGCCCACGATTACGCCGATTACGCTGCCCAGAAGGCTGGCGCTCAGAGCGTAGAGAATATATTTGCCGGCGATGGCGATCTTGCCGTAGCCCAGAGCCTTCATGGTGCCGATCAAGGTCCTCTGTTCTTCCACCATTCGGGTCATGGTGGTCAGACTGACCAGTGCAGCCACCAGGAAAAAGATGACGGGGAAAACTTCCCCCACCGCGCCGATGCGATCTGCATTCTGGTCGTACTCGGCATAAGCCTGGGTGCCGTTTCGATCCAGCACATACCACTGCGGATCTTCCAGCAGGCTCAGCTCATATTCGGCATCGGCAATATCCTCCTCAGCCTGGTTGAGCTTGGCCTCGTTGTCGGCGATCTCCTGCTCAGCCTCGGCTTTCTGCTGATAGTATTCCCTCCAGCCGTCCTCCAGGTCCTGTTTGCTCTGCTCCAGGGCGGCCCGGTTTTGCTCCAGCTCTTCCTTGGCGGCGTTCAGCTCCTCGTAGCCGCTGTCAATCTGCTGCTGGGCCACTTCCAGCTGTACGGAGGCGGAGATCAGTTCTCGGTTGCCTTCCTCCAGCTGAGCCTTCCCCTCTTCCAGCTGGCGCTCAGCCTCGTCCAGCTGAGCCTTGGCATCGGCCAGGGCAGCTTCGCCGTCGGCGATCTGCTGCTCCAAGGGAGCAATGAGCGCTTGGGTTTCTTCATAGCCGGTGACGGTGGCATAGGCGATCATCAGGCTGGCAATATCCTCGGGCGCCATAAGTATGAGTTCATTGTAGGTGGCTTCGCTGATCTGGCCATCGGCGTACAGCTCCTCGACATAGGTCTGCCAGGAGAGAAGACTGGTGGTATCGCTGATCAGACGGTTGGCATAGCCCTCCAGAAGCGTACGTCCGTACACGGTGTCGCCGGCCTCGGGGCTGCCGATGCCCTCCACTCGGGTTACTGCGCTCTGATAGCTGTCTTCCCCGGATGAGATCGCTTCTTTGGCTGTCTCCAGCTGATCCTTGGCGTCGGCCAGCTTCTGCTCATTGAGCTGATAGGTGATCTTGCCGTCGGTCAGCTGTTTTTCTGCATCGGCAATTTTCTGCGCATTGGCGTCATACTCAGCTTTGCCGGCGTTGTATTCTTCCCAGCCAGCGTCCACATCAGCCTGGGAGTCGATCAGCAGCTGTTCATTGGCCCGGATTTGCGCCTCTCCGTCAATCAGCTGGGACTCTCCGTCAGCGATCTGATCCTCTGCATCCTGCAGCTCGGCCTCCGCATCGACTAACTGCTGTCTGGCATCGTCCAGCTGCTGCCACCCATCGGCCACTTCCTGTTTGGACTGCTCAAGCTCCCGGTAGGGCTCATCGGTCAGCTCGTGATAGCGGATATCGCAGCGCTCTTCGGATATGGCCTCAATGGCATCCTGTACTTCGTCCACCACACTGTCGTATTCGTCGGTCATGGCCATCAGATCATCGGCCTGATCGGTGGTCACATAGATTTGAGAATATGTATCCGTCGTGAAAGCCTCGGGGATCAGAGCCACGAAGCCGGTCACATCGCCATTGCCGATGCTGGCTGAGCCGCGCTCCCAGGACAGGTACATCGGGGAGAGGCCGAAGCCGACGATGGTGTACTCCCGCCGGACCAGTGTCTCAGACAGGTCGTCTCCGCTGCCGCCGCGCAGGGTGATGGTGTCTCCAATCTCATAGTCGCCGTACATCAGGAAGGCTTCATCCAGGAGACACTCGCGGTCTGTCTCGGGGAGCCTGCCTTCAGAGATATAATACCGGCTGATATCTCCGGTCAGAGACTGGACGGTGGCTACAAGGGATTCCTCATCGGTTTCCACAAAAGCGTCCACGCTGTACAGACCATAGGCTTCCGTGACGCCATCGACCTGACGGATGGCGTCCAGGTCATCCTCGGACAGGCCCAGGGTGCTGAGAATGCGGATATCCATAAAATTAGTGTCATCGTAATACGCGTCTGCCGACAGCCGCATGTCGGGTTCGGAGGCGCGCACACCGGCGAAGAAGGCCACGCCCAGAGCTACGATAAAAAAAATCGACAGATACCGGGGCAGAGATCTTCGGATTTCCACGAAAAAGTCTTTCCATTGCATTTTTGTCATGATATCACCACTCGATCTTTTCTACCGGCATGGGGTCGGGATTCATACGCATGTTGTTTACACGGCCGTTTTTGATTTCGATAACACGGTCTGCCATAGGAGCGATGGCAGAGTTGTGAGTGATAACGATGACGGTCATCTTT
This sequence comes from uncultured Lachnospiraceae bacterium, assembly GCA_944380185.1. Taxonomy (GTDB): domain Bacteria; phylum Bacillota; class Clostridia; order Lachnospirales; family Lachnospiraceae; genus RGIG7193. Next base: position 15,375 of record CALWGV010000082.1, read on the forward strand.
TTTTCCCGGCAGGTGTCCTGCAGAAGCTTCAGGATTGCCTTGCCGGTCTGATAATCCAGAGCGCCGGTGGGCTCGTCGCACAGGAGAATTTTTGGGTTTTTGGCCAGGGCTCTGGCGATGGAGACCCGCTGCTGTTCGCCGCCCGAAAGCTGAGCCGGAAAATTGCCTGCCCTGTCGCTCAGCCCGACCTCGTTTAGTACGGTGCGGGCATCCAGATGATCTTTGCAGATCTCCAGAGCCAGCTCCACATTTTCCAGGGCGGTCAGGTTGGGAACCAGGTTGTAAAACTGGAAGACAAAGCCGATATCCTCCCGGCGGTAGCGGGTCAGCTGTTTTTCATTGTAGGCAGTGATATCGGTACCATCCACGGTGATGACGCCGGAGGTGGCTTTGTCCATGCCTCCGAGAATGTTGAGCACGGTGGTCTTGCCGGCTCCGCTGGGGCCCACGATCACTACGAACTCTCCTTTTTCAATATCGAAATGAATGCCGTCCACGGCATTGATGGTGACTTCACCCATCTGGTAGACTTTTCTGACGTTCTTGCAGCTGACAAATGCACTCATGTAATATCCTCAACCCTGTTTGCCGAAAAGCTGTAACAGTTCTTTCTATATATTAAGGTTTCTGTAAGAATATTATAACACTGTCCTATTGCCTCGTGTGTAAAAAAACTATAAAATCCCCCGATTTCCCTTTGACAAAGCGGAAAAAATACTTTATACTATAACAGTAACAATTCTCGTTATTATTTTAATAGGATGTGAGTTCATGAGAGCATTGAAGTACAGCCGCCAGAGAGAGAGCATTTTGGAGTTTTTGCAGGGCAGAGACGACCATCCCACGGCGGATACCGTTTATATGAATATACGCAGGATTTACCCGAATATCAGTCTGGGGACGGTATACCGCAATCTTTCGCTCCTTGCCTCCCTGGGGGAGATCAGGCGGATCACCTGCGAGGACGGAGCGGATCGTTTTGATGCCGTCACAAAGCCCCATTATCATGTGGTGTGCCGGCGCTGCGGCAGGGTGGAGGATCTGCATATGAAATGGGAGGAGGATGAGGACAGGCGAGCAGCCGATATATACCGGGGACGGATTGAGGGACATACCACCTGTTTTTACGGAATCTGCGCCCGGTGCCTGGAAGAGGAAAGCTGCGGAGAAAAAAATGAAAAAAACAGCTTGACAGCTATGGCATAATGTGGTATGGTTAAGACATAAAACAGTAATGATTACTATTATTAAAAAATACAAAAAAGGAGAGTATTGTCATGAAGAAATTTGTATGTACTGTATGCGGCTATGTGTATGAGGGTGAGGCAGCACCTGAGTTCTGCCCCGTCTGCAAGGCTCCTGCCGATAAGTTTAAGGAGATGGACGGCGAGATGACCTGGGCTGCCGAGCATGTGGTGGGTGTGGCCAAGGGCGTGAGCGAGGATATCCTGGCAGATCTGAGATCGAATTTCGAGGGAGAGTGCAGCGAGGTCGGCATGTATCTGGCCATGGCCAGAGTGGCTCACAGAGAGGGTTATCCCGAGATCGGTCTGTACTATGAGAAGGCTGCCTACGAGGAGGCCGAGCATGCTGCCAAGTTTGCCGAGCTTCTGGGCGAGGTGGTTACCGACAGCACCAAGAAGAACCTGGAGATGAGAGTGGAGGCTGAGAATGGAGCCACCGCCGGCAAGGCTGATCTGGCTAAGCGCGCTAAGGCTGCCAATCTGGATGCGATCCATGACACTGTCCATGAGATGGCCAGAGACGAGGCTCGTCACGGCAGAGCATTCGCCGGCCTGCTGAAGAGATATTTCGGCGAGTAATTATACGAAAATTTTTACTCTCGATGCCAATAGAAACGTTTGCTATGATAAAGGAGAAAATCCATGTCTAAATACGCAGGAACAAAAACCGAGAAAAACCTGATGGAAGCTTTTTCCGGCGAGTCTCAGGCCCGCAACAAGTACACCTACTTTGCCTCTGTGGCAAAGAAGGCAGGCTACGAGCAGATCGCGGCGATTTTCCTGGAGACGGCGGATCAGGAGAAGGAACATGCCAAGATGTGGTTCAAGGAGTTCCACGGACTGGGCGATACGGCACAGAATCTGGCCTGGGCTGCCGCCGGCGAAAATGAGGAGTGGACCCAGATGTATGCCCGTATGGCCGAGGAGGCCGATGAGGAGGGCTTCCATGAGCTGGCGACGAAATTCCGTCTGGTAGCTGCCGTGGAGAAATCCCACGAGGCGCGCTACAATAAGGTGCTGGAGAATCTGAAGGCCGGCAATACCTTTAAGGGCGATGCCCCTCTGGGATGGAAGTGCCGCAACTGCGGATATATCTATGAGGGCGACGAGGCTCCCGAGGTATGCCCCTGCTGCGCACACCCTAAGGCATATTTTGAGAGAAAGGCTGAGAATTATTAAAGGCAGTACGCTGACAGGTGCGGCGTGACGATCAGCAGAAGAACGAAAGAATAAACGACGAGGAAGCTGCGTTCCGGCTATGGCTGGGCTGCAGCTTCCTCTTTTTTGTTCCTAGTCGGATTCGGCCATTCGGTAACCGATGCCTATTTCGGTAAAAATATATTTGGGTTCAGCGGGATTGGCCTCCAGCTTGCGGCGTATATTGGCCATGTTGACACGCAGAATACGATTGTTGTCCGAGCCGGCATAGGGGCCCCACACATGGGACATAATGGTGTCGTAGGTAACTACGCGTCCGCTGTTTTCCGCCAGAAAGACGACAATCTTGAACTCGATCTGAGTCAGATGGATATCCTGCCCTTTGAGAGTGACGCGGCGGCGATCGATATCGATGGCCAGATCGCGGCAATGGTATATCTGGGGGGAGGAGCCGGAGGCAGTCATCCGGCTGCTGTGGCGCATGGCAGTACGGATGCGGGCCAGCAGTTCAGATGAACCGAAGGGTTTGGTGATGTAGTCGTCGGCGCCCAGATCGAGGGCAGTCACCTTATCGTTTTCCTGGGTGCGGGCCGAGATTACGATAATCGGTGTGGAGGACCAGGAACGCACCTTTTTTATGATTTCCACCCCATCCATATCGGGCAGCCCTAAATCCAGCAGAATGATGTCAGGGCACTGCGAGGCGATCAGGGAGAGGCCGGATGCGCCGGTCTGGGCGGTGATTGCCCGGCATCCCTGGGCTGTCAGGCTGGCGGAAATGAAATCGCAAATGTTTTTTTCATCTTCAATGATCAGTACATTCAGCTTTTGCTTCATTTATAATCTCCTCTCTGGGAAGCCGGAAAGAGAATTCGGCTCCGGGGTTTTTGTTGCAGGCATATATTGAGCCTCCGTGCGCCAGAATAATTGTCTTACAGATGGACAGACCGATGCCCATGCCCTTGTGGCCGTCCACGGCTGAACTGGAAACGGCCGAGGCGGCATCGAAAATAGTGGACAGCCGGTCGGAGGGGATGCCATTGCCGTAGTCCCGCACGGCAAAAAGCACACTGTCAGTGTCAGAATCACAGGTGACGATCATGGAGATGGGAGCCGGGCTTTTGCCGTGTATGGCGGCGTTCTCCAAGAGATTAATGATGACCTGCTCGATCAAGACGGGATCCATCGGTACCATCACCGGCTCCTGCGGCACGCTGACGCGGACCTGGGCCTGAGGATAGCGTTTGCGGAAGCGGGCTACCGCCTCAGAGACCACTTCTTCCACCAGCTCCGGCGTACAGTTCACTGTGGAGGTGTCGTTCTGGATGCGAGTTACGGACAGAAGATTTTCAACCATATGCAAAAGCCAGCGGGCGTCTTCGTTTATATGCAGGACCAGTTCCATCTTTTCTTTTTCGCCCAGATGACTGCCGTTCTCCAGGTAGGAGGTACTGCAGCCGATGATGCCGGTCAGCGGAGTGCGAAGGTCGTGGGAGATGGCCCGCAGGAGATTGGCCTTCATCTTTTCCTTTTCCGCTTCTGCCAGAAGCTTCTCGTGCTCTGCCAGAGCCTTAGCCTGCTCTTTCAGGTGAGTGGCGGCCGCGCTGGTGGTCAGAGAGATCAGCAGCATGGCGAGAAAGGTGAGCGGATAACCGGTAAGGGAAAAATTGAGCGCAAATGTAGGGTAGGTGAAGAAAAAATTTACGCAGGCGACCCCTACCAGGGAGGCGGCAATACCGGGAATATAACCGGTGGTAAAACGGGCCACCAAAACCAGGGCCGCCACGTAAAACAGGGGGATATTGGCTGAGCTGTCCGCTGCAAACCAGTAGATGAAGGCTATTGCCGTGGTGAGAAGCAGAACGGCTGTGGTGATCAGCAGATTCTCCAGAGGGGTCTGCTGCTGAAACAGATTGTTTTTGGTGAAATGTTTCATACGTATTCTCTACCTCTTTTCTGCCTCGAAAAGAATGCCGGTCTCCGACCGAAGCACTAATTATCATAACCGTTTTGGCGTCGATATACAAGTAAAAAGGAGAAAAGATGCAGCTTCCTAAAACTGGGTATCCGTGCTATAATAAAAAGAGATAAAAATTTCTTTTTTTGTGATATGTTTATAAAAAGACAAGCATGAGCGCCAGATATGAAAGGAGCGATAACATGGCAGAACAGTTTTGCGTTACCAAAACACCTTCCTGGGAGATCCGGCTGCGGGCTGAGATGGATAAGCTGAGTATATCGGAGAGAAAAGTGGCTTCCTGCATCGTGGCGGACAGTCAGGCTGTGCTGGGGCTGGGCATATCGGATATAGCCAGAAAAAGCGGTGTCAGTGACGCTACAGTAGTGCGCCTGTGCCGGACCCTGGGCTATAAGGGGCTCAAGGAGCTGAAGATAGCCATTGCCCAGGAAAGGCAGGACGAGAGCGGTATTGGACGTGAGGACCGTTCCATTACCACCGAGGATGGTCCGGCAGATCTGAAGAGAAAAGTAATCTGTGCCTGCATGGAAGCGCTTCAGGACACCATGGATGTCCTGGAGGAGGATCAGCTGAACGCTGCCATTGAGGCCATGTATCATGCCAAGTATATCGATATCTTCGGTATCGGCGGATCGGCGGCCGTGGGCCGCTGTGCCCAGCACAATTTCCGAAAGATCGGCATTCGAGTCAATGTCTGCTCGGATATCAATCAGCATTATCTGATGGCAGAACGGTTCGGACCGGATGATGTGGCTCTGGGAATTTCACAATCCGGGGAGACGCAGGCGGTGTGCGATGCGCTGGAGCGCGCCGGTTCCAAGGGAGCCACCACCATCAGCATATCCGGCAACCGCAATTCACGTCTGTCCAAAACTTCGAAGATAAGTCTGATTTCTGCCTGCGCGGAACAGATGATGCCGGGAGATCATACTTATGAGCGCAGCGCCCAGCTGGGAATCGTGGATATTCTCTATGCCGGCGTGGCCATGAAAATCCGGCAGGAACAGGAGCAGGAACGGGAATAAGCCCTCTGGGGCAGTATCTGCTATGGGGCATATAAATTTAAAATCGATCATTGACATTTCCACATGTCGGGTATAATATATCTATAAGTAGTTTTGAAAACTACTTGATAAGTTATTGATGCATTTAAGAAATGTTTTCGACATGTAAAGGGAGTGTTGCATTATGAAGAGAATTACGAGGCCTAAGGATCCGGGCAGTGCCATCACCCATTTTATCGGCTGGCTGATGGCTGTTTTTGCGGCTGTCCCTCTGTTGATGAAGGCGGCCAACGAGCCGGACCGGATACATTTGATCTGCCTGACGATTTTTATTGTAAGTATGATTCTGCTGTACGCAGCCAGCACCATTTATCATACATTCGATATTTCGCCCAAGGTCAACCGAATTCTGCGAAAGATCGACCATATGATGATCTTTGTGCTGATTGCAGGTACCTATACGCCGATGTGCGTCATCGCTATAGGCGGCAGGCTTGGCTACACGCTGTTAGCCATTGTCTGGGGCATTGCCATCGCCGGCATCATTCTGAAGGCCTGCTGGATCACCTGTCCCAAATGGTTTTCTTCCGTGCTTTATATTGGTATGGGCTGGGTGTGCGTGCTGGCCTTCACGCAGATTCTGAATGCGCTGAGCCCGGCAGCCTTTGGCTGGCTCCTGGCCGGAGGGCTGATCTATACGGTGGGCGGCATTATCTATGCGCTGAAGGTGCCGCTGTTCAATGCCAGACACAAGAACTTTGGCTCTCATGAGATCTTTCACCTTTTTGTCATGGCCGGGAGCGCCTGCCATTTTATTCTGATGTATTCCTATGTGGCTACCATGCCTATAGGATGATGTAAATGTTTCTGATCTGGTGGCGCGTTCCGGCAAAGAGGCGTAAAAGAAAACGAAGAAGACGCTGCTGTTCACTTGCCGTCAGATAAAAAATAGTGCAATAGAGCAAAAGAAAAAAATTTAGCTGATTGCATAAGATGAATGAGGATGGTATAATAGTCTCAGTCATTATATCTGTGCCGATGTTCCCGAGGGAGAAGTATTGGGTTCAGGATATAAATGGAAATAACGGACTGAGAGGTAAACTATATGAGCGAAGAGATGAAGAAAACTGGAGAGAAGCCGGATCTGGATCTTGCCTGGGATAATTGCCAGACATGGCTGGAGACGAAAGAGCCCATCACGGTCAAGGTAGACGGTGTCGTCAAGGGCGGCGTAGTGGCCTATGTGGAGGGCATCCGTGGTTTTATTCCCGCTTCCAAGCTGGCTGCCGGTTATGTGGAGAATCTGGAGGACTATCTGGGCAAGGAGATCGAAGTGCAGGTGATCACCGCTGATAAGGCGGAGAAGCGTCTGGTGCTTTCCGGCCGTGAGCTGGCGCAGAAGAAGAGAGCCGAGGAGAAGAAGGCTCTGATGGACCAGTTCAAGGTAGGCGCAGTGGTAGAGGGCAAGGTTGAGTCCATTATGCCCTACGGCGTGTTTGTGAGCCTGGGCGGAGGCATCTCCGGTCTGGTGCACATTTCTCAGATGAGCGATAAGCGGGTGAAGACTCCTGAAGATGTGGTAAAGGTGGGCGACGAGGTGAAGGCTAAGATCATTGGCACGGACAAGGGCAAGATCAGCCTGAGCATGAAAGCATTGCTCACCAAGGAAGATGTGCCGGAGAAAGAGCCTGTCTTTAATTATAAGGAAGAGGGCAGAGCTTCCACCAGCCTGGGAGACCTTCTGAAGGATATCAAGCTGTGATAGTTGTCTGAGCAGAAAAGAGGGGTGCCGCGAATCCGCGCGGCACCCCCTTATATATGGAAAATTCCAGCGAAAAAGTCAAGTAAAAAGGCCGCCGTCGGGATCAGATCAATCCCGGCAGCGGCCTTCTGGCATGTTGAGTTATCAGCACTTTACGACATTGCCGGCCTGCTTGCCGCGGGCGCCTTCAACGATGTCGTAGGTTACGGACTGACCCTCGTCCAGAGTCTTAAAGCCCTCGCCCTGGATAGCGGAGAAATGTACGAATACATCCTCGCCGTCCTCACCGGTGATAAAGCCATAGCCTTTCTCAGCATTGAACCACTTAACTGTACCTTTATTCATGCTCGGTACCTCCATAAAAATTTGCGTTCCGCAGTAAAAAATCACATGTTATTACAGATAACAAGAAGCGAAGGGTAATACAGAATGCAACGATCTTGGAATCTCTAATAACATGTGAATTACTTACTTCTGTGAACACTTGTACTATAGCACGTTTGTGAAAATATTACAAGAGTAAATTGCTCATTTTTACTGGATTTTAGCAAGTACAAAACAGGCAAAAAGAAACGCATGCGATACCGAAACGGCATGAGATAATGCCGGGACGCGATGGGGACAGGGGAATTACTCCCCGTCCCCGCCGCGCAGATCGGACAGAGAATCAGCTCCTCCGATCAGAAACAGACTGTCATCTCGGTTTTTGTCGTCAAAGAGATGGTTGTATTGAAGCTCTTTGTAGAGCGCCAGATAAGACTGTAATTCGTCCGGAAGCTCAGAGTCGTCGGCGTCTACGCTGTAGGCGTAGAGGTTTCCATCGCCATCGATAATGTAGTTGGCAGTGACGGCAGGCATGACCTGGGCCATGGAGCTTAAAAATTTCTGATATTCTGAAGTGGAAAGGCCGGCAAATTCCATCAGATATGTACCCAGATAATTGGCCGACAGATTTACATCCTGCTTCTCTTCAATATCAAAATTGGCCCAGATCTTAAAGGGAGTCTGATAACGCAGCACGGTTTCCTCCAGAGTCAGGTTGGAGGGATCGATGCCCAGCACATCGTTGAAAAAACCAGTTTCCAGATTGGTGGGCTGGTGATCGCCGAACATAACGATAATGGTATCCTCATCTGCCTGCGAGAAATACTGAATCAGTTTTTCGTAGGCCCGGTCGGACTGAGCGATCAGGGACAGATAGCTGTCGGCGTTGTGATAATCGCCTTCACCGTCAGTCACATGCACGTCAACGTTGAAATTGCTGTAATCCTTGCTGTATCCGCTGTGGTTCTGCATGGTGACGCCGAAGAGGAACAGAGGTTCATCCTCATCCTTCTCCTCGAAGAGATCGATGATCTTTTGGTACATGCCCCAATCGCTGACATAGGTGCGAAGGCGCTCGGCTCCGGCAAAATCATCGATGAAATAGGATTCATCAAAGCCCAGCGCATCGTAGACCAGCTCGCGGTCCCAGCCGGAAGCGTAGTAGGGGTGCATGGCGATGCTGCGGTAGCCCTGTTTATTCAGCACATCCACAAAAGAGGGGAGATCGGCGTCGATATACTGCTGGTAGGGCGTGGAACCTACCGGCAGAAAAGCCATGGTATCTCCGGTCAGAAATTCGAACTCGGAATTGGAGGTATTGCCTCCGATGATGGATACGTAGGCTGTTCCGCTGATGGTGTTTTCCGTCAGGGAGCTGAAGAAGGGCATATATTCTTTATTGGTTTCGAAATCATTTACCACGGAGAGATCGGAAAAGGCCTCATTCATGATGACGATAATGTTGGGCTGATCCGATGCGCCGTCTTTGTCCTGTATATTGTCCGTGCCGGTCTCACCGGAAGATACGGGGACGGCATCCTCGGAAAGAACATCTTCGGAGAGCACATCGGCCACTTCCGTGGAAAGTTCTTCGTCGTCATAGCCGGCCGGCTTGTCAATGGTCAGATAGCGGGTATTCATCAGATAGCTGACCACAAAGCCGTTTTGATTGTAGGCATAGCCCTGGGTAAAAGCTTCGCGGTAGATACCCAGAGTGTTTTTGGCGCTGTCAGTCTGCAGATACATGACAAGGACGGCCATGGAGAGAATGCCGGCCGCTGCCGCAGCCAGCCTGGCCCTGCCGATGGACAGCCGCAGCCGGCAGCGCAGGGACAGCAAAATGAGAATCAGATAGCAGCCGCAGATGAGCAGTGCGCGGGGCGTCAGCTCGAAACTTTGGTTGTCCGCTACACTTACCGCCGTGCCGATGGAATAGATATCCCACGGCAGTATGGGCGAACCGCGAAAGGCCAGAACAAAATAGTTGAGAAGGCCTACGGCCATAACCAGAAAAGTGGCAAGGGCGCAGGCGCCGCTCAGATGTCCGATCAAAAAGAAGCAGATTCCGTAGAACAGAAGATATAACAGCCAGCTGAAGAGCTGCAGACCAAAATGGATGTCAGTGAAGGGGTTATGGATAAAAAGCTCCAGCAGGTAAAAGGACACTATGGGACACAGAACAAAGAAGGCCAGGGAGAATTTTTTGCCGAAGGGCTTAAATAAAACCTGACTGATCTTTTGCCGAATGGTTTCTTTCATTTTAATACTCACTCCTCGATGGCAGAGGGCAGGAGCTGCCGGGCGGGCAAACCTCCAACCTTAAATATCGGATATAATGTTGATTTATTTTACAATATATTAACGAAAATTTCACCTGTCAAATGCTGAAAAATATGTGAAGAAAATGTGATAGATTTTTTTAAGAAGGGCAAAAAGGGAAAATGGGACTTTCTTTCCCTGTCCGGATGTGATATAAAAGAGGGGTACGCCCCTGTACAAGCAAATGAAGTGAGGAGAGAAAAAATGAAACGTAAATGGTTGGGAATCGCTTTGGCGATGATTTTGCTCTTATCGATGACAGCCTGCAGCACGTCCGGCGATGAGACCGGAGCTGCAACGGATGCCGCCCAGACGGACGCTGCCGGGGAGACACAGGAGAGCACGCGGGCGGAGGGAAATCAGGTGGCGCAGCTGCCGGACTATGTGGCCTCCGATTATGTGACGCTGGACAGCTATACCGGCATCGAGGTGGAGGTTCAGGACGGTACGGTCACCGATGAGGAGTTTGATACGGCCGTCAACATGCTTCTGGAGGAATATGCCACCACGGAGCAGATTACGGACCGGGTGACGGAGGAAGGCGATACCATCAATTTTGATTACAGCGGCAGCGTGGACGGCGTGGCTTTTGACGGCGGTACTGCTACCGGCCAGACGGCTACCCTGGGAAACGGCGGCTGGATCGACGGTTTTGAGGAGGGCCTGATCGGCAAGCCCTGCGGCGAGGAGTTCACCATCGAGGCACAGTTTCCGGAGGATTATGCCAACAATGAGGAGCTGAGCGGCAAGACGGCTGAGTTTGTGATCTATATCAACTACATCGAGGGCGAAGAGATTGTGCCGGAGCTGACGGATGATTTTGTCAAGGGCCTGGAGGATTATACCTGCGGTACGGTAGAGGAATTCGAAACGGTCTACAGGGAGGAGCTGACGCAGCAGAAGACGGCTTACATGGAGAACCAGGCAAAGAATACCCTGTGGAATACCATCGTCAGCAGCGCTTCCTTCAGCGGATATCCGGAGGGGTATGTGGATGCCTATTCGGAGGATATACTGGCCAATGTGTCGGCTCAGGCAACGGTGTACGGCTATGATCTGGAGAACTTCGTGGAGATCCTGTTCGGCACTACCATGGAGGACTTCAATGTCATGGTGACCGAGCAGGCGGAAAATCAGGTAAAATCCGAGATGGTGCGCAATTACATCGCCGAGCGTGAGGGGATTACCGTGTCGGAGGAGGAATATCTGGCTGTGGTACAGCAGTACATGGATGCCTACGGCTATACGGATATGACTACCTTTGTCAACGCTTATGGCGTGGATGTGGTAGAACAGCAGTGCAATTCGGACGCCCTGTTTAATAAAGTGGTACAGTTCTGCTATGACAATGCCGTCAAGATCCCGGTGACTACCGAGGCTGCCACGGAGGCGGAGACTGAGGCGGAGGGCTGATGAGATGGCACTTACGGTTTTGAAAAATGACACGGTATCACTCACCGTTGATTCCTGCGGAGCAGAGATGATCTCCCTGAAGAACGCAGAGGGGAGAGAGTATCTGTGGAATGGGGATCCTCTGTATTGGAAGCGCCATGCACCGGTTCTCTTTCCTCTGGTGGGAAGCCTGAAAAATAAACAGTATCGTATCGGGGAAAAGACCTATCCCATGGGGCAGCACGGCTTTGCCCGCGATGTGGAGTTCGCGCTGGTTTCTGCTACGGACACGGAGTGCTGGTTCCAGCTGACCGAAAGCATGGCCAGTCTGACGGTATATCCTTATGAATTTATCCTGGAAGTGGGATATCGTCTGGGCGACGGCTCTGTGGAGACCATCTGGAAGGTGAACAATCCGGCGTCGCGCCCCCTCCACTTTTCTCTGGGCGGCCATCCCGCCTTTGTCTGCCCCAGGACGCCCGGTGAACGCCAGTCGGATTACCGTCTGCGTTTCGACGCGGAAGGTCCCCTTGTCTCAGGCGTTATCGGTGAAGGCGGACTTCTCAGTGATGCGGTGAAGAAAATCCAGCTTACCGAAGGGACGCTTCCCATCGACAGCCATCTCTTTGATGATGATGCGCTGATTCTGGAGGGCGGCCAGGCTCACAAGGTGTCTCTGGTGGCCCCTGACGGGGAGGATTATGTGACGGTGAGCTTTGATGCTCCTCTCTTTGGCGTCTGGTCCTGCCCGGGCAGAGAAGCCCCCTTCGTCTGCATCGAGCCCTGGTACGGGCGGTGTGATGCGGCGGATTTTGACGGCGAGTGGAGTGAGAGAGCCTGGAGCAATACGCTCGGTCCCGGGGAAACCTTTGAAGGCGGATTTACTGTGGAGATAAAATAAAACAGAAGCGTGGAAGACGAAAATGCCGTCAGCCAAATAAACACTGGCCGGCGGCGTTTTTTTCAGTGGTGCGCCTGGCGGTGTTCTGCCCGCCTCCAGAAAAACAAAACAATAAAAAACACCGCAGAGCCGAAAGAGGATCTGCGGTGCAGATGCTGAGAAAGATTATTTCGCGGACTTGTTTTTGTTCTCTCCGTTTTTATCCTTCTTATCTTTTTTGAAGCGGGAGAAGAATCCCTTCTTTTTCTCGGGAGCCTTGATGGTCTGACCGCGGACACTCTTCACCTCGCGGATATAAATGCCGCTGACCACAACCTTAGCCTCCGTCTTTACCGGCAAAACCTCATAGGCTTTGTTGTCTGCAAGCATCACCATGATGCGGTTGCCTACTTTGGCTTTTACCACGGGAACCTTGGCCCTCCTGGCGTATTTTGGTGTCTGCGCCAATACTTGAGCAGGCAGGCCGGACTCCTTAAGGCGCATGATTTTTTTGTCGATAATCAGCATGGACACTGTCTGAGCCATCTGCTCCATCAGCTCTTCCTGCTCCACCTGCCGGCGCTGCAGCTTGCTCCCGACAAAGTATAAGGCAACGACAGCGATGAGTAGAACGACAATGATGCCGATTATTAAGTATGCCCACCACGGCATGGCATATTCCTCCTTCTGCATAAGTCGGCAGTCCGCAGGGGTGTTCGGAAACTGCCTCATGTTGACGATTATAGCATCCATTTTTGAAACATGCAACTTGTTTTACATTTAGATTTGGAGGGAAGGTTTATGCAGTTGTAATATAACTTTCCCTGAATTATTCTGGAATTTTTTGTACATATTTTTATTGACAGGCTTGAAAGTGCGTGATATTATGAAAAGTACACTATTGTGGTGTGGTATGCCATGGAAGAAATATGCCACACAGATTGAATATAGAAAACAGGGGTGAAACGTCAATGGAAAAAAGCAAAATCCGTCCGGTGCGCGCAGGCAAGAACGTGAGAATGAGCTTTTCGAGACGAAAAGAAGTCCTCGAAATGCCCAATTTGATCGAGATCCAGAAAAACTCCTACCAGTGGTTTTTAGACGAAGGGCTTAAGGAGGTTTTCGATGATATCTCCCCTATAGCGGATTTCGGCGGCCATTTGAGCTTGGAATTTATCGATTTTACCTTATGCAGAGATGATGTAAAGTATACCATCGATGAATGCAAGGAGAGAGATGCCACCTATGCTGCTCCCTTGAAGGTACGCGTAAGACTGATTAATAAAGAGACAGATGAAATCAATGAACATGAGATTTTTATGGGCGATCTGCCTCTGATGACAGATACGGGTTCCTTCGTGATCAACGGAGCCGAGCGTGTCATTGTCAGCCAGTTGGTGCGTTCCCCCGGTATCTACTATGGGATCACCCATGACAAGCTGGGAAAGAAGCTGTATTCCTGCACAGTGATTCCCAACCGCGGCGCGTGGCTGGAGTATGAGACGGATTCCAATGACGTGTTCTTTGTCCGCGTGGACCGTACCCGCAAGGTGCCGGTGACAGTGCTGATCCGTGCTCTGGGCTTTGGCACCAATGCGCAGATCAGGGAGATATTCGGCGATGAGCCCAAGATCGAGGCGAGTCTCGCCAAGGACCCGGCAGAGAACTATCAGGATGGTCTGCTTGAACTCTATAAGAAGATCCGTCCCGGCGAGCCTCTCTCGGTGGACAGCGCCGAGAGCCTGCTCAACAGCATGTTTTTTGATCCCAGAAGATATGATCTGGCTAAGGTGGGCCGTTATAAATTCAATAAAAAGCTGGCGTTCAAATATCGCCTGAAAAACAAGGTTCTGGCGGAGGACGTGGTAAACACCGAGACCGGAGAGGTCCTGGCGGAGGCCGGCACAGTGCTGACGCAGGCTATGGCCGCAAACATTCAGAATGCCGCTGTTCCCTACGTGATGATTCAGGGGGAGACCCGCAATGTGAAGGTCCTCTCCAATATGATGGTAGATATGGGCGCCTATGTTTCCTTTGATCCTCAGGAGATCGGCGTCAAGGAGTTAGTGTATTATCCTGTGCTGAAGAAGATCCTGGAGGAGAACAGCACGGAGGAGGAGATAAAAGAGGCGGTTCACCGCAATCTCGGCGAGCTTATCCCCAAGCATATTACAAAGGAGGATATTTTGGCCTCCATCAACTACAATATGCATCTGGAGGAGGGCATCGGCAATTCCGATGACATCGATCATCTGGGCAATCGCCGGATCCGTGCGGTGGGCGAGCTTTTGCAGAATCAGTACCGCATCGGTCTGTCCCGTATGGAGAGAGTGGTTCGCGAGCGCATGACCACCCAGGACATTGAGGGCATTTCGCCGCAGTCTCTGATCAATATCAAGCCGGTAACCGCTGCCGTCAAGGAGTTCTTCGGAAGCTCTCAGCTGTCCCAGTTTATGGACCAGAACAATCCTCTGTCCGAGCTGACCCATAAGAGACGTCTGTCTGCTCTGGGCCCCGGCGGTCTGTCCCGTGACCGCGCCGGATTTGAGGTCCGCGACGTGCACTACTCCCACTATGGACGCATGTGTCCCATTGAGACCCCGGAAGGTCCCAATATCGGTCTGATCAACTCTCTGGCCTGCTACGCCAGAGTCAATGAGTACGGCTTTGTGGAAGCCCCCTATCGTGTGGTGGATAAGACAGATCCAAAGAATCCCGTTGTCACCGATGAGGTGATTTACCTGACCGCTGACGAGGAAGATAACTATATCGTGGCCCAGGCTAACGAAGCGCTGGACGAGGAAGGACATTTTGTCCGCAACAATGTATCCGGACGTTTCCGCGAGGAGACCTCCGAATTCCAGAAGAGCAAGATCGATCTGATGGACGTTTCCCCTAAGATGGTGTTTTCAGTGGCTACGGCCATGATTCCTTTCCTGGAGAACGACGATGCCAACCGTGCTCTGATGGGTTCCAACATGCAGCGTCAGGCCGTGCCGCTTCTGACTACCGAGGCCCCTGTGGTGGGAACCGGTATTGAGTACAAGGCGGCGGTGGACTCCGGCGTCTGCGTCATCGCCAGAAACGACGGCGTGGTGGAGCGCTGCTCTTCCAATGAGATCATCGTCCGCACCGATGCCGGCGCGAGAGATGTCTACCATCTGACCAAGTTTAAGAGAAGCAACCAGAATAACTGCTACAATCAGAGACCCATCGTCTATAAGGGCGATAAGGTAAAGGCCGGTGATGTGATCGCCGATGGTCCTTCCACCTGCGGCGGAGAGATTGCTCTGGGCAAAAACCCTCTGATTGGCTTTATGACCTGGGAGGGCTACAATTACGAGGACGCCGTTCTGCTCAGCGAGCGCATGGTGCAGGACGATGTCTATACCTCGATCCATATCGAGGAGTATGAAGCCGAAGCCCGCGACACCAAGCTGGGACCGGAGGAGATCACCCGGGATGTGCCCGGCGTGGGCGATGACGCCCTGAAGGATCTGGATGACCGCGGCATCATCCGCATTGGAGCGGAGGTACGTGCGGGCGATATCCTGGTGGGCAAGGTGACCCCCAAGGGAGAGACCGAGCTGACGGCTGAGGAGCGGCTGCTGCGCGCCATTTTTGGCGAGAAAGCCCGCGAGGTTCGCGATACATCTCTGAAGGTGCCTCACGGCTCCTACGGCATCGTGGTGGACGCCAAGGTTTTTACCCGCGAGAACGGCGACGAGCTGAGCCCCGGCGTCAATGAGACCGTGCGCATCTATATTGCGCAGAAGAGAAAAATCTCCGTGGGCGACAAGATGGCAGGCCGTCACGGCAACAAGGGTGTGGTTTCCCGCGTGCTGCCTGTGGAGGATATGCCTTATCTGCCCAATGGACGTCCGCTGGACATTGTGCTGAATCCTCTGGGCGTGCCTTCCCGTATGAATATCGGGCAGGTGTTGGAGATCCATCTGAGCCTGGCCTCCATGGCCCTGGGCTTTAACGCCTCCACCCCCGTATTTGACGGCGCGGATGAGAATGATATCCAGGATACCCTGGAGATGGCCAATGACTATGTAAATGGAACCTGGGAGGATTTCCAGGAGAAATATAAAGATATCGTGCGTCCCGAGGTCATGGAGTATCTGGGCAGCCATCTGGAGCATAGAAAGCTCTGGAAGGGCGTGGAGATCCGCAGGGACGGCAAGGTGCGTCTGCGCGACGGCCGGACCGGTGAATTCTTTGACAGTCCGGTTACCATCGGCCACATGCACTACCTGAAGCTTCATCACCTGGTAGACGACAAGATCCATGCTCGTTCCACCGGTCCCTACTCCCTGGTGACGCAGCAGCCTCTGGGCGGCAAGGCTCAGTTCGGCGGACAGCGCTTCGGTGAGATGGAGGTGTGGGCTCTGGAGGCATACGGCGCGGCCTATACGCTGCAGGAGATCCTGACGGTGAAGTCCGATGATGTGGTGGGCCGTGTGAAGACCTATGAGGCCATCATCAAGGGCGAGAACATCCCCGAGGCCGGAATCCCCGAGTCCTTCAAGGTGCTCCTTAAGGAACTGCAGGCTCTGGGACTGGATGTACGCCTGCTGCGCGATGACAATACCGAGGTAGAGCTCAAGGAGTCCAGTGAGATGGAGGATACCGACATCAAGGCAATCCTCAACGACAAGCACTTCGGCAATTACGACGAAGATCTGAACAGCATGGGCTATCAGAAACAGGAATTTAATAATAATGAAGAGCTGGTCAATGTAAATGAGAGCTCTGATTCGGATGCGGATTACGACGACTACACGGATGACTACAGCGATGATTACCGCGACGACTACAGCAGCGATTACAGCGATGACTATAGTGACGAGGAGTAAGAAAGGAGTAGAGACATGCCTGAGACTAACGAAGCGTATCAGCCGTTGACTTTTGACGCGATCAAGATCGGTCTGGCATCTCCGGAAAAAATTCTGGAATGGTCCAGAGGCGAAGTGAAAAAGCCCGAGACCATCAACTACAGAACACTGAAGCCGGAGAAGGATGGCTTGTTCTGCGAGAGAATTTTCGGGCCCAGCAAGGACTGGGAGTGTCACTGCGGAAAGTATAAGAAAATCCGCTATAAGGGCGTGATCTGCGACCGCTGCGGCGTGGAGGTAACCAAATCCAGCGTCCGCCGCGAGCGCATGGGCCATATTGCCCTGGCTGCTCCTGTATCCCATATCTGGTATTTCAAGGGCATTCCCAGCCGTATGGGCCTGATCTTGGATCTGTCCCCCAGAGTGCTGGAGAAGGTGCTGTATTTTGCCTCCTACATCGTTCTGGACAAGGGCGAGACCGACCTGCAGTATAAGCAGGTGCTGACGGAAAAGGAGTACCGCGAGGCTTATGCCAAGTGGGGCAAGGCTTTCCGCGTCGGCATGGGAGCTGAGGCGATCCAGGAGCTTTTGAAGGCGATCGATCTGGAGAAGGAGTCCGAGGAGCTTAAGAAAGGTCTCAAGGAGTCCAGCGGCCAGAAGAGAGCCCGTATCATCAAGAGAATGGAGGTTGTGGAGGCCTTCCGCACCTCCGGCAATAAGCCGGAGTGGATGATCATGACGGTGATCCCGGTCATTCCGCCGGATCTGCGTCCGATGGTACAGCTGGACGGCGGCCGTTTCGCCACTTCCGATCTGAATGATCTGTATCGCAGAATTATCAACCGCAACAATCGTCTGGCCCGTCTGCTGGAGCTGGGCGCTCCGGACATTATCGTTCGCAATGAGAAGCGTATGCTGCAGGAGGCTGTGGACGCTCTGATCGACAACGGCCGCAGAGGCCGTCCGGTGACCGGAGCAGGCAACCGTCCGCTCAAGTCCCTGTCCGATATGCTGAAGGGCAAGCAGGGCCGCTTCCGTCAGAATCTGCTGGGCAAGCGCGTGGACTATTCCGGCCGTTCTGTTATCGTGGTAGGCCCGGAGCTGAAGATCTATCAGTGCGGTCTGCCCAAGGAGATGGCCATCGAGCTGTTCAAGCCCTTCGTCATGAAGGAGCTGGTGAAGAACGGCACGGCTCACAATATCAAGAGTGCAAAGAAGATGGTGGAACGCCTGCAGACCGAGGTTTGGGATGTGCTGGAGGATGTGATTAAGGAGCATCCCGTGATGCTCAACCGTGCTCCTACACTGCACAGACTGGGCATCCAGGCATTTGAGCCCATCCTGGTGGAAGGCAAGGCGATCAAGCTGCATCCTTTGGTCTGCACCGCCTTCAACGCAGACTTTGACGGCGACCAGATGGCTGTCCATCTGCCTCTGTCTGTGGAAGCACAGGCGGAGTGCCGTTTCCTGCTTCTGTCGCCCAATAACCTCTTAAAGCCCTCCGATGGCGGCCCTGTGGCCGTACCCAGCCAGGATATGGTGCTGGGTATCTACTATCTGACCCAGGAGCGGGAGGGAACGACCGGCGAGGGCAAGTGCTTTAAGAGCCTCAATGAGGCCATCCTGGCCTATGAGAATAAAGATCTGGATCTTCACGCCAGAATCAAGGTGCGCCGCAGTACCGTCACCAAGGACGGTCAGACGGTGACCGGGCTGGTGGAATCCACCCTGGGACGCTTCCTGTTTAATGAGATTATCAGCCAGGATCTGGGCTTTGTGGACCGCAGTATCCCCGGCAACGAGCTGAAGCTGGAGGTTGATTTCCTGGTAGGCAAAAAGCAGCTGAAGCAGATCCTGGAGAAGGTCATCAATGTGCACGGCGCTTTCAAGTCGGCGGAAACCCTGGACAATATCAAGTCCATGGGATACAAGTATTCGACTCAGGCGGCTATGACGGTTTCCATCTCCGATATGACGGTGCCTGCCAGCAAAAAGCAGCTGATCGAGGATGCTCAGGCCACTGTTGATAAGATTGCCAAGAACTTCCGCCGCGGTCTGATCACCGAGGAGGAGAGATATAAGGAAGTAATCGATACCTGGAAAAAGACCGACGATATTCTGACCCACGACCTGCTTACTGGTCTTGACAAGTACAACAACATCTACATGATGGCTGACTCTGGCGCCCGTGGTTCCGACAAGCAGATCAAACAGCTGGCCGGTATGCGCGGACTGATGGCCGATACCACAGGCCGTACCATCGAGCTGCCCATCAAGTCCAATTTCCGTGAGGGTCTGGATGTTCTGGAATATTTCATCTCCGCTCACGGCGCCCGCAAGGGTCTGTCGGATACGGCTCTGCGTACCGCTGACTCCGGTTATCTGACCAGACGTCTGGTGGATGTGTCTCAGGAGCTGATCATCCACGAGACAGATTGCTGCGAGGGGTCCGACGAGATTCCTTTCATGGAAGTAACTGCTTTCACGGACGGCAATGAGGTCATCGAAAGTCTGGAGGACCGTATCACTGGCCGTGTGGCAGCCGAAGAGATCGTTCATCCGGAGACCGGCGAGATTTTGGTTAAGGCCAACCAGATGATTACGCCGGCCAGAGCCAAGGCTATTATTGCCGCCGGAATCACCAGGGTGAAGATCCGCACGATTCTGACCTGCCGCTGCCATGTAGGCGTCTGTGCCAAGTGCTATGGCGCAAATATGGCTACCGGTCAGCCGGTGCAGGTGGGTGAGGCTGTAGGTATTATTGCAGCTCAGTCCATCGGTGAGCCCGGTACGCAGCTGACCATGAGAACCTTCCATACCGGCGGTGTGGCCGGAGACGATATCACACAGGGTCTTCCCCGTGTTGAGGAGCTTTTTGAGGCCAGAAAGCCCAAGGGCCTTGCGATCATCGCTGAGTTTGGCGGTGTGGTCACCATCAAGGACAGCAAGAAGAAGCGCGAGGTGGTTATCACCAATCCTGAGGACGGCAATACCAAGACCTATCTGATCCCTTACGGCTCTCGCATCAAGGTTCAGGAGGGACAGGTGCTGGAGGCCGGCGATGAGCTGACAGAAGGAAGCGTAAATCCTCATGATATTCTGAAGATCAAAGGTGTGCGCGCAGTGCAGGATTACATGATCCGTGAGGTGCAGAGAGTGTACCGCCTGCAGGGCGTGGAAATCAACGATAAACACGTAGAGGTCATCGTCCGTCAGATGTTAAAGAAGGTGCGTGTGGAGGAGAGCGGCGACAGCAATGTACTGCCCGGCGTCTCCATGGACGTGCTGGAGTTTGAGGACATGAACCGCAAGCTCATCGAGGAGGGACTGGAGCCTGCCGTGGGCAAGCAGATTATGCTGGGCATCACCAAGGCATCTCTGGCGACCAACTCCTTCCTGTCGGCGGCTTCCTTCCAGGAGACCACCAAGGTCCTGACGGAGGCGGCGATCAATGGCAAGGTAGATCCGCTGATTGGTCTGAAGGAAAACGTCATCATCGGTAAACTGATCCCTGCCGGTACCGGTATGAAGCGGTATCGCTCAGTAAAACTGAGCACAGAGACCAAGGCTAACGATGTCCTGATGGTTTCTGAGGAAGACGAGGCCGTACAGACTGCCGGAGAGGCGGCTGATGAGGCTGCAGTGCAGACTGGTGAGAATCCTTATGCGGAAGCGATGGAGACAGCCGGCGAGCAGAGAGCGGCTGAGGCCGATGAGGAAGCGCCTGTAGACGAGGAGCTGCTGGAGATTACTGAGGGTGACCCGGATGAGGACCCGGAAGAATAATATCTCAAGATAAATGCCGTAATATAGCTTTAAATGCCGAGGGTTTCCCGGAGACCATATTTATGGTCCGGGAGACCCTTTCTGGTTTTGGGGACTTTTTCGGCTATGTACGGCGGCCAATCTTAACACAATATTTAGACAAAAATCTAAATAATCTATTGCGTTTCTGAAAAAATGTGCTATCCTATGCTTAGACAAAAATCTAAATGAACGGAGGAGGTTTTGTATGCTTACTATCCGGCATCTGACAAAAACTTATAAGGGCGGAAAACGTGCGGTGGACGATCTGTCCCTGACTGTGAAGAACGGAGATATCTATGGATTTATCGGGCATAACGGAGCGGGAAAGAGCACGACGATCAAGTCGGTGGTGGGTGTGCTGGATTTTGAGAAGGGGACCATTGAGATAGATGGACACGATGTAAAACGCGCGCCTCTTTATTGTAAGCAGATCACGGCGTACATTCCGGACAACCCGGATCTCTATGAACATCTGACCGGTATTCAGTATCTGAATTTTATCGCCGACATTTTCGGCGTGGAGGTTCGGGAGAAAGAGAGAAGGATACGGGAGTATGCGGAGCGATTTGAGATAACAGACGCTCTGGGAGACCCCATCGGTTCATATTCCCATGGAATGCGTCAGAAGGCTGCTCTTATCTCTGCGCTGGTCCATGACCCCAAGCTGTTGGTGCTGGATGAGCCCTTTGTCGGTTTGGATCCCAAGGCCAGTCTGACGCTGAAGGAGATCATGCGGGAACTGTGCAGCAGGGGCGGAGCCATATTTTTTTCCACGCATGTGCTGGAAGTGGCGCAGAAACTGTGCAATAAGGTGGGCATTATCCGCCAGGGCCGAATGGTGGTGGACGGCGATATGGATCAGCTGGTCCGCGACAATTCCCTGGAGGAAGTGTTCATGGAGGTGACCGAAAATGAATAGAGATATGGGCAAAAGCACGAGTGCGGCTGAGAGCCTGAGGGGAAGCAGGGGCGCGAGTGTGAGCGGAAGCGGCAGCATGAGCCAGCTGCGGCGGCTGATCTGCGTGCAGATACTAAATACTCTTCGACTGGATGGAATGCGCCGAAAGGAAAAAACGGGACGCTTTGTTTTGATGGGGATGCTCTATGTTCTCTTGGCTGTGATGCTGCTCGGCTATTGCTATATGCTGGCAGCAGGTCTGGGAGCTCTGGGCCTGTCCCGATTGATTCCTCTCTACGCGCTGACGATCAGCAGCCTGGTGACGATCTTTTTTACCTTCCTGAAGGCTAACGGCACCCTCTTTGGATGCCGGGATTATGAGCTGCTAACGGCGCTTCCGGTGCCGACCTGGGTGGTGATCAGCAGCCGTTTTGCGGTGCTCTATCTGTTTAATGCGATATTTTCCCTGGGGGTAATGGGGGTGATGGCGGCAGCCTATATCCCCTATGCGGCAGGGCCGCTGCCCTGGCTATTCTGGATTGGCGGAATCCTCTTCGGCAGCTTGATTCCGACCACGGTAGCGTCCATTGCGGCCGCTTTGGTGGCGGCGGTAGCCTCTCGCTTCCGCTACAGCAACGCGGTCTATATCCTGCTGACGATGGTTCTGACGTTTGCCATCCTTGCCTTTTCCTTCCGCATAGGCGCCATGGATGAAAGTCAGCTGAATGCAGGTACCATAGCTGCTCTGGGAGATATGCTGGCCGGTGTGCTGACCCGGCTCTATCCGCCGTCTGCCTGGTTTGCCACGGCGGTCTGCGAAGAAAATGCTGCGGCTTTTGCCGCTTTTGCCGGCAGTTCTATCCTTTTGTATCTGGTCTTCGCGATCGTGCTGTCTGCGTTTTATCAAAGGATACAGAACGGGCTTACGGCGCATCGGACGGCCCACGGTTATAAAATAGGGAAAATGAAAGGACGCTCGGTACTGGCAGCTCTGTATCAAAAGGAGTGGAAGACATTCATCTCTTCGCCGGTTTACGTGACCAATATGGGGATTGGCGTGCTGATGGCAGTAGCCGCCGCAGCAGCGATTTGCTTTCTGGGGCCGGACAGCATTATGGGTTCCCTGAATGGTCTGGAGGGAAGTGAGGCTTTTCTGGAAAGAATCATGCTTTATCTGCCGGTGATTATCCTGCCGATGAGTAATACGGCCTGCGTATCTCTGTCCCTGGAGGGGCGGCAGCTCTGGATTCTGCAGTCTTCACCAGTACAGCCCCGCCAGATTTTTCTCTCCAAAATATTGGTAAATCTGACTATCGGTCTGCCGGGAGCACTTTTGAGCAGCCTGTTTTTGTTTATCGGCCTGCACCCTGAGCCGATCGATGCCCTGGCCATGCTTCTTCTGTCGGGAGCAGCTGTCTGCTTGACCGCGGTAGGCGGTGTGTGGATCAACTTGAAATTTCCCCGCTATCAGTGGGAGAATCAGATGCAGGTGGTAAAGCAGAGCGCAGCCTCTATGTGCGGGATATTGGGCGGCCTGGCAGCGGGAATTGCGCTGACTTTTGTCGGGGTGAAGTTTTCCGCGGCATCCCTGTGGCTGACTGCCGGAAGCGAGGCTCTGGTGCTGACAGCTCTTACCGTTATTCTCTGGATTCTGTTGGGCAGAGTAAAAAGGCTGGATGCAGAAGAATAGCGAAAGAGAAGGAGTGCCACAAGGCCGTTCGGCTTATCTGCCGGACGGATAAGGCGGCCAATCCGGTCGGCCAAGCAGGCTCAAAATGATTACAGCAATGCAGAGTCCGCACAGAGCAGTGAGCCAGACGAAGCCGCGCCGGCTTTTGAGGGAGATACCGTTTCGGGCTATTTTTTCCCGGATAATCCCCATGATGATGGATACGAGGTACATCCCGCCCCAGATTGCCCATCCGTAATGGCCGTGTCCATAGGGCTGACCTGCCGGATGAGGGCCAAAAAGCTCTCCGGCGAAGATGCCGGCGATAAAGACACCCAGTGTCGTAAGGGAAAAACGATATCTGCCAAAGAGCGCCGGAAGAGTGGATATTGCCATGGAGAGCCAGAACAGTTTGCGGTCAAGCAGCCACCCAAAGAGATAGGAGCGGGAGTCGGCGCTGAAGATTCGCCCCATGAGGGAGTGGGAGTTTGCGTCGGTCGTAATGAGCTGTCCGGTCAGATACACCAAAAAATATGCGGCTGCGATGCCAAGGGCAAGCAGAAGATTTTTCTTTCCTGCTGCTCTGCGCATCGCGGCCTTATTTTTTTCTTGTAGCTGAAAGTATTGATAGATTTGCTCGGCGGAGGATTCTGCTTTTTCCTCATCAGAGCGAAGAAGCATGTCTGCGGTGGTATCCAGGGCGTCTGCCAGCCGAAACAGATTTTCGGTGCTGGGAGCCGATTGTCCGGCTTCCCACTTGGCAACGGCCTGGCGGCTTACCCCTACAAGCTCCGCCAGCTTATCCTGGGAAAAGCCGGCGCTCTTTCGACAATTTTTTATTCTTTCTCCAAGACTCATAAAAAGCGCCTCCCTTATATTTGCTGTACCTAAAGTGTAGCATAGGTTTGAGGGACAGGCAATCAACTATAGGGCAACTATCAGTTGCAAATCTTGTCTGGGGTTTATTTGGATTCTGTTTAGGTCCTATTTAGAATTTCATTTGACGATGGAATGTCCGAATGTCCGGCCTATGTCTTGACCAGGTAAAACAAAACAATTATAATGAAGAAACAGATATGGCTGATGTTCAAAAATATGGACAAATGAGGCCTGTGAGGAAAGGAGAAGAAAAATCATGAGCGAGTGCAGCCATGACTGCGGCAGCTGCAGCGCCAACTGTAGTGAACGCCAGGGAGCGCCTGATTTTACCGCGCCCCCTCATAAATGGAGCAATGTAAAAAAGGTGATCGGCATTGTCAGCGGCAAAGGAGGAGTGGGCAAATCCATGGTTACCTCTCTGCTGGCCTGCGCCATGCGCAACCGGGGCAATAACGTGGGAATTCTGGATGCGGACATCACGGGACCTTCGATTCCGAAGGCCTTCGGCATCCATGAAAAGGCGTTGGGCAATAGCGATGGGATCTTTCCCTGTCAGAGCTCCACAGGCATCGATGTAATGTCGGTGAATCTGCTGCTGGAAAACGAGGATGATCCTGTGGTGTGGCGCGGAATGCTGATTGCTAATGCCGTCAAGCAGTTCTGGAGCGATGTAATCTGGGAGGACGAGGACTATCTCTTTGTAGATATGCCTCCGGGAACCGGAGACGTGCCGCTGACCGTATTCCAGTCTCTGCCCGTGGATGGGATTATCGTGGTCACTTCACCGCAGGAATTGGTAAGCATGATAGTGGCCAAGGCAGTCAAGATGGCGGAGATGATGAATATTCCCGTCCTGGGCTTGGTGGAGAATATGTCTTATTTCCACTGCCCTGACAATGGCAAGGATTATGAGATTTTTGGCAAGAGCCACATCGAAGAGGTGGCGAAGGAGCATGGGCTGAAGGTGCTGGCCCGTATGCCTATTGATCCCAAGATCGCTGAGGCCTGCGATGCCGGACAGATCGAGGCATTGGATGATAATCCCCTCGACAGCATGGTGGATGAGCTGGAGAAAATCCTGGAGGAAAAGAGCAGAGAAAGAACCTGAATTCGGTCAATGAATGTGGTTGGGGTATGGCGGATGGTTGTGAGACTGTCCGCCATATGGTTTATGGGGGAGACTGTCCGGCATGGCTGCTGCGGTCAGAACAGAAAACGGAAGATATAATTATTGTTGTACAGAGATGTTGATGAATCAACATGTATAGCTGGATAAAAGCCTGAAAAAATCAGCATGATTGGCGGGTAAAGATGTTGATGGTTCAACGTCTGGGAGAAAAGATATTTCTATGGAGGGAAGTTACTTTTTATGGAAAAATGCGGTTTTGCAGATAAACGGCTGAACGAGCGTTTTGCTTTTCGCAGCATTCGCCCGGAGGAGGCCGCTGCTGCGGCAGAGATTGAGAGGATTTGCTTTGCGCCGGAAGAAGCGTGCACGGAGAAGATGATTCGGGAACGCGCAGCCGCCGCGCCGGAGCTGTTTTTGGTGGCGGTGGACAAAGAAAACGGCAGATTGGCCGGATTTTTGAACGGGATTGCCACGGACGAGCGGAGTTTTCGGGATGAGTTTTTTTCCGATGCCGGTCTCCACAGGCCGGAGGGCAAAAATATTATGCTTCTGGGCCTGGATGTATTGCCGCAGTATCGCGGGCGAGGTCTGGCCAGGGAGCTAATGTCCCAGTATCTGCGGCGGGAAGCAGAGCGGGGCAGAAAATGGGTCGTGCTGACCTGTGCCGACTCCAAAGTCAAAATGTATAAAAAAATGGGATTCCATGACAGAGGCGCCTCCGCTTCCACTTGGGGAGGCGGCCGGTGGCATGAGATGGTATGTGTGCTGAATATGTAATTGCTGCTTGCGAAGAATAATAATAAAGAAAATAATTCGGGCAGTCGCCGCGATTTTGCGGGCGGCTGCCTTTTTGTGTCCGGACTCCTCCTGAATTCTGCAGGATTTTTGCGGAAAGATTCCGGGTGGAGTCGGAAAGAAAAAAATATTAAAATA
This sequence comes from uncultured Lachnospiraceae bacterium, assembly GCA_944380185.1. Classification (GTDB taxonomy): domain Bacteria; phylum Bacillota; class Clostridia; order Lachnospirales; family Lachnospiraceae; genus RGIG7193. The sequence goes on from CALWGV010000082.1 coordinate 41,592, forward strand.
CTAAGATACAGGAAAGAATCTCATCAGAATCAGGTCCGAATATCAGGGGGTATAGGCGATGGAATATAAGGAAGAACAGATTCTGAATCAACTGGAGTCGGGGAAATATACGACGGCAGTCCGTATTGCCAAGGCGGTGGGGATCAGTGAGAGAACTGTGCGGATACGGATTGGCGAGATAAACCATGCGCTGGAGGGAAACGGAGCGCAAATATATTCCAGACCTAATACGGGGTTTCGTCTGGAGATCACCGATCGGGGAAAATATGAGCAGTGGAAGGAGCAGCAGCGCAGAAAAAGAATGGAAATGCCGGTCACATCGGCGGAACGTGTGACTTATCTGCTGGCTTATCTGCTGAATCATGATGATTATGTAAAGCTGGACGATTTAAGCGAGTTTTTATATGTTTCCCGCAACACGCTGAGCAGCGATCTGAAACGGGCGGAAGATATTTTGAATTTGTATCACTTACAGGTCAGACGGCGCCCAAACTACGGGATTTGTGTAGATGGCAGTGAATTTGACCGGCGCATATGCATCGCCAACTGCCTTCTGCGGGATGATCGAATCCGGATGCAGCCGCCCAAACAGCAGGCGGATATGCGCTGCCTGGGAGATATACTGAAAAAGAACCTGAAAGATTTTGGACTGCAGGCATCAGAGAGCGGTTTTGAATCGCTGATTTTTCATATCTATGTGGCAAATGGGCGTATTCGCCGTGGACACCTGGTTGAGATTTCTGATGAACAAAAGCAGGAATTGAGTGCGAATCTGGGGCAGCATGCTCTGGAGGCAGCCAAAGCTGCGGCACGGGAGATTTCCGGCAGCATGCGGATTCATTACCCAGAGGACGAAGTGCTGTATCTGGCAATCCATATCAGCGGAAAGACATCGCCCAGCACGGCGAAGCGGAAAAGTCTTGGACTGGTGATCTCCAGCAGAATCGACGAGATGGTTCTGGAAATGCTGGAGGCTGTGTACGAAGGGAACGGCATTGACTTCCGTGATAATTTGGAGCTTCGCATGTCGCTAAACCAACATATGGTCCCTTTTGATATTCGAATGAAATACGCGATACCGCTGAAAAATCCTATGTTGGACAAAATCAAAAAGGAGTATGCCTTTGCCTATACTTTGGCTGCTACAGCCTGCAGTGCACTGTGTAGACATTATGGGAGGGAAATTCCGGAAGATGAGATAGGATATTTTGCTGTTCTCTTTGCCCTGGCCCTGGAAAAACAGGGGAAATATGTGGACAGGAAAAATATTGTGGTGGTGTGTGTATCCGGAAGGGGAAGCTCTCAGCTTTTTCTGTACAGATACAAACAGGCTTTTGGAAAATATATTGACCAGATTTATGAATGTTCGGTTTTCGATCTGGAGGATTTTGACTTTGAGGGAAAGGCCATTGACTATGTGTTTACCACGGTGCCTTTGAATTTATCCCTGCCGGTGCCGGTCTTTGAGATATCGCTTTTCCCTGATCGGGAAGAGATAGACAGCTATCAGAGACTTTTCGAGAGGGGGAGCAGCGCCTTCCTCTACAATTACTATGACAAAAGACTTTTTATTCCTCATCTTGACGGGGAGGATAAGGAGGAGGTCTTAGAAAAAATCTGTACGCATATTGCTGCAGTGCGGCCGCTGCCGGAGGGCTTTTTAGATGCCGTATTGGAGCGAGAACGAATGGGACAGACAGACTTTGGAAATCTGGTGGCTATCTCGCATCCCAGCCGGGTTATGACCAGGGAAAAATTTGTGGCCACTGCGATTCTGGACAAACCAATCTGGTGGGGGCATAACGAGGTGCAGGTAGTGCTTCTTGCTGTTCTGGGGGAGGAAAAAGATGATGATATTGAACGATTCTATCAGGCTACAACAGATTTGGTATTCAATGAGACAAAAGTGAGGCGGCTTATCGGCTCCCGGGACTATGAGACATTGATCAGTCTTTTGTCAGGCGAGGAAGGGGTAAGCAGACAGGGAGACGAAAACCTGCAGGAATAGTTCAGGAAGGATTCTGGTTGGAGTTGTGAGCGGAAAAATGTTAGCATACTGACATCGACAGGGCAGATGCAGACAGAACAGATACAGGAGAGATGAGGGAGAGATCGAGAGATTAGGGGAAGAGACTAAAGGAGGAAGACAGATGGACAGAGACTTTGAAACTACGGTGATGGAAGCCATCGTGCAGGCGGGTGACGCGAGAAGCCTGGCGCTCCAGGCTGTTCGGGAGGCTAGGCTGGGCAATCGGGAGGAGGCAGAGCACCTTTTGGAGGAGTGTGATGCGGCTATGCTGCGTGCCCATGAGGTGCAGACTTCGCTGATCCGCTCGGAGCTGGAGGGCGAGCCGGTGCAGATGAATTTGCTGATGGTACATGCACAGGATCATGTGATGAACGCCATGACGGTGAAAGACTTGGCCGCGGAGATCATTGCTATCCTGGGCGAAAGACATTAATACAGAAGAGAAGGAGAGAGAAGATGAAAGAAAAAGCGACAAACATTCTGTTGGCAGTGGCAGAGAAACTTCAGATGAACCGGTATCTGACGGCGATACGCAATGGCTTTAACACGCTGCTGCCGATCATTATCTGCGGTGCCTTTTGCTCGCTGATGACCAGCGTGGTTTGTTCAACCACGACTACCGGTTTTTCTCTGGCAAAGATTCACGGCCTGGAGTGGCTGGGCAGCCTGATGCCGATTTTTAATGCGGCCAACTACGCGACCATGAATTTTATCGCCATTGGACTGGTGATTTTGATTGCCATTGACCTGGGAAGACATTATGGGAAAAACGATCCCCTCTTGCCCATTGTGGCGCTGGGCGCTTACATCAGCATGTGCGTCACCACAGTGAGCGGAACGACAGACAGTGGAGAGGCCTATACGGTGAGCAACGTGCTGTCGGTCAGTTTTACAAATTCCCAGGGATTGTTTATGGCGATTATCACAGGCATTCTCTCCACGGAATTGTACCTGCGGCTGACGAAAACCAAAAAGCTGGTGATCAAAATGCCCGATTCTGTTCCGCCGAATGTGAGCGCTTCCTTTTCCACGCTGTTCCCCGGCATGCTGACGATCCTGGCCTTTGCTGTGTTTGCCTTTGCCTTTGAGGCGATTTTTGGAATGACAGTCAGCGAAGCTATCACTTTGTGCATACAGACGCCATTTTCTTATATTATCACCACGGTTCCGGGCTTCATCTTTCTGTTTATGTTCTCCAATCTTCTTTGGTCCTTCGGCATTCATGGGCCTCAGGTGCTGCAGCCTATCTATGTGGCAACTATGCTGGTGGCCCTGCAGGAAAACACAGATGCAGTTCTGGCGGGAGGAGTAGCCACAAATATCTTCAATCGGTCCTTTATCTCAGTTTTTTCTGCCGGAACCGGATCGGGCATGACGGGAATGCTGGCGTTAGCTATTTTGCTGTTTGGCAAGAGAAAGGAGCAGAGAGCGGTGGCCAAGCTCTCCATAGCTCCGGCGGTATTCAATATCAATGAACCGATGATTTTTGGCCTTCCCATTGTGATGAATCCGATCTATGCCATTCCGTTTATTCTGGCACCGGCTGTCAGCATTACCTGGGGCTATGTCATGACGGCGATCGGCTTCGCAACGCCTATGGCCTATGCGATACCGGCTACCACACCGATTATATTGAAATCATTCCTGGCCACAGGCGGACATATTCCCACGATGATTACCGAGGCAGTAGGATTGTTTTTGGTATTCCTGCTCTACATTCCCTTTGTCTTGATTGCAAACAAACAAAAGGAGTAAAAATCGGCAGTCAGCTGTCATTTGGTTACAGAACTTAAAGTGCAGAAAGGCCTGATATTATTAGGAAGGAGAAATTATGGATAAGAAGGGAGTAAAGATCGTGACCATCGGCGGAGGTTCCAGCTACACGCCGGAGCTGATGGAAGGCTTTATCAAAAGATACGAACAGCTGCCTATTCGCGAGATCTGGCTGGTGGACACGGCAGGCGGAGAGGAGAAACTGCAGATCGTCGGCTCTCTGGCACAGAGAATGTGGGATGCTTCCCCCTATAAAGTGGACATTCATTTGACTCTGGACAGGAGAGAGGCACTGCCGGGGGCAGATTTTGTCACCACGCAGATCCGTGTGGGGCTTCTGAATGCCCGGATCAAAGATGAAAGGATTCCGCTTTCCCATGGACAGCTGGGACAGGAGACAAATGGAGCCGGCGGAATGCTCAAAGCTCTGCGGACCGTCCCGGTGATATTGGAGATTGTCGAGGATATGAAGGAACTCTGCCCGGATGCCTGGCTGATTAATTTTGCCAATCCATCCGGCATCGTAACAGAGGCTGTGCTGCGCTACGGCGGATGGGAAAAATGCGTGGGGCTGTGCAATGTACCGATCAACCTGATGATCAAGGAACCTGCCATGTTTGGAAAAACGGAGGAAGATTATATTTTCCAGTTTGCCGGTTTGAATCACTTTCATTATCATCGGGTATATTCGGCCAAGGATGGACGCAATCTGACGTCGGAATTTATCAACCAGATTTTTCAGGTGGAAGACGACGGCACGCCGGCCAATATCCACAAGGAGAAATTTATCGAGGAGCAGCTCAGGGCTATGGACTGCATTCCCTGCGGATATCATCGCTACTATTATATGTACAGCGATATGCTGCGTCATGAGCTGGGACAGTATGAAAAGCATGAGACGAGGGCAGAGCTGGTAAAAAAGACGGAGACGGAGCTGTTTGAAATTTATAAAAATAAAGAACTTCATGTAAAACCAGAGCAGCTGTCCAAGAGAGGCGGCACCTATTACAGCGATGCAGCTTGCGAGTGTATCAATTCAATCTATAATAATAAGGGAAGCATAATGGTGGTTTCGACCAGAAACCAAGGGGCGCTCAGCGACCTGCCGGTGGACTGCGCCGTGGAGGTATCCAGCCGCATGACAGCGAAAGGGCCTGTTCCTCTGGCCTGGGGGAAATTCGGACCGGCAGAGAGAGGCTGGCTGCAGGTGATGAAGGCCATGGAGGAGTGCATCATCGAGGCTGCAGTAAAGGGAGATTACGGTATGGCCCTGCAGGCATTCCAGATCAATCCCATTGTCTGCGGAGGCCGCCCGGCCAAAGCTCTCCTCGATGAAATGCTGGTAGCCAATGAAAAATTCCTGCCTCGCTTCCACGACAAGATTCAGGAATTAAAGCGGCAGGGAGTAACCATCAAAGATGATGTGGTTCGGGAAATCTGCGAGAAAGGACTGTGATTTTGATGAAGAAAATCGTTTTGCTGTGCTCTACGGGAATGAGCACAAGCCTGCTGGTCAATCGGATGCGGGAGGCGGCAAAGGAAGAAGGCTTTGACTGTGAGATACATGCTTATGGCATCGCCGAGGCGGCAAACGTCATTCCGGAGAGCGACTGCGTGTTGATCGGACCTCAGATCCGCTTCAATGTGCCGAAGCTGAAGGCTAAATATCCCTCCGTCCCCATCGCGGCGGTGGATATGAAGAACTACGGCACAATGAATGGAAGAGCTGTGCTGGAAGAGGCCAAAAAACTTTTATAGGACATCAATATCCTGCCTGATATCGGCAAGACAGTTTAATTTTGCGGAAAAATGTGGTATTCTATGAGTATACTGAAGAGGGAAAAGAAAAACACAAATAGGTACTCATCAATCAGGTGCTCATTAATCAGGTACGCATCAATAGGCAGGAAGGTGATGGAATGGAAGAAGAAAGATATCTGGTGAGAGAAGCGGCTGAGGCGCTGGGCGTAAATGCAGGGACGCTGCGTCATTATGAAAAAGAGGGACTTTTGTCGGTGAACAGCAGGTCCGGCCGCCGTGAGGACTACACATCGATGGACCTGCGGATGGCTCTTCAGGCCAAGCTGTATCGCTCCATGGGCTTTTCTGTGGCAGAAACGAGAGAACTCTTAAACGGAGGCGACATGGCGGCGATCCACAGTGCTTTCGCGCGCAGAAAGAAAGAAGTGGGGGAGAAGCGACGGGAGCTTGAGCGGCTGGAACGGGCCATCGGCCAATGGGAGGCGAGTGTCTCAGAGGCCTCGGCCAAAACGGGCCGGTGCTGGTTTGAGACAGCAAAAAAGAGCTGCTATGCCGTGCTGAAAAACGGTCCTCAGTATCAGTTCAGCAGCGGCAAGGAGACGGATAAATTGCTGGCCAAGCTTCAGGAGCATATCCCCTGCACCAGACAGGTTTTTTATGTGCCGGAGGAGATACTTGTCAATCCCTCTCTCGACTATGAGGAATACTACGGAATGGCTGCGGGGGAAGACTGGGTGCAGGATATGGGACTGGAAAAGACGCTGGCGGACTATCGTCTGTCCTACGAGGGAACCATGGCGGTAACTGTTCTGCGGGCAGAGAGCGGCTGGATGGGAAGAGATGAGCTGACTCCTATTCTCAGCTATATCGGGCGCAAAGGCTATGAGCCTGCAGGCTCGATGATGGGGACCGTCCTGGCCGGTGAGTTTGGGGAAAGAGGAAGCGCAGGCTACTTTAAACTGTATCTGCCGGTAAAGCCTGCAGCAGATAAGCAGATAAATAGTTGACGTGAAATTAACTTGTAATTTTCCGGGAGGTGACTTACAATAGAGAAGAAGTTTTCCCCCATTCCAGTGGGAGGGCTCATGGGAGCCGGGAGGCGGGAAAACTACCAAAAGATAAAGAGGTAAGTATGATGAGAAAAGGTAATTATGGCTTTAATCTGTGGTTTTATCCGGCAATGGCGTTTTTGCTGGCGATCTTTGGACAGACTTTGCTGTGCGGTCTGATCACAATTTTTGCTATTGCCGCCGAGAAGGATGAATGGACTTCGCGCCAGACGATGGAGGCCTTTTTCCTGAGCCTGGTCAATGCGCTGGTCTCTGTGATTATCGACCTGTTTGGCATTATAACCTGGATTCCTTTCGTGGGCACGGGCATCTCGGCAATCCTGAATTTCTGCGCCGCTGTGATCGGGCTTATCGTGCTGATTCTGGCCGTGATCGGCATCCTTCGGGTCAGCAAGAATGAAGAAGCGCGGATTCCGTTCATCCATGGGTTTGTCAATAAGATTTTTGCGTAAAACCGATGAAAAACCTGTGTAAACCCGGGCAAACTCATGAATAAACCCCTTGACACTGAAAAAGTCAACGTATATAATAAGTAGGCGTGCATAAAAACGCCTACTTTTTATGCCCGAGAATATTCGGCAGATGCGAAATCGAATATTCAACATTAAATCAACGAAGAAATCTACAGGAGGTGAAAAAATGCCTACATTCAACCAGTTAGTGAGAAAGGGAAGGCAGACAGCTGAGAAGAAGAGCACGGCTCCCGCTCTGCAGAAGGGTTATAATTCCCTGAAGAAGAGAGCTACCAATGAGTCCGCTCCTCAGAAGAGAGGTGTATGCACCGCTGTCAAGACTGCCACTCCTAAAAAGCCTAACTCCGCACTGCGCAAGATTGCCAGAGTACGTCTTTCCAACGGTATCGAGGTTACCAGCTATATTCCCGGCGAAGGACACAATCTGCAGGAGCACAGCGTTGTGATGATCCGCGGCGGCCGTGTGAAGGATCTTCCCGGTACCCGTTACCACATCATCCGCGGCACGCTGGATACCGCCGGCGTTGCGAAGAGAAGACAGGCCCGTTCCAAGTACGGCGCCAAGAGACCGAAGAAATAATTCTTTCGGCCCTATGCTATAGGACCTTAGATTTGTTGCAGTGCACGGAATGAAGCATTTTTACCCTGTAGGCAGGTTATAGAGAGCGTCCGAGAGGACGCACAGCATACATTACCGAGCGCGAACACATTTAGTGAGTACCTATGATCTAATTAAATTTAATTAAGGAGGGAAGTAACGTGCCACGTAAAGGACATACGCAGAAGAGAGATGTTTTGGCAGATCCTCTGTACAACAACAAAGTCGTGACCAAGCTGATCAACAACATCATGCTGGACGGCAAGAAGGGTGTTGCGCAGAAGATTGTTTACGGAGCATTTGAGACGGTGGAAGAGAAGACCGGCAAGCCCGCTCTGGAAGTATTTGAAGAGGCCATGAACAATATCATGCCCGTTCTGGAGGTCAAGGCAAAGCGTGTCGGCGGCGCTACCTATCAGGTGCCCATCGAGGTGAAGCCCGACAGACGGCAGGCCCTGGCTCTGCGCTGGCTGACCATGTTCTCCCGCAAGAGAGGCGAGAAGACCATGAAGGAGAGACTGGCCGCTGAGCTGATGGATGCAGCCAACAATACGGGTGCAGCCGTTAAGAGAAAAGAAGACATGCACAAAATGGCAGAGGCCAACAAGGCGTTTGCGCACTACAGATTTTAATCTGCAGGCCTCAGTTGTTTGAAGGAGGAAAACCTTGGCTGGAAGAGAATATCCCTTAGAGAGAACCAGAAACATCGGTATTATGGCTCATATCGACGCCGGCAAGACTACCTTGACGGAGCGTATCCTGTACTATACCGGTGTCAACTACAAGATAGGTGATACCCATGAAGGCACCGCTACCATGGACTGGATGGAGCAGGAGCAGGAGAGAGGCATCACCATCACTTCGGCCGCCACCACATGTCATTGGACTCTTGAGAAAGAGACGAAACCCGCTCCCGGAGCGCTGGAGCACCGTATCAACATTATCGACACTCCTGGACACGTGGATTTCACCGTGGAAGTGGAGCGTTCCCTGCGCGTGCTGGACAGCGCCGTCGGCGTGTTCTGCGCCAAGGGCGGTGTGGAGCCGCAGTCGGAAAACGTATGGCGTCAGGCCGACAAATATAACGTACCCCGTATTGCCTTCATCAATAAGATGGACATTATGGGTGCGGATTTCTACAAAGCGGTAGATCAGATCAAGACCCGTCTGGGTCACAATCCGGTCCCGATTCAGCTGCCCATCGGCAAGGAAGATGATTTCAAGGGAGTCATCGACCTGTTCGAGATGAAGGCTTACATCTACAACGATGATAAGGGAACGGATATCACGGTGACGGATATCCCCGAGGATATGAAGGACGATGCCGAGCTGTATCGCACCAGCATGATCGAGGCCATCTGCGAGACCGATGACGATCTGATGATGGAGTATCTGGATGGCAATGAGCCCGATGAGGCTGCCCTGAAGGCCGCTCTGAGAAAGGCTACCATCGCTGTGCAGGTGATCCCTGTCTGCTGCGGCAGCGCTTACCGCAACAAAGGCGTTCAGAAGCTTCTGGATGCCATCATCGAATATATGCCCGCCCCGACCGATATCCCCGCTATCAAGGGTGTGGATCTGGACGGAAACGAGGTGGAGAGACATTCTTCGGATGAGGAGCCCTTCGCTGCTCTGGCATTCAAGATCATGGCTGATCCCTTCGTGGGCAAGCTGGCATTCTTCCGTGTTTACTCCGGTACGCTCAATTCCGGTTCTTATGTGCTCAATGCCACGAAGAACAAGAAGGAGCGTGTGGGGCGTATTCTGCAGATGCATGCCAACAAGAGACAGGAGCTGGATAAGGTGTACTCCGGTGACATCGCTGCGGCCGTAGGCTTCAAGCTGACCACCACCGGCGATACCATCTGCGATGAGCAGCATCCGGTAATCCTGGAGTCCATGGAATTCCCGGAGCCGGTTATCGATATCGCCATCGAGCCCAAGACCAAGGCTGGCCAGGGCAAGATGGGCGAGGCGCTGGCAAAGCTGGCGGAGGAAGATCCCACCTTCCGCGCTCACACCGATCAGGAGACCGGTCAGACGATCATCTCCGGTATGGGCGAGCTGCATCTGGAGATTATCGTGGACAGACTGCTGCGTGAGTTCAAGGTAGAGGCCAATGTGGGCGCTCCTCAGGTTGCCTACAAGGAGACCTTTACCAAGACCGTCGAGGTGGACAGCAAATATGCGAAGCAGTCCGGCGGCCGCGGCCAGTACGGCCACGCCAAGGTTCGCTTCGAGCCCATGGATCCCAACGGAGAGAAGACCTTCGAGTTCAACTCCGAGGTGGTGGGCGGCGCCATCCCGAAGGAATATATCCCCGCTGTCGGCGCCGGTATCGAGGAGGCGACCAAGGCCGGTATCCTGGGCGGCTATCCCGTGCTGGGCGTGAAGGCTACGGTATACGACGGATCCTACCATGAGGTAGACTCCTCTGAAATGGCATTCAAGATCGCCGGTTCCCTGGCGTTCAAGGAAGCTATGCAGAAGGCCGGCTGCGTTCTGCTGGAGCCCATCATGAAGGTGGAGGTCACGATGCCCGAGGAATACATGGGCGACGTGATCGGCGACATCAACTCCCGCCGCGGACGTATCGAAGGCATGGAGGATGTGGGCGGCGGCAAGATGGTCAAGGGCTATGTGCCCCTGGCTGAGCTGTCCGGCGATTCCACCGACCTGCGCAGCCAGACCCAGGACCGCGGCAACTATTCGATGTTCTTCGAGAAGTACGAGCAGGTGCCCAAGAACGTTCAGGAGAAGATCCTGTCCGCCAGAAACGGCAAATAATCCGATGCAAAATAGGGCATAAGTACGGATATTCCG
>CALWGV010000083.1 GCA_944380185.1 uncultured Lachnospiraceae bacterium
AGTGCTTGCATTTCTCGCAGATGTGGTATATAATACTCTCTGCGTTGATGATTGGGCTATCGCCAAATGGTAAGGCAACGGACTCTGACTCCGTCATTTCAAGGTTCGAATCCTTGTAGCCCAGCTATAAAGCCTAGGACAATGATTGCAGATTGTTCCTGGGCTTTTTTCATGCCTGCTTTGATCGGTAAAATTTGCGGGGGAGAGCTGTACTCGCCGAATTTCGTTGAAGGGCATCGGAATAGCTGATATAATTGATATCAATGATATATCTTGCTATTGTCGAATAATATGGCGCGGTTCGTGTATGTTAATCGGTGAGAGCGGCTGCGCGTTGACAGGAAAGGAAAAGATAAATGATGGAATTGGGAAAAAGACAGCAGCTGGAGATTGTGCGGCTGACGGAAATCGGCGCCTATGTGGGAGAGAGGGAGAAACCTGAGCAGGCGGTGCTTCTGCCCCGCAAGCAGGTGCCGGAGGGAGCGCAGCCCGGCGATGTGGTGGATGTCCTTCTGTACAAGGATTCAGAGGACCGGATGATTGCGACGACGGCCCAGTCGAAGATTGTCAGGGATCAGCTGACTTTTCTGCGCGTGGTCCAGGTGACGCCCATAGGGGCTTTTCTGGACTGGGGGCTGGAGAAGGATCTGTTTCTTCCCTTTAAGGAACAAAAGGGAAAACCCAGGGAGGGGGAGGAGTGCCTGGTAGCCCTCTATGTGGACAAGAGCGAGAGGCTGTGCGCTACGATGAAGATCTACGATCATCTGTCGGCGCCCGCTCCCTATGAGAAGGGAGATACTGTAAGCGGCACAGTCTATGAGGTCAAGGGTATGGGCGCTTTTGTGGCGGTGGATGACCGGTATTTCGGTTTGATTCCTTCTGCGCAGGTCTATCAGGATTTGCATCCGGGGGACAGGGTGACGGCACAGGTCACGAAGAAACGGGCCGATGGAAAACTGGATTTGCGGGTGCGCAAGAAAGCCTATAAGCAGATGGACGAGGACGCGGAGCTTCTCTGGATCCGGCTGGCGGAAGCAGGGGGACGGCTGCCCTATGGAGACAAGTCGGCTCCGGAGGAGATCCGAAAGGCTTTCGGTCTGAGCAAGGCGGCGTTTAAACGGGCAGCCGGCCATCTGCTCAAGGAGGGCAAAATAGAGATATCGGACCAGGAAATCGTGCGGCTGTCCTGAAGGGATACCGGGGAGGACTACTATGAGAGAGAATTACAACGGCTCCGCTGACCGCGAACCGATGCCCAATCGGCTCTTTTTTGCCATTATTGTCACCTATTTGGCCGTATCGGCAGCTTTTACCGGGTTATCCCTGGCGGGATGGTCCGTAAAGCTGCCGACGGTATTGAATCTGATTTCGGGGGAGCTCACCTTGCTGATTCCGGCGCTGATCTACGTGGCGCTCACCCGCACTTCTGTACGAGGGGTCAGCGAGCGCTGGACGCTGCCCTGGGGAGCAGTACCGCTGCTTGTGCTGTTTGCCTACTGTATACTTCCGCTTATTTCCTTGATTAATCTGGGAAGCATGCTGCTGGGCGGAGAAAATGCGGCGGCCTCTCTGACGGGAACGATTTCCCGACTTCCGCTGTGGCTTTCCCTGCTCTGCATTTCTGTCTTGCCGGGAGTCGTGGAAGAATTCATTTTTCGGGGCCTATTATATGGGACCTATCGAAAGCGCGGCACATGGCGGGCGATCCTGGTCAGCGCATTGTTGTTCGGACTGATGCACATGAACCTGAATCAATTCTGCTATGCCTTTGTCATGGGAGTGATCTTTGCTCTGCTCTATGAGGCCACCGGTTCACTGACGGCTCCTATGCTGGTACATGCGGTTTACAATGGGAATTCTGTGCTGATGATTTATGGCACGGCGGATACAGCAGATGTGGCGGGAGCGCAGGAGATGCTTCTCGGCATGCTGTCCAACGAAGGGCTGCGAACGCAGATGCTGATTACGGTTTTGATCCTTCTGGTGGCCGCTCTGATGGGCCTGGCAGCAGCCGGAGGACTTTATCTGGCTGTTGTGAAGCTGTGCCGGAGGGAAAAACAGGTGGGACTTTTGTTCGGGGGTACTTCAGTCCAAAGACTTGCCGCTGTCGCCCAGAGGCAGGGAAGGCTACAGGGAGAGAAGATATTACGGAGAATTTGGGGTCCGTTTCTTATTGCGGGAACTCTGGTCAGCGTCCTGGTCATTTTGGGCCGGGCCCTGCTTCTTCAGCTGACGTGATACGTCCAGATAGCAGTCTACCAGGCGGGAGATGATCAGCATCTCCTCGGGAGTGCACTGCTCCAGCTCTTCGGAAAGGAAGGTCTGGAGAGATTTGTAGGAAATGTTTTCGCGAATGAAATACTGGGTGTTAAGGGGAATGCCGTGATAGAGATAATCGTAGGTGACATGAAAATATGAGCAAAGTTGATCGGCCAGACTTCGTGACAGAGGCTTGTTGCCTCTCTCCACTTCGCCTAGGTAGTTGACCGATACGCCCAGTGCATCGGCCAGCCGTTCTTGTGTCATCTGTGCTGAGCGGCGCATGCGGCGGATACGTCGTCCTACCGCCTGATAGTCCAGCGCAGATGGTCGAAGTGATTGGTACGATGTAGAGTCCATAATGTTACCTCCTAGTCTCTGTGATATTATAATGGTAAACTTTTTTGAAAGAAAATTGTACCATTATATTGAGAGGAAATTAGAAAAAATCCTTCTTTTGGGTATTTGTTTTTTGCAGGATAGGAAAAGAAAGGGCCAGAACATGAAAAAGATAAAGTTAATTGGAGATAATTGGTTTACCATGCTTTTGGGCACGGCGATTATGGCGGCGGCGATCAAGCTGATTTACGATCCGGTCAATCTGGTTACCGGAGGTGTGTCGGGGGCCGGCATTATTGTCAAAGAGCTGTTGGGACTTCCGCTGTGGCTGACCAATCTTGCCTTTAATATCCCTGTCTTTATCGCCGCTCTGGCGGTGAAGGGATGGCGTTTTATCCGCCGGACTCTGGTGGCGACTCTGGGCCTGTCTTTCTTCCTGTATATTCTGCCGGACATTCGGATTAATATGGATGATCTTTTGCTGTCCGCTCTCTTTGGCGGGGTTATAAGCGGTGTGGGAACGGGGCTGGTATTCATGGCCCGTTCCACTACGGGAGGGACGGATCTTTTGGCAGCTGTTTTGCAGCACTATCTGCGGCATTTTTCTGTAGCGCAGATTATGCAGGTGCTGGACGGCCTCGTTGTGCTGGCCGGAGCCTGGGTTTTCGGGCTGAAATATGCGCTTTATGCGATGATCGCGGTTTTTGCCGTGGGGAAGGTCGCGGATGGGATTCTGGAGGGCATGAAGTTTTCTAAGGTTGCCTTTATCATCTCGGACAAACCGGATGAGATTGCCGAAGCGGTCATGCGGGACCTGGAGAGGGGGGCGACCGGCCTGAACGGAAAGGGAATGTATTCCGGCCAGTCTAAAAATGTCCTGTTCTGTGTGGTATCCCGCAAGGAAATTGTCCAGCTGAAGGACATTGTGTCCAAAATTGACCAGAATTCTTTTGTAATTGTGACGGATGCCAGAGAGGTGTATGGAGAGGGATTTATCGAAAACAGACAGTAATGATTAGTTTGAATCTCGAAAAATTGTGATAAAAACAGTTTTTTCCCTGAGGGAAATAAAAAACTGGCTAAAGCTCGCCTGAAGTTTTTGGTGAAAAAGAGAATGGTATTTGTCCGAAAAAAGTTGTATCTTAAAGAAGAAGGCGCGGATAAATGCCGGCTTTTACCATAATATTTATTAAATTAATCACAGATCAGGAGGCGTCATTATGGCTAGTTTGTCACTGCAGCATATCGGAAAAGTATATCCCAACGGCTTTGAGGCGGTAAAAGATTTTAATCTGGAAATTGAGGATCAGGAGTTTATTATTTTTGTAGGACCGTCCGGCTGCGGCAAATCAACGACGCTGCGCATGATAGCTGGTCTGGAGGAGATTACCTCCGGTGATTTGTTTATCGACGGGAAGAGAGTCAATGATGTGGAGCCCAAGGACAGAGACATTGCCATGGTGTTTCAGAACTATGCGCTCTATCCTCATATGAGCGTCTATGAGAACATGGCTTTTGGCCTGAAGCTGCGCAAGGTGCCCCGCAAGGAGATCGATGCGACCATTCACGAAGCGGCGCGAATCCTGGATATCGAGTCGCTGCTCGACCGCAAGCCCGGCCAGCTCTCCGGCGGCCAGAGACAGCGTGTGGCCATGGGCCGTGCCATCGTCCGCAATCCCAAGGTGTTTTTGATGGATGAGCCTCTTTCCAATCTGGACGCCAAGCTGCGCGTGCAGATGCGTATCGAGATCGCCAAGCTTCATGAGAGACTGCAGGCGACTATCATCTATGTAACGCACGATCAGACCGAGGCCATGACTCTGGGCACCCGCATTGTAGTCATGAAGGACGGCGTAATCCAGCAGGTGGATACGCCTCAGAATCTGTACAATAAGCCGGATAACATGTTTGTGGCCGGATTCATCGGCTCACCGCAGATGAATATGGTGACGGCCAAGATTGACGAGAACGGAGATGCGGTGACAGCCGCTTTCGGCGGACATGTCATTGTGCTTCCAGACTACAAGGGGAAAGCGCTGAGAGACGGCGGCTATATCGGAAAGAACGTAGTTCTCGGCATTCGTCCGGAGGACATCACCGTGGATGACAGCCGCGAGGCAGAGGGAAATGTCTTGGAGGCGGTTGTAAAGGTATACGAGCTTCTGGGCTCGGAGGCATATCTGTATTTTGATGTGGATTCCGCGAGCTTCACCTCCAAGGTGGCGGCCCATGTTCAGGCCAAGACGGGAGAGACCAGACGGTTCGTGATGGATCTGGAAAAGCTTCACATTTTTGATGCATCTACACAGCAGATTATCTGCCACTGAGGGACGGCAGCCGAATGACCAGAACCATACAGATAAGATAAAAAAAGAGGGATGTCTGCGCCGGTTTGGCGGCGGGCATCCCTCCTTGCTTATTTTATCTTCGAATTCCCTGCTTAAACCTTCGGTATTGCCATGCAAACTGACAGAAGACCAGAAGAAAGAGAGCCAGCATGATAAGAGAGAGAATAAAGAGCGGAGAAGACAGGCCGTCCTGACGGATCACATCGGCAAACTGCGGGAAAATCAGACAGATAAAAATGATCAGGATGGGCAGCATGCGCCCGTAAAAGATTCGCCGAACCATCTCCAGCCGCGATTCGTCATCGCAGAAGATGCCTTCGTCGCCCTGCGCTTCGCTGGCAGGCTTGCGGAAATAGCAGTAGCCGGCGAATTCAAAGAGATATTCCCAGCCGCAGTCCCGGAATAACTGCACGTATTCTTCCTGGTGCTTTATCCCTTCGGGATTGTAGTCGAGCTGATAGATCACATCCTCAGGCTCGCAGCGGACGAAGCGATAGATTCCGGGGGGATATGTGGATTTCAGCTTCCATCCCTCACTGTGGCGTTTGCGCAGATAGTCCTGTTCTTTTTCGTACTCCATAATATTAAAAAAGTGCAGCTCAGTCTTTGTCTCTTTCATAGCAATGCCTCCTGTGCGTTTCGATACAGCCGTTCAATTCGTCTTAATTCCAGATTCAGAACCTCTCTGCCCAGGTCGGTGATCTGATAGATCTTGCGTTTATCCTCCTCGCGGACAAAGCAAATCAGGCCATCCTTTTCCATCTTGGACAGACTTCCGTACATGGTGCCGGGGCTGAGCATAATCTCTCCCCTTGTCAGCTCTTTTACCTTCTGTACAATGCCGTACCCGTGTGCCGGGCTGCGCAGACAGAGCAGAATATAAAATCCGGTCTCTGTCATCGGAACATACACTTTGCGGATATGGGCGTCCATCTGCGGTGCCTCCTTTCTGCTGTTTTCCCTCATAACAATTATACTGCGATATATCGCACTGCGACATAGAATGCAAGGACTTTTTTTCTGACAAAGGGGAAATGGATATATTTGGCTGAATTGCCCGAAAAAAATCGTTTTTCCTCTTTCTTTTTTTGCTGTTTTGCATTAGAATGGTTTATGTGTATAGTGTGAATTAGATTGGAGAACTTTACAGTTCTTCGAGGGAGAGGCAGATACATAAAAATCGGTTGGCAAAGGAGAACGGATATGATTTCAAATCAAATTTTGCAGAGCACCATTGACGGACTTAAGGGGATTACCAGGACAGATTTCTGCGTGTGTGATGCTGAAGGGGTTACTTTGGCGGGGACCAGCCCCAGTATGAGCAGTTACGGGGAAGACGTGATATCCTTTGTAAATTCTCCCGCGGAGAGCCAGGTGGTCGGCGGCTGTCAGTTTTTCAAGGTAATGGACGAGAATCAGCTGGAGTACGTGCTCTTGGTCAGAGGCGGAGGGGACGACACCTTTATGATCGGCAAGATGGTGGTATTCCAGATTCAGAATCTGCTGGTGGCCTACAAGGAGCGTTTTGACAAGGAGAATTTCATCAAGAATCTGCTGCTTGACAATCTGCTTCTGGTGGACATTTACAATCGATCGAAGAAGCTGCACATCGAGACTAATGTGCGCCGCGTTGTCTTTGTTATCGAGACGGCGCAGGAGAATGATTCCGCTTCCATGGAGATCGTCAAAAATCTTTTCGCCGGCAAAAATGGAGATTTCATCACGGCTGTGGATGAAAACAATATTATATTGGTCAAAGAAGTGGGAGAAAATGAGGACTACGACGATATGAACCGGGTAGCCCGCACGATTCTCGACATGCTGAATTCCGAGGCAATGGCCCGGGTGCACATCGCCTACGGAACCATCATCAACGAGATTCGGGATGTTTCCCGCTCCTACAAGGAGGCGAAGATGGCTCTGGATGTGGGCAAAATCTTTTACAGCGATCAGCATGTAGTGGCCTACAGCAATCTGGGCATCGGACGTCTGATCTACCAGCTGCCTCTGCATCTTTGCCGGATGTTTATCCGGGAGATTTTCAACGGCAAATCCCCGGAGGATTTGGATGACGAGACATTGACCACCATCAACAAGTTCTTCGACAATAATCTCAACGTATCGGAGACTTCCAGACAGCTTTACATCCACAGAAACACGCTGGTCTACCGCCTGGATAAGCTGCAGAAGAGCACCGGGCTGGACCTGCGCACCTTTGACGATGCAATCACCTTTAAGATTGCTCTGATGGTGGTAAAATACATGAGCTACATCGAGAAAATGGACCACTGAGGAGAAACATGATCTACTTTGAGAATGTAAGCAAGACCTTTGGCAAGAATGTGAAGGCCGTTCGCAATCTGAGTCTTCACATCGAGCGGGGAGAATTTGTGTTTGTCATGGGCGACAGCGGATCGGGGAAATCCACCCTGATCCGCCTCCTTTTGAAGGAGATTGAGCCTACGGAAGGAAGGATTATCGTAGATGGGGAGGAACTCACCGGAATGAAGCGCCGGCGCGTTCCCTATTATCGCCGCAAATTGGGCGTGGTATTTCAGGATTTCAAGCTTCTGAAGGATCGGAATGTGTATGAGAATGTGGCTTTCGCCCAGCGGGTGGTGGTGACGCCCTCCAGGCAGATTCAGAAGGATGTGCCCAGAATACTGACCCGGGTGGGGCTGTCGGCAAAGTACAAAGCATTTCCGGGAGAGCTGTCCGGCGGGGAGCAGCAGCGTGTGGCCATTGCCAGGGCGCTGGTGAATCAGCCGGATATTCTGCTGTGTGATGAGCCTACGGGCAATTTGGATGCCAACAATGCCTGGGAGGTCATGCAGCTGCTGGAGG
This sequence comes from uncultured Lachnospiraceae bacterium, assembly GCA_944380185.1. Taxonomy (GTDB): domain Bacteria; phylum Bacillota; class Clostridia; order Lachnospirales; family Lachnospiraceae; genus RGIG7193. The sequence goes on from CALWGV010000083.1 coordinate 7,791, forward strand.
AGATCAATGCCGGCGGAACCACGGTAGTGGTGGTGACGCACAGCCGGGAGATCGTGGAACGAATGGGAAAGCGGGTCATTGTGATGAACCGCGGCGACATGGTTGATGACAGACAGATAAACGGGAGTGAAGAATGAGATTTAATACGATTTTTTACTGCATTGGGCAGGGACTGAAGAATATCCGCCGGCATCTGTTGTTTACTCTGGCTTCCGTCGCCACCATTACGGCCTGCGTATTTTTGTTTTCCGTGGTCTACTGCGTGCTGGTAAACCTGCGCTATACGATGGAAACGGTGGAGGAGACCGTGGGAATCACGGTGTTTTTCGACAAGGGTCTGAGCGAGGAGGAGATACAAAATATCGGGGACCAGATCGGAGAGCGCGAGGAGGTCCGGGAGATGAACTATATCTCCGGGGACGAGGCCTGGCAGATTTTTTCGGAGGATTACCTGAGGGGGGCGGAGGAGCTGGCAGAGGGGTTTGCCGAGGACAACCCTCTGGCGGATATGGCGAGTTATGAGATTTTTCTCAACAATGTGGAGGATCAGGCAGAATTCGTATCCTGGCTTCAGCAGGTGCCTGGGGTGCGCCGCGTCAATGCCTCCAGCATCGCGGCCGGAGGAATGATCGACCTCAATAATGCCGTCGGCTATGTGTCCATCGGACTGATCGGGATTCTTCTGTGCGTCTCGGTATTCCTGATTCACAATGCGATTTCCATGGCCATCTCAGCCAGGAGGGATGAGATCCGCATTATGCGTCTGGTGGGAGCCACCAAATCCTTCATCCGCACGCCTTTCCTGGTGGAGGGATTGTTTATCGGCCTGCTGGGGGCGGCGATTCCTCTGGGACTTATTTTCTTCCTGTATGGCCGGGTCATCGGCTATATGGCAAGCAATATGTCTGTACTCTTCGGCTTCCTGTCTTTTTTGCCGATCCAGGAGATCATGAAGGTGCTGCTGCCGGTGGCGGCGGCTCTGGGCGTAGGCATAGGCCTGTTGGGCAGCGCCACATCGGTGCGTCGTCATTTGAAGGTGTGAAGATATGAAGGGCAGAAGAAAAATAGGATTACTATGTCTGGTGCTTTCTCTGTCTCTGGCAGCGGCGGGCCTGACCTCGCCGCAGAGAGCGCGGGCGGCCGGGGATAAGGAGACGGATGGTTCCAAGGAGCTGCAGGAAGCCCAGGAAAGTCTTTCCGATGCGCAGAATGAAATCGGCGAGATTGAGGAGAGCATGCAGTCGGCAAAGGATCGGCTGGAAAATCTCAAAAGCGACAGGAGCGACTTGCTCTCTTACATCGAGGAGCTCGATCAGAATCTGACAGAGGTGCAGGATACCATCGACAGTCTGGAGGCTGCCATGGAGACTAAACAGCAGGAGATCAGCGCCGCTGAGGAAAGGCTCACCCAGGCTGAGGCCGATGAGAGGGAGCAGTATGAAGCCATGAAGCTGCGCATTCAATATATGTATGAGAATGGAAACATGCAGTTTCTGGAGCTTTTGTTCAGCGCAGAAAGTATGACACAGCTGCTGAACCGGTCAGAATACATAACTACTCTGGTGGAGTATGACCGGGATATGCTCAAAGAATATCAGCAGACCTGCCAGGAGATCGAGGAGCTGCGGACGCAGCTCGAGCAGGAATACGGCCAGATGGAGGAGCTTCAGGCGGTCAATGAAGCCAGCCGTCAGGATCTGGAGACGCTGATGGAAGCTAAAAATGCAGAACTGGACAGCTATTCCCTGCAGATTGACAGTGCAGAAGATCAGGTGGACAGCTTTGCCAAAGCTCTGGAGGAACAGGAAGCCCTGATTGAAAAAATCGAGGCGGAAATTCGCCGTCAGGAGGAGGAAGCAGCCCGCAGAGAGGAAGAAGAGCAGCAGAAGCAGGAGAATGAAAGCGAGGAAGAGGCGGGGGATGGCGCTGCAGATGACGGAGCCGAGGAAGGCAGCTCCGGCGGAAGCGGCAGCGAGGGCGGTCTCAGTTTTATCTGGCCCATACCGGACAGCAGCCGAATCACCTCGGAATTCGGCGAACGCGAAGCACCGTTAGAGGGGGTGTCAAATTTCCACAAGGGAGTGGATGTGGGGGCGCCTACGGGCACCAAGATCTACGCAGCCGCAGCCGGCGACGTGGTTATTTCCCAGTATAACTATTCAGCGGGCAATTATATCATGATCAACCATGGAAATGGAGTGTATACGGTTTACATGCACTGCTCAAAGCTTCTGGTCTCTGTGGGAGATCATGTAGAGCAGGGAGACAATATAGGACTGGTGGGCTCCACCGGCTATTCCACGGGGCCTCATCTGCACTTTGGCGTGCGGATAAACGGGGAATACCGCGATCCTCTGGACTATGTATCTGTGCCCTGATAAAAAGCGGATTAAAAAGAAGAATGGCGAAGCGGCAGAGGAAGGCATGCCGGCCGGTGCAAGGAGAGGAGGCATATGCGTAAGATGATGGATCATTACGACTATGACGACTATGGTGATTACTACCCCTACGGAAAGAAGAAAAATGGATTTGGCCGAGGGGTAGTAACCGGTGTGCTGAGCACGCTGGTAGCTGTATTTTTGGCGGCAGCGGCGTTCATCGCTGTCCGGGGGCTGAGACAGACGCAGAATGTCACGGCGGGCCGCACCATAGGGGGAGGAAGCGTCTCTCAGAACGAAGAAACGTCACAGATCACGGACAAGATGGAGGAGATCAGGGATTACATAGATGCCAATTATCTCTTTGCATACGAGGAGGCAGATCTGGCGGATGGCGCTTATCTGGGAATGGTCTACGGTCTGGGTGATCCCTATAGCTATTATTATAATGAAGAAGAATATGCCGCTCTGGAGGAGAGCTACAGCGGCGAATATTGCGGTATCGGCATTCTGGTGAGTCAGGATGTACAGACGGGTGAGATCACAATCCTGCGTGTTTTCGACGGTCCTGCCATGGAGGCGGGACTGCTGAGCGGAGATATCCTGTATCAGGTGGACGGACTTCTGGCCAGTGAGGCAAGTCTGGATGAGGTGGCCGATCGGATCACCGGGGAGGAGGGAACTTCGGTTTCCCTGGAGATTTTTCGTCCTTCTACAGGGGAGTATCTGGAGATGGACATTGTGCGCCGCCAGGTGGAGACACAGAATGTGGAGTATGAGATGCTTACCGGAGATGTGGGTTATATTCTGCTCTACCAATTTGAGGGAAAGGCGGCAGAGCAGCTGGAGAGAGCGGTGGAAGAGCTGGAGAGCCAGGGCATGGAGGCGCTTATTCTGGATCTGCGGGACAACCCCGGCGGCGATCTGAATGTGCTCTTGGAGATCGCCGATGTGTTTTTGCCGGAGGGCGTTGTACTGACCATGGAGAATGCCGCCGGGCATAGTTATTCCTATTATTCCAGTGAAGGCGAGCTGGGCATACCGTTAGTGGTTCTTGTCAATGAAAACTCAGCCAGCGCCTCGGAAGCGCTCAGCGGGGCTATTCAGGACCGGGGAGCCGGAATTCTGGTGGGCACCCAGACCTTCGGCAAAGGAATTGTACAGACCCTGTTTCCGCTGAGCGACGGGAAGACGGCGCTCAAACTGACCACGGACCGCTATTATACACCCGGGGGAACCTGTATCCATGGTACGGGCATCACGCCGGATGTGGTGGTGGAGCTTTCAGACGAAGAGGGGGACAGTCAGCTGGAGGCGGCGCTGAGAGAGGCGCAGGAAATGCTGGACGGAGACGAAGCGGAGATGGCCGGCTGATTCGATGTGAAGGGGGAGTAAGCTTGGAAGAGAAGAGACAAGGCAGGCGGCGGTGGTTTTTTCCACTGCTGCTTTTGTTGTTTAACGGCGCCGCGGCGGCGGCTTTTCTCCTGTTCTTATTTACGAGGCGGGATCTTTCTGCCGGGCAGATGGAGCAGGCGCGCCTGATCGGGGCCTGCTATATGACCATGAATAATCCCTACTATGAGATGATCGACGACGAGATCCGGGCGGTAGTGGAGGAAAATGGAGACGTTTTAGTGACTCGCAATCCTGCTCTGGACAGCGACAGACAGATTGAGCAGATTCGCGAGCTGATTGATATGGGAGTGTCGGCTGTCTTGGTGACGCCGGTGGATTGGAAGGCCATATGTCCGGTGCTGCAGGAGGCTAAAGAGCAGGGAATCCTAGTGGTTGCCGTAGACGCCGGTGTCTATGAGGCAGAGCTGGCGGATTGTACTGTAGTGTCGGACAATTATATGGCAGGTGTCCTCTGTGCCGCACATCTGCTGGAAAATGCAGATTCCGCCCGTATTGTGCTGCTGGAACATTCGACAGCGGAGTCTTCCCTGGACAGAATAGCCGGATTTGAAGATACACTGCGGGGGGAGGAGGGCTTTGAGATTGTAGCCAGAGGAGAATGCGATGGACAGCTGGAAGTGGCTATGCCGGTGATGGAGGAGATCATCGCCTCCGGCGTGGAGTTTGACACGGTCTTTGCCCTCAACGACCCCAGCGCCATGGGCTGTATGGCAGCCATGGAGGATGCGGGAATCCTGGAGGGTGTGCGTGTATATGGAGTGGACGGAGCTCCGGAGGCTAAGGCTATGATCTTGGAGGGGATGATGACAGCTACCTCAGCTCAGTTTCCTTCGGAGGTGGGACGCATAGCGGCGGAGAATCTGTATCGGCTGCTTGACGGAGAAAAGTGCGACACTTCGGTTTCCGTGCAGGTGAGCCTGATTACCCGGGACAATGTGGAAGAGTTCGGCATCGACCGTTGGCAGTAGGCGACAGTAAAGGGGGAGTATGGATGAGAGACAGGCTTCCGGATCGGGTTATTCTGTGTATGAAAAATGTAAATCTGATTGAGATAACGGCGCTTTCTCTGCTGATGGCGGTGACGACAGACCGGATCTGTTCGGTATTCGGTGCCAGAGAGTTCCTGGAGCAGCTGCCGACCTTGCCCCGGCGGCCCTGGAGCATCCCTCTTTGGTCTCTGGGACTGTTCGCCGTATTGCTGATTTTGATGAAACTTGGACGGCAGCGGGAAAAGAAGACCTGGTCAGTTTTGCTGGGGGCGGTAAAAATCCTGCTTTGTCTGGCCATCATGAGCGTACTCCAATGGAACTACAGCGGGCTGATTCTGCTTGCGGCTATAGATATCATGTCCGGCGGAAAACTGACAAGGTTTAAGGGAGTGCTGCTGGGGCTGGCTTTTGTGATGTTTATCCTGCTGGATTTTGATATCGTATCCACCAGGACAGCGGTGATCTCCGTGGACAGCTATCTGGATTACTACACGGTATCGGTGCGCAATCTGTTTACGGTCCTTTTTGCTCTGCTGTCTTCATTAAACATGCTGCTGTTCATGATCTATGCTCTTATGCGGATTCGTGTTCAAGTGGCGGAAAATGAAAGAATCCGGCAGCTCAATGCTCAGCTCAACGAAGCCAATGAGGATTTGAAGGCGATGAATCTGCAGCTGGCGGCCTATGCCAAGGAGACGGAAAAAATGGCGCAGACCAGGGAGAGAAACCGTTTGGCCAGGGAGATTCACGATACGCTGGGGCATGCTCTCACGGGCATCATTACCGGCATCGACGCAGCGGTTTCCATGCTTGACTATTCGGCGGAGGGGACGAAAAAACAGCTGAGTCTGGTCAGCGAAGTGGCCAGGCAGGGAATGACGGACGTGCGCCGCTCGGTGAAGGCACTGCGGCCTGATGCTCTGGAAAAACAGGAGCTGGAGGGAGCTCTGCGCCAAATCATCGGTCAGGCGGAGGCCACCACGGGCCTTAAGGTGGAATTTGACAATCGGGCCGGGCAGCTGCGGTTTGACAGCGATGAGGAGGAGGTGCTTTATCGCATCGTCCAGGAGAGCATGACCAATGCGGTGCGCCACGGGTATGCGGACCATCTGTGGATCAGGGTGGAGCGGGAGGGAAAGATGCTCCGCCTGCTGATCCGGGATAATGGCAGGGGATGCGGGGAGATCACGGACGGTTTCGGACTGACGCATATGAAAGAGAGGATCCGCCTGCTTGGCGGAACAGTGAAGTTTGACGGGAGCGATGGCTTTTGCATTGATGCCCGAATTCCGTTAAGATGGGGGGATGAAGAATGATAAAGGTGTTGATTGCCGATGATCAGGAATTGATCCGACAGAGTCTGCAGATCGTACTGAGTACCCAGGAGGGCATACAGGTGACCGATTCGGCAGCCAATGGGCGAGAGGTGCTGCGCTCGGTGCAGCTGATTCGCCCCGATGTGATTCTGATGGACATCCGCATGCCGGAGATGGATGGAGTGGAGTGCACCCGCCTGGTGAAGGAGCGGTATCCCGATATCAAGATCATCATACTGACGACCTTTGACGATGATGAGTACGTCTACAGCGCGCTGAAATACGGCGCCAGCGGTTACCTTCTCAAGGGAATATCGATGAATGAGCTTACGGAAGCTATACACAAGGTGGCTGCCGGCAGTGCCATGATCAATCCCGATGTGGCCGGAAAGGTGATCCGCTTTTTTTCACAGATGGCCCGGGGCGGTCCGGCTATTCAGGTAGACGAAAGACAGTGCGCAGATCTGAGCCGGACAGAGTGGAAGGTGATCCGCCAGATCGGCAAGGGGCTCTCCAACAAAGAGATCTCTGCCAAGCTGTATTTGTCCGAGGGAACTGTGCGCAACTACCTGAGTTCTATCCTCAGCAAGCTTCAGCTGCGGGACCGCACTCAGTTGGCCATCTGGGCGGTGCAGACCGGGGCGGTGAATCGTCCGGAGGGGGACGAGGGAAACTGACAGGGAAGAAGAGATGCGGGAAAGAGATGAAGGAGAAGAAATATGGGAGAAGGAATATGGATATGACGAAAAAAAAGGAGATAGCCGGAAGGCTCGCCGTCCGCTCTGTTCGATCTGCATCAGTCCTCGCGGTTTTCCTCTTCTTTGCCCTTATGGCAGCAGGCTGCAGCAGGGAGAGGATAATCCGCGTAGGTATTATGGCGGAGAGCAACTGGGATGTGCCCAGCGGTACGGTCTACGATATCATAGATCTGGCGGCGGAGCGGTTTGAGGAGGAACATCCGGGGGTCCGGGTCGAGTATACCAGCGGAATTTTAAAAGAAGACTATTCCGAGTGGCTAGCGCAGCAGCTGCTGGCGGGGACGGAACCGGACGTATTTATGATCCTGTCGGAGGATTTTCATATGCTGGCTTCTCTGGGAGCTCTGGAGGATCTGAGCGGGTTGATCCAGTCGGATCCGACCTTTGATGAGGAGGCCTATTATCCGGCAGCCTACAGGGGCGGCCAGTGGGAGGGGCGTCAGATGGCTCTGGCCTATGAGTGTGTGCCCAGGCTGATGTTTGTAAACCGAAGCCTTTTGGAGGAGGCCGGAGTGGAAATGCCTGGTGAGAACTGGACCTGGGAGGATTTTTATGAGATCTGCCGTCAGGTCACGGCAGACACGGACGGCAATGGCGTGCTGGACCGTTTTGGCTGCTATAACTACACCTGGACGGATGCGGTATACGCCAACGGGCAGGGGCTTTTCGATCAGAATGGGACGCAGTGCTACGTGGGCAGTCCCGGGGCGGAGGAAGCCGTGCTTTTTGTCGAGCAGTTAAATGGACTGAATCAGGGGGCTCAGGTCAGTGCCCAGGATTTTGATCTGGGCAATGTGGCCTTTCAGCCCTTGCTTTTTTCGGAGTATCGCACCTATTCGCCTTATCCCTGGAGAATTAAGAAGTATACCGGTTTTGAGTGGGAGTGTCTGCCGATGCCTGCGGGGCCGTCCGGTGCCAATGCCTCGGAGATGGATGTTTTGCTGATGGGGATCAGCTCACGCTGTTCTGACAGAGCTCTTGCCTGGGATTTTCTGAAGCTGATGACCTATGATGCCGAAATTCAGGGACAGATTTTCGTTCTCTCCCAGGGTGCTTCCGGTCTGAAGAGCGTGGTGACGGCTCCGGAGACTGCGGAAAGGATTAATGCCGACATGCCTGCAGGTAGCCGGATGAATATGGAGCTCCTTAATGAGATCATGGAGACGGCGGTAACGATGCCGTCCTTCCGCAAATACGAGGAAGCCATGTCTATGCTGGAGGAAGGAGTAGCAGAGGCCATGGACGACGACAAAAATATTCACTCGTCCCTGGTGACGCTTCAGCGCCGCGTGATAAGTTTTCTGCGAAACTGAGGAAAAGTGAGCATTTTTGACAGGTTTTTACCCCATATTCCTGCACATAATTTACAAGACGATCTAACATAGTGCAGTCCGCCGCATAATAGATTAAGAATCCATTGCCCTCCTCTGTGCCGACAACCATTTTTCCTTCCTCGAGAAGTGTCAAAAAACAAGGCTCCTTCTCTGCGCTTTCCCAGACGAGGGAAATATTTGCGCTTTCAGAACTGCCGTCGGAAGAAACGGCTGTTTGTGCCCACGGCAGCAGATTTTGAAAACTCTGCCGGTATTTCGCCTGATCTAAAATACCGATAACACTGCTGAATTTTTCTCCGTCTTCTGCTGATGCCTGCAGTTCATAGCTGTCGATAAAGGCTACCCCATCTGCATCGATTCCGCTGATAACTACAGTACAGGAGAAACGAGAAATTGTACTTGTATCCGCGGAAAGGATATCTGCGAAGGAATGCGGCCAAAACCGCCACGCGCAGGTGCAAAGAATTTGTAGAATAACCAAAGTAAGGACTATCTTTTTGATATGCTTTCCCATGTCATCACCCATAATGACTAATAATTGAAATATTATAACGCCTCTGCGTAAAGACGAGGTAAATATTCCATAAAATCATTATAAAGGAAAAGAGAACGTCATTCTGTAACTTCAGCGGTATCTTTGTATATTTTAATCACCGCCTTCGCTCCTATCGGGGGCATATTTCATAAATTCTCTTATATCACAAAATAAGGTAATAAGATCATTCAGCTGGCTTGTCTCCGGAGCTAAATAGTAATAAATACAAGTCCCTTCTTTTCGGCTCTTTACAATTCCTGCGCTTTTCAAAATCTGCATATGGTGCGACACTGCCGGACGCGAAAGGTTTGTCCGTTTTGCAATATCAATGACGCGATTGCCGCTGCATTCGCTTTGCAGCATAATACAGAGCAAATGCTGCCTTGTTTCATCCCCAATGGCGACCAGTATTTTTTGGCAGGCCTTGAACTCTTTTTCCAGCCTTTGGACATCTTCAACTGTATTTTTCATTTTTCATCTCCGTTGGTTTAAGCGTTTGAACACTTTTATTATATCATTCTCCTGCGGGAATAAAGCATCTGTAAAGAAAATCAAGATATTTATACAGGTGTGACTGATTTCCTTCTGTAACTCCTGCAGCTTCTCCCAAGCCATATATCTGCACATATCTGCAAATATGACAATTGTCATGATAAAAATATGACACAAGACAGATGTAAATCTCCGCCTAATCCCTTACACTTAAGCTAAAGAAAAACAGAGAGCCTACGGGTAAAGGAGGAGGCGGACAAAATGAAATATTTGGTGATGGTCAGTCATGGAAAACTGGCGGATGGCCTGCACAATGCGCTGGGCATGCTGGTGGGAAAAGACAGGACGGATATCCGCAGCGCCGGTTTGGAAGACGGCATGGGAGCGGATGTCTATGAGGAAAACCTGAGAAAGCTTTTGGCGGATGTACGACCGGATGATCAGGTGGTGCTGCTGGGGGATCTGATCGGCGGTTCACCGCTGACTACGGCTATCGGAGTGATTTCCGATATGGGACTTCTTCCTGCCACGGTGATTATCGGCGGGATGAATCTGCCGGCAGCCCTGAATGCAGCTCTGAATAAGGACGATACGTCTCTTGCAGATATGGCGGCGACGGTTCTTGCAGGAGCAGAGGTAAGAGAGTTTGTTGTGGAACAGGACGGCGAAGACGAGGACATTTAAGACAGGCATGATAAAGCTCCTGCAGAGATGCAAATAGGACAATAACAGAACGTTCAACAAGGAAGGTCAATAAAGAAGATCAATAAGGAAGATCAAAAGGAGGACACAAAGATGGCAGTATCATTTGTTCGGGTAGATGACCGTATGATTCATGGGCAGACATGCACGCGCTGGGCTCTTGAGTATCCCTGCGACGGGATTGTGGCCGTCAACGATATGGCGGCAGGCAATCCGGTGTTAAAGGCGGCGTACAAGAGTGCCAGCGGCAAAAAAACTTTTGTCTGGAGCCTGGATGAATTTAAGGCCAAGGCGCAGAAGGTTTTGGACAGCAAGGACCAATATTTCCTGATTGCCAAAAACCCCATTGATATGGCCAAAATCCTGGTGGATATGAAATTTAATCCCGGCGTAAAGACGGTGATTATCGGTCCCTGCAACGATCGGCCAGGAACGACGAAGCTAGGCAACAATCAGTCCATCACCCAGGAGGAGGCGGAGGCTCTGGAACGGATCATGCAGGCGGGCTATGAGGTAGAGTTCGCGCTGATCAAAGAGGAGGCCATCGGCAACTGGCGCAAGTTCCGCGGCCAGTTCGGCTTCAACTAAGCAACCATCTAACAGGAGGAAAGCAGTATGAGTATAAGTGTTTGGCAAGCAGCTTTGTTGGGAATCTTCGCCTGCCTGGCCAGTATGCCCGGAATGGGCGGTTCGGTCATCGGCAACTACACCCTGGGCAGGCCTCTGGTAGGCGGCCTGGTCACTGGAATTATTTTGGGGGATGTGCAGACCGGCATCATTGCCGGCGCAGCAGCTCAGATGGTTTATATCGCTCTGGTAACGCCCGGCGGAACCGTATCCGCAGATGTCCGGGCGGTCAGCTACATAGGTATACCTCTCTCAGTTCTGGCTATCCGCAATATGGGTCTGACCGGGGAGGCAGCCACACAGATGGCCACTACCATGGGGGCGGCCGTGGGAACACTGGGAACAGTACTGTTCTATGGCACCTCCACGCTGAACCTGATTTGGCAGCACATCGGCTGGAAGGCTGTGGAAAAGGGTGAGTTCAAAAAGCTCTATCTGGTTGATATGGGGCTGCCGTGGATCTCCCACCTGATCTGCAGCTTCCTGCCCACCTTTGTTATCACTCTGATGGGAGCTCAGATGGTGGATGTCATCAAGAATTATCTGCCGATGGATGGCCTCGCTATGAAAACTTTGTTCACTGTCGGAAGCCTTCTGCCTGCCGTAGGTGTGGCTATCCTGCTCAAACAGGTAGTTTCCAAGGCTACCGACCTTCTGACCTTCTTCTTTGGCTTTACTCTGGCAGCCTGCATGGGCCTCAATCTGATCGGTGCAGCTATTGTCGGCGGCTTCTTTGCAGTTATCACCTATCAGATCAAGACATTGCAGAACAAAAAGATCACGGACTCCACCGGCGGTGCCGGCAGTTATGACGATGATGAGGAGGATATCTGAGATGGCGGAAAAGAAATTATCCAAAAAAGCGTTGAATAAATCCTTTTGGAACTGGTATTATGGGCACTTGACCTGTTTCTCTCAGGAGCACATGCAGACCTTCGGCTATCTGTGCGCCATGCTCCCTCTGGTGGAGGAACTGTACGATACGAAAGAAGAGCAGAAGGATGCGATGCAGACCTATACGGCTTTCTTCAACACGGAACCTCAGCTGGGAACAGTGATTGTCGGTGTGACAGCGGGTCTGGAGGAGGCCAAAGCTAATGGTGAGGGTGTGGACGGAGACGTGATCAATGGTATCCGCGCCGGTTTGATGGGTCCTGTGGCTGGTATCGGCGATTCGCTGGTGGTGGGAACTTTGATCCCGATCCTTTTGGGCATTGCCATGGGCCTGTCTACCGGCGGATCCCCCATCGGTGCGATTTTCTATATCATCGCCTGGAATGTGATCTGCACTCTGGGCATGCGCTTCCTGTATTTTAAAGGCTATGAGCTGGGCGGGAAAGCTGTGGAATTCCTGGTCGGGGAACAGGCGGCAGCTATCCGTGAGGCCATCACGATGATCGGGACTGTGGTAATCGGCGCCGTGGCAGCTACCTGGATCAGTATCAGCACATCTCTGGTTATTATCGAGCCTAGTGCAGAGACGGCAGGCATTACCCTGCAGAGCACCTTGGACAGTGTATTTCCAAAGCTTCTCAGTGCCGTCTTCGTTATCCTGTGCTGGTTTTTGATGAGCAAGAAGAAAATGACCCCTCTGAAGGTTATGCTTCTGCTGGTGGTGATTGCTTTTGTGGGCGTGCTGGTGGGCTTCTTTGATCCTCAGCTGACCTATTAAAACGATTAGACCGTTAAATAATATGCCTTGACTAAGAAGAACCGTTGAATAATCTGTTGGGACAGAGAGCGGAGGAAGAACCATGAATCAGGAGCAGAGAAGGAAAATGTTGTGGGAGGCAGAGCAGCAGCTGCGGGCGCTGCGAACAATCCGCAGGTGGCTGGCCATTGCCGTCGGCCTGTCAACAGTGGGAGCAGCCGCAGCTTACTGGGGCTTTCGCCTGGCAGAGGGCTATGCGGCTGTCGGTATCATAGGGACGGTCGCGGCGGCTTTGAGCCTGATCTGCGCTCTGATAATCAATTATGGAATGCGCAATGGTCAGAGAAATGTCCGGAAGATTCTGCGGATTGCCGGAGAAGAAGCTTAAGGGAGAGCAGATACGGCGAGAAATAATGAAAAACCAGATTTCCGCCCGTCATTCATGGGGGGAGATCAAATCCATTAACGTGATGCTGTCAAGGTAATCCTGAATCAGCTGGTCCAAGTGCTGCCACATCGGGAAGGTACGGCAATTTTCCCGCCGTCCGCACTGGGAATCAGAGGAACTCTGATCCAGGCAGGCCACCGGAGCCAGGCTGCCTTCCGTCAGGCGCAGAATGCTGCCGACAGTGTATTCAGATACCGGACGGGTCAGGCGGTAGCCGCCGCCCTTGCCCCTGAGTCCGGCCAAAAGGCCATGACGAACCAGGGTTTTGACAATGCTCTCTAAATATTTTTCAGAAATGCCCTGCCGGTCGGCAATCTCCGTCAATGGATGATATCGGCCGTCCGGGTGCTCCGCCAGATCAATCATTACTCTCAGCGCATAGCGCCCCTTTGTCGAAATCATCATAGAAAAATCTACCTCCTGTTCATCTGCACGCACGGCTCGATGCTGTCGTGAACATTATACCCTAAGCGGGGAGAGAATTCAATGTTTTGGTGGGATGTGGGGAACGCGCCATCAGGTTGGTGATGGCGCGTTGGGGAGAATAGTGTGTATTTGTTTGTTTAGGAGTTTTTCATAATAACGCTGCCTACTACATCGGCTACGTGCTCACAGGCGTCGGCGCATCTTTCCAGATAGATATAGATCTCATGCCAGGAAAGAATTTCAATGGGATCCTTTGAATTGGCGTGGAGGCGGTACATGCTGTCGATGTAAAGCTTGTCGGCCTCCTCCTCCAGGGAGTTGATGCGGATGATCTGCTCGTTCAGTTTTTTGGAGCGTTTAAAATTGGGGAACTCTTTCATTAAATCCAGGAGAGATTCGCAGCATCGAGTTACGACCTGGGCCATGGGGATGGCGTCGGGGCGAATTTCCTGGATGTGAGTGTAGTAGATGCGGATCAGCACATCCTCCAGTTTGTCCGTCACTTCATCAATATTTTGGCTCAGAAGCATGATATCTTCCCGCTCCAGCGGGGTGATGAAGGCCTTGGCCAGGGTATTGAGAAGCTCGTGCTTTTTCATGTCGGCCGCATGCTCAGTGCGGTGGATTTCTTCCAGCTGCTCCGCAAGAGTGCCGCGATCAAAATTTTCAATGGATTTTACTAAAAGGTGGGCTGCCTGGCAGGCCAGGTCGGTGCAGGCAATGAAATTGTCAAAATAATAGGAGTCTTGTTTCTTGGACATTTTCGTCCTCCTTTGGTGGGATAAAGGTATTGTAGTAATTGTCGCCGTTTGGCAGTCAGAAAGTTTTGGCGGTCAGAAAATAGCAATGAACAGCTTTGCCATAATAAAGCTGATCAGTCCGCAGCCGGGGAAAGTAAAAATCCAGGTCAGCATCATGTCTTTTACTACGCTGAAATTGATGGCAGAAAGCCTTTTGACAGCGCCCACCCCCATAATGGCGCTGGTTTTCGTATGAGTAGTGGAAACCGGAATGCCGAAAAGGCTGGAGAGAAGCAGGCAGAAGGCTGCCGACAGGTCGGCGGAAAAGCCCTGGTATTTTTCCAGCTTTACCATATCCATGCCTACGGATTTGATGATCTTTTCTCCGCCGACGCTGGTGCCGGCGGCCATGACGACGCTGCACAAAAGCATCAGCCAGACCGGAATCAGGATTCCGTCCACGCTGTTTTGCCCATGGGAAAAGGCCAGGCCCAAAAAGAGGACGCCGATGAATTTCTGTCCATCCTGTGCCCCATGCATGAAGCTCATGGCTGCTGCGCCGAAGATCTGTGCTCCTTTGAAAAAGGAATTGGTCTTTCTCCTGTCCATATTGCGGCATGCCAGGGTTACCAGACGGCAGATCAGATAGCCGGAGGCAAAACCCAGCAAAAGGCTCAGAACCAGACCGTAGAGAACCTTGGCCCACTCATTCATGTTGACGCCGCCGATGCCATTCTGAATAGCGATGGCAGCACCGGTCAGCCCGGCAATCAGGCTGTGACTTTCGCTGGTGGGAATGCCGAAGATCGAAGCGCCCACACTGTAGACGACGATGGAAAAAAGGGCCGCGCACAGGGCAATCAATGCTTCGTGACTGTTGCCGCCGAAATCCACCATATTGCTGATGGTGGAGACGACCGAGCTGTTGATCTGAGTCATGATGAAGACGCCGAGAAAATTGAAGGCGGCGCTCATCAGAATGGCGCTTCGGACATTCATGCACCGTGTCGTGACGCAGGTGGCAATGGCGTTGGGCGCATCGGTCCAGCCATTGACAAAGATGACTCCCAGGGTCAGGGCCACGGTGATGAAGAGCACGGGACTGGAAAACATGTTGTCGAGAAATACGGAAAATGATATGTCCATAAAGTCTCCCGTTTCATCTGAATTCTGGAATACGTAAATTTTTTGTAAAAGAAATGTTAGATTCCAGTAAAGTCAAGTATAACAAGAAAATGAAAGCAGGTCAACGGCAGATTCAAAAATGGGAAGGATTAAACTTTATATACTGTCCTTGGAAATTTCTTCGTCTAGGATATAGTAGATGATATCAGACGGCAAAAAACAGGATTCTCCGCTTGACTATGACGCTGCGTGATGGTGTATCTTTATAGACAGGAAAGCGCTTTTCCCATTTATCATTTTAGAAAAACAGGAGAGATCTATGGGCAGAACGAGGGAAACCGCAGGAGCGGGGATGGACGGGCAGCTGCGGACGGTGAAGGAGGTTTCGGACTTGACGGGGGTCAGCGTGCGGACTCTCCATTATTACGATGAGATTGACCTGCTGAAGCCGTCCTGCGTTGGTGAAAACGGATATCGGCTGTACGGAGAGGATAAGCTGGAGGAACTGAGGCAGATTCTCTTTTTCCGGGAGCTCTCCCTGCCCCTGGGAGAAATTCGCCGAATCTTAGCGGATCCGGCCCTTGATCCAGAGCGGATACTGGAGGGCCAGCGGCAGGCCCTGGATGCCAGAAAGAGGCACCTGGAACGGCTGATCGCCAGTATCGACCAAATCCGGAGAGGAGATAAGAAGATGGATTTTGAAGTGTTTGAGCGGGACGATGTGGAAAAGCTGTTTGATGTTTTTGCGGGGAATATGCCGGAGGCGATGTGGGAAACGGCTGTGCAGGAGTTCGGCAGCATGGAGGCTTTCCGGCGCAATTATGTGGAAAAAGCCTTCACCCTATACAATCAGCCGGAGACAAAAGAAATCCTGCTGGAGTCCTATGGGGACAAACAGGGAGTCATTGACGCGGCTGTCAATCCGCCGGGAAAAGAGGGGGTGGAAAAACTACAGAGGCAGACGGATGCGGTCTGCCGTCGGCTGGCGCAGTGCAAAAGGGAGGGGCTGTCGGAAACTTCGCTGGAGGCGCAGATGCTGGTCTGTGAATATGCCCTGGCGATGAAGACGGCCCTCCGGCTGAAAAATGAGCGGCAGGTAATGCTGGGAACGGCGGACACCTATGACAATTATGAAAAGGCAAGCCAGGTTCTGGATGAGCAGTACGGAGAACCGGGGCTGGCTGCCTATCTGTCGCGGGCGATCCGGAATTTTTATCGGTAGTATTCTGGATGAAAGCATTATAAAAACGCTATTTAATGAGAAGATTCCGTGCAGATAAAAAGCTCCCCTATCACTCTTCGGAAAAGGGGATAGGGGAGTATCAATAAGGCTAATCTCGCGAATTGTTATTTGCTGGTATTTGGTGCAGGGCTTTTTCTGATATTTCTGATATATCGACAGCCCTTGGTTCTGTAATTTGAGCAGCCCCAAAAATCCCCATAGGGGCCAGACCTGCGTACAAGCTGACCACCGCACAGCGGGCAGGTATACTGCTCTTTTCGCATTGCATCTCCATAAACGGCTTCGATTTCCTTTATAAAAACAGATTCGTTTCCTTCAATCGTGACGAGCCATACTTTTTTCTTTGCTCGCGTGATGGCTACATAGAATAGACGTCGTTCTTCAGCAAAGGGATAGTGGTCACAGTTATCAAGTAAAAGCTGTAAGATAGGAGCATCGGTAATCTGGCTTGGAAAGCCCATACCATATGCTTTGTTATTTAGCAGGAACACATAATCTGCCTGTAATCCTTTGGAGCCGTGCACTGTCATAAATGAAATTTGCAGATCAGGGCGCCTGGCAAAGCGTATTTCGGTTCTTCCCACGGCATTGTTATAATGATAGGAAAATTGTCCTTGGCGGTCAAGCATTTTTATATCGAAACGATACCTGCCTAAAAACAATACGGCACTTCCTTTGGGCAAGTCCATCAATCGTTCAGCAAGAAAGCTGACGGAATAGGTGTCAGTATATCCTGAGATTTTTTCCATTGAAAAGCCATGATCCGCAACGGCACTGCGCAGCTGTTTCTTTTTTTGCTCAGGATTTTTCATGATGAAATTACTGCTGACAGAAATCAAACTTTGAGGAAAACGGTACGTTGTCTCAATTCGGCTGATTTCAGAGGCTCCCCAATACTTTTCAAAATTGAGAATAAAGCCAATATCACTTCCGCTAAAGCGATAGATGCTTTGCCAGTCATCTCCCACACAAAACAGATGATAGTCATTCTGCTGACGCATTGATGCAAGAAGACGATAGCGTGCTTGCGAAATATCCTGATACTCGTCCACAATAACATAATTATACGGGTGGAAAAACATTCCCGATTGAACGTATGAGGAAGCCAGATTGATCATGTCATTAAAATCAATTTCTTCGTGTGTGTGGAGCATTTCTTGATAGCTGTTATAAATGGGCTCAACCAAATTTAAAACAGTTTTAACGCTTGTCAGATTTTTATAAGACCGATTTCTTTTGCGTACATCATCCAATGTACAGTTATTATTTTTTACTAGGGTTATAACTGTGCCGAATAATTCTGCTACTCGATCAAGCTTTTGAGAATTGCTTCCGTTTATTTTATCCCACATTTCATTGGGAGACATGGGCGAAAATACAACACCTGCCTTTTTGAGCCGTTCTGCTAATTTAACTAAAAGCTGCTCTTCAAGTTTTTCGTATGCATAAACTTCAATCATTTGCGTTCCGTACTGACGGTGCAGATTTCGTTTCCATTTAATCCCTTCCTGATATATTTGTGATGCAGACATGCCATTTTTATCGGAAAAGTAAGCAGGAACCTCTCCCTGGCGATTAATGCCGAAATATTCTATATACAGATCAAAATTTGGAAGATAAAAATCAGGATGATATTGCCCAAATTCAGAAGTTCTTGTATCAAAAGGATATTCTTGTTCGTATACATAAGTTATACCATTTTGAATTAAAAAATTAGCAATGTCTAATTCGCCATAACTTTTTACGGTTTCCTTGTTAAGAGTGATAGGACGGTTATATTTTAAATACGTTTCATATTCTTCGCTTGTTTGAAAATCAAATTCTGATTTTTGGCTCACACTATTATATGTCAGATAAAAACACAGTTTCTTCAAATATGCCGCATCTTGCGTCAGTGTATCCAGCTGTTTTCGAACAAACTGGCGGATATCTGAAGAATAGATTTTAGGCTTTTTCCCCTGCACAGAGGCAATGATATTTAAACCAAGTTTATGAAAAGTTTGCGCTGTGATGGGCTCCCCAATCTCTTTTTCAAGACGCTGACTCATTTCAGATGCAGAAGCATTTGTAAAAGAAAGAACAAGAATATCGTTTGGTGTACAGATCCCTTTGTTTAATAGGTATTTGACATAACCGACGATGGTAGTTGTCTTGCCAGTTCCAGCGCCTGCAAGAACAAGGTGGCTTCGCACCTCTTTGGAAATACATTTTAATTGCTGTTCATCCAGATTTTTTCCCTCTACAGGGAGAATAAGTTTTGCGGTATCTGGTGCCTTTTGGCTTGCGAGCAGATCGTTGTGGGTATGTATCTTAGATGGCAGCTGGTCATAAGTCTCAATAAAATGGAGTGCCAGGGCGCGAGTTTTTCGCTCGGATGGTTTCGTCAGAAAAGATAATTTTTCGGTCTTTTTCTTTGCGGAAAAATAAGCAGAACACCATTTATGTTGATAGCGCATAATCGTAGAAGGTTCGATAAAATCCTGCGGAGAATTCCATAGGTTCTTTTCTTCCTGCAAAGCAGTGTTTACCTGCGAAAGAAGAGTATCCTCATTCAAATCTTTTGGAAAAACAGAATTTACAATATTGGATAACATTTTATTCCAAAAGTCCATGAGCAACTACCTCCCTGTCGAACGAATTTATTCAATTATACCATCATGAGATGCGGATTTCCATTTATTTTATATTTTCATAAAAATACATTTCAGTTAATGTACAGCAAAAAGTGCGCCGGAGAAAATCCAAATCGGACTATCTCCGGCGTACGCCGTTTTGAAATAAAATTATTCTTTCTGAGTTTTTCTTCCTGAGGAATCGCCTTCAGCGGCAAGCTTCGCCCTTTTATAGGCGGCCAGGATCAGCTGCCTGGCAGCGAGGGCTTCCTCCTTGGTTGCATCCCTGGTATCCTCCAGGGGATAGGCAATCCCCAGCTTCCTATATTTGGCCTTGCCCATGGAGTGATAGGGCAGGACGTCCAGAGCCTTTACATTGTTCAATGATGCCATAAAGGTTCCCAGGCCCTCCAGATATTCTCGGTAGAGGGTAAGCCCCGGCACTACCACATGACGGATCCAGACCGGAATCCGGTGGGCGTCCAGACAGCGGGCGAAGGAGAGGATCTGCCGGTTGGAATGACCGGTGAGCTCCCGGTGTTTAACGTCGTCGATCTGCTTAATATCCAGGAGCACCAGGTCAGTCAGGGGCAGAAGCTCCTCCAGCTGCTTCATAAAGCGGTCATTATGGGGGTTATACAATACGCCGCAGGAGTCGATGCAGGTGTGGATGCCATGCCGCTTCAGATCGTGGAAGAGCTCGATCAGAAAATCCATCTGCATCATGGGTTCGCCGCCGGTGACGGTGACGCCCCCGCTTTTGTAGAAGGGCAGGTTGGAATAAAAGCCCTCCAGCACCTCCTCCACGGTCATCTGCGTGCCGCCGCCATATTCCCAGGTGTCTGGGTTATGGCAGTACTGGCAGCGCATCGGACAGCCCTGGAAGAAGATCACATAGCGGATGCCAGGGCCGTCCA
The DNA here is from genome assembly GCA_944380185.1 of uncultured Lachnospiraceae bacterium. Classification (GTDB taxonomy): domain Bacteria; phylum Bacillota; class Clostridia; order Lachnospirales; family Lachnospiraceae; genus RGIG7193. Next base: position 27,500 of record CALWGV010000083.1, read on the forward strand.
CCGTCCCGCAGCTTTCTATCGAATGAATATACCCCTTCATCTTTACATGCTCTGATGGAAGGTGCGGGAGATCACGTCGTCCTGCTGCTCCTTGGTCAGTTTGATGAAGTTGACGGCGTATCCGGAGACACGCACCGTCAGCTGGGGGTAATTCTCCGGATGCTTCTGGGCATCCAGAAGAGTCTCGCGGGTAAAAACATTTACATTCAGATGATGTCCGCCCTGCTCCATATATCCGTCCAGCATAGATACCAGATTATCTACCTGCTGTTTGCTTGCTGTTGTAGCCATGTGTAATTTCTCCTTTCCTTGATATTGTTCGTGTTTTTTGGCATCGGGTATACCCGAAGGGTATTTCCTTATTACAATACAGGTTCTCTGTCAATACTCTCTTCAATATTGGGAATATTGCAGGCCATGTTGACGCAGTTCTCAATCCGGTCGATATCCAGGTCTCCGGCAAAGATCAGGTCGTCCTTTCCCAGGGCGCCGGGAATAATTGAGAAGGTGTTGGAAATGCCGTCCTGAGCATCCCGGAAGGGCAGCTTGGCCACCGAGGCCAGGGAGGCCAGGGCGCCGTGGCTGTCGCGGCCGTGCATCGGGTTGGCGCCAGGAGCCAGGGGCACGCCCTGCTTGCGTCCGTCAGGGGTGTTGCCGGTCTTCTTTCCATAGACCACGTTGGAAGTGATCGTCAGGATCGACATGGTCGGCACGGAATGGCGGTAGGTGTGGTGCTTGCGGATCTTATCCATAAAGCTGTGCACCACCTCCACGGCGATCTCATCCACTCGGTCGTCGTTGTTGCCGTACTTGGGGAAGTCGCCCTCGATCTCATAGTCCACTACCAGGCCGTCCTCATCGCGGATGGGCTTGACCTTGGCATACTTGATGGCGGACAGGGAGTCGGCCACCACGGAGAGGCCGGCGATGCCGGTGGCAAAGTAGCGCTTTACCTCCCGGTCATGGAGGGCCATCTGCAGCTTCTCATAGCAGTATTTGTCGTGCATGTAGTGGATGATATTCAGGGTGTTGACGTAGAGGCCGGCCAGCCACTCCATCATATCGTCGAATTTCTGCATTACATCGTCGTATTCCAGATATTCCGTCTCCACCGGGCGGTAGCGGGGGCCTACCTGGACCTTCATCCTCTCGTCCATGCCGCCGTTGATGGCGTAGAGCAGGCACTTGGCCAGGTTGGCGCGGGCGCCGAAGAACTGCATCTCCTTGCCGACCCGCATGGAGGATACGCAGCAGGCGATGGCGTAGTCGTCTCCATGGACGTCCCGCATCATGTCGTCGTTCTCATACTGAATCGAGGAGGTCTTGATGGACATCTTCGCGCAGTATTCCTTGAAGGCCCGGGGAAGCTTAGTGGACCAGAGGACGGTCAGATTGGGCTCTGGAGCGGTTCCCAGGTTGTCCAGGGTGTGCAGATAGCGGAAGGAGGTCCGGGTTACCAGCGGACGGCCGTCGATGCCGATGCCGCCGATGGACTCGGTCACCCAGGTGGGGTCGCCGGAGAAGAGGGAGTTGTACTCCGGAGTCCGGGCAAACTTCACCAGGCGCAGCTTCATAATAAAGTGGTCGATGTATTCCTGGGCCTGCTCCTCGGTGATCAGTCCCCGCTCCAGATCTCTCTGGATATAGATATCGATGAAGGTGGAGGTGCGTCCCAGGCTCATGGCTGCGCCATTCTGCTCCTTGACGGCGGCCAGATAACCGAAGTAGAGCCACTGGATGGCCTCCTTGGCATTGCGGGCCGGGCGGCTGATATCATAGCCGTAGATTTCACCCAGCTGCTTTAATTCGCCCAGGGCCCGGATCTGGTCGGCCAGCTCCTCCCGCAGACGGATGTTTTCGCCGGTCATGCGGACCAGGGAAGTGGCCAGCTGTTGCTTTTTATCCTCGATCAGCCAATCGGTGCCGTAGAGGGCCACCCGGCGGTAGTCGCCGATGATGCGGCCTCTGCCGTAGGCGTCGGGCAGGCCGGTGATGATGGCGGATTTGCGGGCCAGGCGCATCTCAGGGGTGTAGACGTCGAACACACCCTGATTATGGGTTTTTCTGTATTTTGTAAAAATTTCCACAACCTCCGGGTCTACCTCGTAGCCGTTCTCCCGGCAGGCATTCTGGGCCATGCGGATGCCGCCGAAGGGCTGCAGGGAGCGCTTGAAGGGCTTGTCTGTCTGGAAGCCCACGATCTGCTCCAGATCCTTGTCAAGGTAGCCGGGGCCGTGAGAGGTGATGGTGGACACGATTTTGGTGTCCATATCGAGGACGCCGCCGGCTTCTCTCTCCTGTTTGGAGAGATCCATGACCTGAGCCCAGAGTTTCTTTGTGGCCTCGGTGGGTCCGGCAAGGAAATCCTCATTGCCTTCATAGGGTGTGTAGTTTTTCTGGATAAAATCGCGCACATCGACTGCGGCGCGGTTCCAGCGGCCGGGAGTAAATCCATCCCAGCTGTCAGCAATCCAGTTCTTCTCCATGAAAGTTCCTCCTGTAGAAATGGGAAATATAAGTTGAGTGATTAAAAAATACGGAATGCATGCGAAGCTGCCAAGCGAGATGCTTTTGCTGCCGCTTTTCATCCGTGCCTTTTTATTATATGGAAAACCGGTCGGTTTAGTCAATGGGACCATATGTACTAAAATAGGAACAAAGTTAGAAAAAACTAACTGCAAAACTTGTTTAAACAAGATATTGACAAGAGAAGATGGATGAGTTATGATAAAAGCGCAAGCTTGTTTAAACAAGTGAGAGAAGGAAAGGTTTGTACTTTCACAGTCGATATGGGGCTTGTTACTCGACGTCAGTCAAAAGAAATGAAATGATGGAGGAATGAACTATGGCGGGGAAAAATTATCAGGAAATGGCAGAACGGATTTTGCAGGCTGTAGGGGGAAAGGAAAATGTGCAGTCCGTGTCGCACTGCATTACCAGGCTGCGTTTTCAGCTGAGAGACAAGACGGCAGTGCAGGAAGATGAGATCAGGAAAATCGATGGGGTCATGGGCTGCCAATATTCCGGCGAACAGTTTCAGGTGATTGTCGGGACTTCGGTAGGAAAGGTATATGAGATTGTCGCCGACCTGGCGGGACAGACTGACGGAAGGACAGAGAAAAATGCTGACGGTCCCAAAGAGAAACTGACGATTAAAAATGTGGGCGGACGAATTATCACCGGGCTTACTTCATGCGTAACGCCAGCCCTGCCCATCATTATCTGCGCCGGTATGCTCAGCTTGATTCTGGCCGTATTTGGGCCGACGATGCTGGGGTGGATTTCAGCGGACAGCGGCGCCTACACGGTGCTCACCTTTGCTTCCAATGCCGGGTTTTATTTCCTGCCGGTGTTTTTGGGCTACACCAGCGCCAAGTATTTCAAGGCTAATCCGCTGATTGGTATGCTGATGGGGGCGATTCTTCTGCATCCTACTTTTACAGAGATCGTCACGGAGGGTACGCCCCTTGATATTTTTGGCATACCGGTGACGGCGGCTACCTACAGCACCAGCGTAGTGCCGATCATCTTGATTTGTTTTGTCATGTCCTATGTGGAACGATTCTTTAACCGGATTTTCCCTGATGTGGTGAAGATGATCTTTGTTCCCGTGTGCACGGTATTAGTCATGCTGCCCTTGGGGCTGTGCCTGCTGGGACCGCTGGGTTATATTCTGGGCAATTACATCAGTGTGTTCTTCCTGTGGCTGCATGAGGTACTGGGCCCCGTGGCGGTGGGATTGATTGCGGCCGCTTACCTGCCGCTCATTATCACCGGCATGCACCACACCATCAATATGGCTGCCATTGTAGGATTTTCAACCCTCGGCTATGACAGTGTAGTGCTGGTGGGAGCGACGGCAGCTACTCTGGCCTCCATCGGAGCTAATATCGGTTTTACGCTGAAAGCAAAAAAGAAGGAGAACAAGAGTCTGGGGCTGACCTGCGTGATCATGCAGGGTCTGGTCGGCCTGGGCGAGCCGGGTATTTACGGCATCTATCTGCCTCATCGCTCGGTATTTGCCGCTGAGCTTTTGGGAGCATTTGCCGGCGGTGTGGTGATGAGCCTTTTGGGCTGTAAAATGTATGCGCTGACGGCGTCCAATATCATGATTCTGCTGGGTTTTCTGGGCGGAGAATCCGCCGCTAATTTTGTCATGGCGGTAATCGGGGGGCTGGTGGCCGCCGTGGTTGCCATCGCCGTCACCATGGTGTTAAAATTAAAAGAGGACTGAGAACCGGCTGAGAAGATAGCGGACGCCGGGGAGGGCAGAGAAGATGAAGCTGATTATCAATGCGGACGATTATGGATTGACGGACGGCGTAAACCGGGGGATCCTCAAAGGACTGAAAGTAGGAATTCTGACGGATACCAGCGCGATCGTATGTGCTCCCGCCTTTCGGGCGGGAGCAGAGCTGGCCCTGAAAAATGGAATAAGAGAGATGGGTCTTCACTGTCTGGCGACAATGGGCAGGCCGATTCTTCCCGCCGGCAGGGTCAGATCACTGGTCAGCGAGGATGGGCGTTTTTTTCCCCGCGATGAATGGATGAGAAGAACAGTGGATGTATCGGAGCTGGAGGAAGAACTGGAGGCACAGATTGCTGTTTTACTGGCAGCCGGTCTTCGGCTGAGCCATTTGGATACGCATCACGGATTCATGGACAAGACGGAGGAAATCAAGGAGATGTTTATGAGGCTGGCTCGCAGATATGATGTGCCTCTGCGCAATGAATTATCCAGAAAAACCGACGAAGCTCCCTTCGGTGAGAATTTTGCGCGTTTCGGCGTGCGGACTGTTCAGAAACTTTATTTTAATCAGGGAATACCCTGCCATACGGCAGAGACGGTGGAGAAATTTCTGCAGGAGGCAGTGACGCGCTGGGATACCGTGGAAATCGGCTGTCATCCCGGTTATAGCGACGAAAAGCTCAGGGCACTTTCGCCTCTGAATGACGATCGGGAGAAGGAGCTGGCCCTTGTTCTTGATCCAAGGCTCAAACAATATATAGAACAATTGGGGATCGAGAGGGTGTCTTATGCCCAGTGGAACGAAAGGGCGAGAATGGAAGAGGAGAATGTGCGATGAGAGAGCTGATACTGCGGGCCGATGACCTGGGTTACTCGAGAGGCGTCAATTATGGAATCAAAGATGTGGTGGAGGCGGGACTGATCCGCACGGTGGGAGTGATGACAGCTATGCCGGATGCGGAACATGGCCTGCGTCTTCTAGACGGAGAGCAGCTGTGTCTAGGCCTGCACTTTTCCGCTTGCAGCGGCAGTCCGGTCAGCGATGCTGATCAGGTGCCTTCCCTGGTGGACGAAGAGGGACGCTTTTATTCCTCGCGCTATTACCGCAGTGCGAGGGAGGATTTTGTTAATGAAGAGGAGGCGGTTCGGGAGGTGAGAGCTCAGATGGAGAAATTCATCTGTCTGGCGGGAAGAAAGCCGGATTATCTGGACTGTCATGCGGCGATTACACCAAAATTGGAGCGGGCCCTGTCAAATACGGCGAAGGAATACGGGGTGAAATACAGCGCTCTTCCCGTCGATTGGGCGCAGCCCATACAGGTGGGCGGGAGGCTGGTGAGATATTTCGGCGGCAGCGGGCAGGGAAAGACTCCTGCCGAACAACTCAGATCCATTGTGGAATGTTCCGGCGATGTGTGCGGAATTGTGATTTACCATCCGGGATATCTGGATGAAACCATTATGACGGCTTCTTCTCTGACGCAGCAGCGGATTTATGAGACGTCCATGCTTTGCTCAGAGGAGGCGAAGGAAATTTTGAGAAAAGGGAAGGCAAAATGCATCACTTACCGGGAACTGTAGGCGCAGGAGGGCAAGAAAATCAGAGAGGGAGACAGAGATAATGGCGGAAATGAGTGTGCGCTATAAGGCTTATTCCTTTCAGCGCAGTGTGGAGTTTCGTGTGATTTTACCTGTGGAGGATACAAAGACTTACAGGCCGCATCCGGGGGATAAGCCGGAGCGCTTCAAGACACTGTATCTGCTTCACGGCTATTCAGGAGATTGTACCGACTGGCTGTACAGCAGCCGGATTTACAAGATAGCGAGGGATAGAAATCTGGCGGTGGTGATGCCTTCGGCGGAGAATAGTTTTTATGAGGATAACGAGGAGACGGGCGCCAGATACGGAAGTTTTGTCGGCAGTGAGCTGGTGGAGGTGACCAGACGAATGTTCCCTCTGTCGGACCGCAGGGAGGATACTTTTATCGGCGGGTTATCCATGGGCGGTTTTGGAAGCCTGCTGTTGGGCAGCCGCTTTTGCGAGACCTTCAGCGCGGCAGTTTGCCTGTCCTCCGGGTTCATTCTGGAGGATCTGGCGGCAGGAAGGGCAGTACAGCTGGAAAAGGCAGGTGCTCTGTCCCGTCTGAACGGTCTCTTCGGCGATCTGGAGCGTATCCTGGATCCCAGCGATAAAAATCCTATGTATCATGTGGACAGAGCCCTGGCGAAGGGGATGATGCCCAGGCTCTACATGGCCTGCGGCACGGAAGATTTTGTATATCCTGCCAATGTCCGTACCCGAGACAGGCTGCTGGCCAAAGGGGCGGATGTGACCTGGGAGGAAGGGCCGGGTGTACATGAATGGACGTTCTGGGACGCCTATATCGAGAGGGCTGTGGACTGGTTGCTGACCGGTTCGCCGGATGGCCGTACGGACGGCGGAGAGGGAAATCATGCATGATAGAGTGTCTGCAGAAAAGCTGTTTGATCACACCTGGGTGATGACGGAGGGGACCGGCCGCGGAGCCAGGCACTGCTATCTGCTGGAGGGAAAAGAGAAGGCGGCGGTCATCGACACCGGCATGGGAGATATGGATGTGCGCCGCCTGGCGGCTTCCTGCACCAACCGGGAATTATTTGCGATCAATACCCACGGACATCTGGATCATATCGGGCGGGATCATGAGTTCTCACAGGTATATCTCCATCCGGCTGACGAGGAGGTATTTCGGGAGCACAGCTGCTATGAAATGCGTTCATCCTATCTCATCGCCCGATTTCGTCGAAAGGGTCTGGATGAAGAACAGATCGCCTCGGCGGAAATTCAAGATTATATCCAGCGGCTCAGCCGTCTTCCCCGCAGAGAAAACCACGTCGCCCTGCAGGATGCAGAGAAAATTGATCTGGGCGGACGGCAGCTGGAAATAATGCATACACCGGGCCATACGGGAGGTTCGGTCTGCATTTTGGACAAAAAATACGGGGCAGTTTTTACCGGAGACAGCCTGTGTGAACAGGGAATATTGCTGAATTTTGATCATTCTGCCTCCGTGGAGACGTACCGTGACAGCATGAGACGGCTCTGGGAAGAGGCAGAGGGTTTGGCCTGCCTCTTTCCCGGGCATCAAAAGATTGCCCTGGAGCCTGACTGGATCAAGGATTATCTGATCTGTACAGAAAAAATATTGAGCGGGAAATGTGCAGATGACTTTGTGGACGGAAGTGCCGGCAGGCATTCGGGGAAAAGTACATTGTCTGAGAAGGTACAGAAGGAAAAAGAGCGGTTGTCCTGCTGGGGGCGCGCGGTGATCCGCTGGCGTGCGGACCGGCTTTATAGGGAGGGATGAAGGATGGAGTATTTCACAAGTGTTCCGATATCAGAGCATATCACGAGAATTTGCGACCCTGCGGCAGTGGCGATGTATCTGGTGACGGGAGAGAGGGGAGCAGTGCTGATGGATACCGGCTGCGGTTTTGGAAACCTCAGAGAATATGTCTCTTCCCTGACGGATAAGCCGGTGACAGTGCTTCTGACGCATGGACATTTGGATCATGCTGCCGGGGCATCGAATTTTGACCGGGTATATATGAACCATCGCGACCGGGAGGTGTACCGGATCCACTGCGATATTGCCTACCGGCGCAGCTTCTACCGGGATATTCCGGTGATCGGGCAGATCCCGGAGAGCGAGTATGCGCGTCCGGCGGAGATGCCGTTTGAGGATCTGTATGACGGCCAGGTCTTTGACCTGGGCGGAATCTCGGTGGAGGCAGTCGCTGTGCCGGGACATACGCCGGGGATGATGATGCTGCTTATGCCGCAGGAGAGGACGATCCTCTTTGGCGATGCTTGCGGCGTGGGAGTCATGCTCTTTGAAGACTGGGCCCTCAGTGTGGGTGAATACAGAAAAAGTCTTCTTGCCCTCAAAGAAAGCTGCGAAGGGCGATATGATAGAATATTGAGAAACCATGGAACTTTTGTCTCCACAAAGCAGGTGCTCGATGATTGTATCTCCTGCTGTGACGATATTCTGGCGGGACGTGACGATCATGTGCCGGTGAAGGTTTTTGGACAGGAGGGCTTTTACCAGGCAAAGCGTGTGGACGGTCATGGATGCAGACTGGACGGCAGGGAGGGAAATATACTTTACCGCAGCGACAAGGCCCGGTGATTTATGCCGGGACCGGATGAAAAAGCGTTGCCCATCCTCTCGTTTAATGTTATTATATGGATGCTATCGCAGAGGAGAGCCAACGAGGGAGAGGAAGGTGGGTGCCATGCCTGCGGCAAAGTACAGTGCAATTTACCAGAGCCTGCGCGAGAAAATCGAATCTCAGGAGTATGAGGGGCAGACCATGCTGCCGTCAGAGCATCAGCTGATCGTCCAGTATGACTGCTCGCGCAATACCGTACGCCGTGCGATCCGGCAGCTGGCTGACGAGGGCTATGTGCAGAGCGTTCACGGCAAAGGCGTCCAGATTATCTATCAGCCCAGAGAGCAGAGAGAGATCACATTAAACAACCTGGAGAGTATGAAGGAGGCAGCAGCCAGAAAGAATGTGTCCTACACCACCAGGGTAGTTCAGTTCTGTAAGGTGACGGCCGATGCCAGGATTTCCAGAAAGACCAGCTTTCCGGCAGGTACGGAACTCTATTACGTGCAGAGAATCCGCTACCTGGATGAGGAGCCTCTGATCATCGATCATAACTATTTTCGTGCCGACGTGGTGCGGGGACTGACCAAAGAGATTGCAGAGCAGTCCGTCTACGAGTACATGGAAAATGTACTGCACGAGACTATCGTTACGACCAAGAGAAGCTACACTGTGGAGCGGATGACCCAGGTGGATGAAAAATATCTGGATTTAAAGGACTATAATTGTCTGGCTGTAGTCAGCAGCAACACCTACAATGCTGCCGGTGTCATGTTCGAGTACACCCAGTCCCGGCACAGGCCGGATCGCTTTGTGTTCTTTGAACAGGTTCACCGGAACAAAGGATGAGAAAAAATAACAGAGGGGGAAACGGCGCCGCCGCAGACAGAGAGCCTGCGGCGGTATTTTATCAGGGAGGGGGAACAGGCGGGGCAGGCAAAGCGGAAAGCAAACGAAAGGATTGACAAGTTTACTTGGCATGATATAATGAAGATGACAAGTAAACTTGGCAAAAGGAGGATTTCGGATGCAGAAGGAAGACATACTGGCACGCAGCCGACAGGAAAATGAGGGAATGGATGAGAGAGAAAAATATATCTATATACAGGCAGGCGATTGGGCGGCAAAGATCGGCTGTCTGATCTGCATGCTGCTGACGTCAGTGGAGGCGCTTTCGGGTAACGGGATCAATTATGGAAACTGGGCCATTTATGATTCTGTCTATGCCGCGGCCTATCTGATACGTGGAGTTAAGCTGAAAAGAGCGGGAACCATAGCAGGCGGCGCGATCATGGCAGCCTGCGGGATATTGTTTTTAATCCTCCATTTGCGGAAAATACTGGGATAAGAAAATGGACGATACATTGATTTTAAGGAATCGTTTAAAGGAAATCAGGGCGGAGAAAAATCTGTCGCAGGCGGAATTGGCAAAAATAGTAGGAGTTTCCCGCAACACCATCAGCTCGATCGAGACCGGGCAGTTTAATCCGACAGCCAAGCTGGCCCTGATTTTATGCATTGCCCTGGATAAGAAGTTTGAGGAACTGTTTTATTTTGACGAATATATCCAATGAGGAGGATAAGATGAGCGAAATTATCGTCAGAGATGCAAAGCTTCAGGATGCAGAGCGTATCCTGCAAATCTATAAATATTACGTGGAGCACACGGCAATTTCTTTTGAGTATGAGACGCCGACGCTTGACGAATTTGAAAACCGCATGCGGAAAACCATGCAGAAATACCCTTATCTCGTCGTCTGCCGGGACGGCGTAATCGAAGGCTATGCCTACGCGGGCCCCTTTGTGGGGAGAGCGGCCTACGGCTGGTGCTGCGAGCTGACGATTTACCTTGATCACGAGGCGAAAAGACGCGGCCTGGGACGGAGGCTTTACGAAGCCATGGAGGAGAGGCTGAAGGAGATGGGCATACTGAACATGTACGCCTGCATAGGCTGGCCGGACGGGGAGGAGGATGAATATCTGAACAGAAACAGCGCCGAATTTCATGCCCATATGGGTTTTGTGAAGGTCGGTGAATTTCATCGGTGCGGATATAAGTTTGGCCGCTGGTATAATATGATCTGGATGGAAAAGGTTATCGGAGAACATCGAAGCGGGCAGGGAGCGGTCCATGCCTATGAGGCAGGCAGCAGTAAGCAGAAGTAAGCGAAAAGAGAGGAGAATAGTCCCGATGGGGAAAAGAAATATAAAACTGAAAGAAGAGGAAGATTTATAGACGAAAAACGATTGCCAAGGCAATAAAATCAAGGAAAAACAAAACTTCACAAATTATTCACAGAAAATTAGCACTCACCTCTTGACAGTGCTAACAAGAAGTGCTATAACATAGTCAGAACAAAGGAAGAGGGTTTGAGAGATGAGAAATGGCTCGAGAGGAAAGAGCAAAAGCCTTGAAATCTTGAGAGTTCTGATCGCCGGAATCCTTGAAACCTCCCGGTTCCAAAGAAACAAGGTAACAATGTGAAACGTGTTAAAGAGAGACAGAAAAAGGAGCGATGATTTATGTTGATGCCTAGTATTTTTGGAGAAAATTTGTTTGATGATTTCTTTGATGATTTCCCGTTCTACTATGATGATAAGGATGCACGCAAAGCGGAGAAGAAACTCTACGGAAGAAGAGCCGGACGTCTGATGAAGACGGATATTCGCGAGACCGACAGCAGTTATGAGATCGTGATGGATCTGCCTGGATTCAAGAAAGAGGAAGTCAAGGTGGCTCTGGAAGATGGTTATCTGACCGTCAGCGCGGCAAAGGGCCTTGATGAGGACGAGCAGGAAAAGAAGAGCGGACGGTATATCCGCAGAGAGCGTTATACCGGAGCATGCACCAGAAGCTTCTATGTGGGCGATAATCTGACGCAGGAAGATATCCGGGCTGAATTCAAGCATGGCATTCTGACGCTGACCGTCCCGAAGAAGGAGAAACAGCCTGAGGTGGAGCAAAATAAATATATTGCCATCGAAGGGTAAATGCATATAAAGCAGGGCGGATACAGGCAAATATAGATAATGTGTAGATATAAATAGTCGGGCGCAGGTACCCGTAAGAATGGAGGAATGACTTATGTTAGTACCTAGTATTTTTGGTGAGAGTTTGTTTGACGATATGTTTAATTTCCCTTGGGACAGTGATTTCTATAGAGGAAGCACCGGTACGAGGGGCCTGATGAGAACGGATGTAAAGGAGACAGATCAGACCTATGAGCTGGATATTGATCTGCCCGGTGTTAAGACCGATGATATCAAGGTCCAGCTGAAGGACGGATATCTGACGGTGGCCGCTTCCAAGAACGTGAACAACGAGGAGAAGAGGGAAGACGGCAGCTACATTCGCAGAGAGCGCTACAGCGGTGCCTGCAGCAGGAGCTTCTATGTGGGCGATGGCGTAAAGCAGGAAGATATTCATGCCAAGTATGAGAACGGCATCCTGAAGCTGACCGTACCTAAGACGGATCACAAGCAGGTAGCGCAGAATAATTACATCGCTATTGAAGGCTGATTTTCCCTTTAAACGCGAAAAAGGATATTTGATTAAGTGAAAGAAGAGATGCGGCACGGCTGTCCCCTCGGCCCTGCCGCATCTCTTTTTACAAGGATCTTTCCTGTCCGATTTTGGTCGGTTTATCGACTTATCCCCCTTTCTGTGGTATGATTATGGATATGTAATCCTAACAGAGAGGGGTATTTTCATGGAAAATACGTCTGAAAATAAAAAAGAAACAGGGAAAAAGGAAGCGTCAAAATATCTGTGTACAGCTCTGCTGGCCCATGTGGACTCAGGGAAAACCACGCTGGCCGAGGCCATTTTATACCTGACGGGACAGCTGAGGCATCTGGGAAGAGTGGATCACAGGGACGCTTTTCTGGATACCGATGAATTGGAAAAAAGCAGAGGGATCACCATATTTTCTAAGCAGGCTGAATTTCCCCTGGGAGACCGGACGGTGACGCTTTTGGATACGCCGGGTCATGTGGATTTTTCGGCGGAGATGGAGAGGACTCTGCAGGTGCTGGACTGCGCCGTACTGGTGATCAGCGCGGCGGACGGCATTACCGGTCATGTAAACACGCTGTGGAAATTGTTGACCAAATATCAGGTGCCGGTTTTTATTTTTGTCAACAAGATGGATCAGCCGGGAGCAGATGAGTCTGAAATTCTCCAGGCCTTAAAAAAATCTCTGGGGGAGGGCTGCGTAGACCTGATGCCGTCAGACATTGCCCGGGGGGAGGATAAGCTGAGCGCTGCGCAGCAGGAGGAGCTGGCAGTCTGCGATGAAGAGCTTTTGGAGAGATATCTGGAAGGCGAGGCGGTGGGCGACGAGGATATCCGCCGTTTAGTGAGGCAGCGCAGAGCATTCCCCTGCTATTTCGGCTCGGCTCTTCGCCTGGAAGGGGTGGACGCGCTTTTGAATGGTCTCGAAAAATACGCGCCGCAGCCATTGTACCGGGAACAGTTCGGAGCCAGAGTCTATAAGATATCCAGAGATGGGCAGGGAAACCGCCTGACGCATATGAAGATCACCGGCGGGAGGCTGAGAGTGAAGGATGCGGTAGCGGAGGAAAAGGTAGACCAGATCCGCATCTACTCAGGTACCGGGTATCAGACTGTGGATGAGGCGTGCGCAGGCTGCGTCTGCGCGGTCACGGGGCTGACCAAGACGCATTGCGGGCAGGGGCTGGGTGCGGACGACTGGTCGTGGCAGCCGATGTTGGAGCCTGTGCTGACATATCGTCTGCTTCTTCCGCAGGAGAACGATATTCATGGAGCTCTCGCCAAACTCAGACAGCTGGAAGAAGAAGAACCGATGCTCCATGTGATCTGGGATGAAAAGACGGGAGAAATCCATGTACAGGTCATGGGAGAGGTACAGATTGAGATTCTCAGGGATATTCTGCGGCAGAGGTTTGGCCTGGATGCGGAATTCGGCGCCGGCAGTATAGTATATAAGGAGACAATAGAAGACTCCGTGGAAGGAATCGGACATTTTGAGCCTCTGCGCCATTATGCAGAAGTACACCTTCTGCTGGAACCTGCGCCCCGAGGCAGCGGCCTGCACTTCGACACAGTCTGCAGTGAGGATATGCTGGATCGCAACTGGCAGCGGCTGATTTTGACCCATCTTGCGGAGCGGCAGCATCCCGGTGTGCTGACCGGTTCGGAGATTACCGATATGCGGATTACTCTGCTGGGGGGCAGAGCACACAAAAAGCACACGGAAGGCGGGGACTTCCGCCAGGCTACTTATCGGGCGGTTCGCCAGGGATTAAAGAAGGCGCGCAGTATTCTGCTGGAGCCTGTGTATAATTTTTGGATGCGTGTGCCTTCTGATTGTCTGGGACGCGCGATGACGGATCTGCGCCGGATGCACGGAGAGTTTGGTCAGCCGGAGATAGAGGAGGACGGCGCAGTGCTGACCGGAACGGTACCGGCGGCCAGTCTGGGGGATTACGGGAGGCAGATGGCGGCCTATACGCGGGGGCAGGGACAGCTCTCCTGCGAGCTCAAAGGCTATGAGCGTTGTCACAATGAGGCGGAGGTCATCGCAGCCTGCGGCTATGATGCAGAAGCTGATGCGGATAATCCTACAGGTTCAGTTTTCTGCAGTCACGGAGCAGGCTATCAGGTGCCCTGGTATGAGGTGGATCAGATGGCTCATATGGGACAGCTGCTGGACCCGGCGCCGGGGGAGAATATCCCGGAGGAGGATAAAGAGGCAGAGGGGCTGCCCGGTCCCTCCTATTCGTCCATGATGAAGATGGATCAGGAGCTGGAGGAGATCTTTGTGCGGACCTACGGGCCTATCCGTCAGCGGCGGGGGATGTTCGACGGGCCTGGCGGCGAGAGGGCGGCAAACAGCGGCAGGGAGGAAACTTCCGGCATAGAGGAAATACAGGAGAGAGCAGAAGAACGCGGACAGGCCGGAGGAGAGAGCCGTACAGGGCGAAAGGGTCAGGAGCGGCAGGTGCGGCAGTATCTGCTGGTGGATGGCTATAACATTATTTTTTCCTGGCCGGAGCTCAATGAGCTGTCAAAGACCAGCATGGAGGCGGCCAGAGGGAGGCTGATGGATATTCTCAGCAATTATCAGGGTTATCGTAAGATGACGTTGATCCTGGTTTTCGATGCCTACCGGGTCGAGGGCGGTACGGGAGAAATATTCCGGTATCACAATATTCATGTGGTATTTACCAGGGAAGCAGAGACTGCGGATCAGTATATCGAAAAGACGGTCCATGAGATTGGGCGCAGACATGAGGTGACGGTGGCTACCTCCGATGCACTGGAACAGGTCATCATTCTGGGACAGGGGGCCAGGCGGATGTCCGCCTCGGAATTTTATGAGGAGGTAAAGCAGACTGAGCAGGAAATTCGCCGTGATCATCTGAACAGGAGACCGGCCGGCCGCCGTTATCTGTTCGATGAGATGGACGAGGAGCTGGCAGTCCAGATGGAGAGAATCCGCCTGGGCTGGCAGGAGACGGTGGAGGAAAATCCGACTGAGAATGGAGAGGCCATAAAGACGGCAGACGACGGCAAAGAGAAAAAGAACAGGGAGGACAGAAATTGAACAAGAAAGAGATCGCTGAAGTGAAAAAGCAGTTTACTCCGCAGCGGTGCACAATTACGCGGATCTGCGGCTGCTATGTGGACGGAGACAAAGAAAAACGTACTACGTTTAAGGAGGCGTTTTTCTCTCTGCCGGAAGAGGACGCTTTTAAATATTTTGATCTTTTCAAAAAGACCTTGTCAGGGACCATTGGCAAGAATCTGATGACGATGGAGTTTCCGCTGGACGAGGAGAAGGAAGGCGGAAAACAGGATTTTTTGCTACGGGTTCGTGCCAGTCAGCTGAAGGATGAGGAAATTTTGGAGGAATTCTATGACAGAGTTATCGAGAATTATGACTATGGAGAGAATTATCTGATCCTGCTGATTCATGGCGCTTATGACATTCCGGGACGCGGTTCGGACGATGAGGAGATGTTCGACGCTTCCGACGAGGTGTATGAGTATCTTCTGTGTTCTCTGTGTCCGGTGAAGCTTTCCAAGCCCGGCCTGTCCTACAATGCGGAGGATAACTGCTTCCAGAACCGGATCAGGGATTGGATTGTGGATATGCCGCAGACGGGATTTTTGTTTCCTGCCTTTCATGACCGCAGCACGGACCTCCACGCAGTGCTGTACTATTCCCGCAACGCGGCCCAGCTCCATGGGGAATTTGCGGCGGAATTTTTGGGCTGTGTGACGCCGCTGGCGGCTGCCGACCAAAAGGAGGTCTTCCAGGAGCTGGTGGAAGAAACGCTGGGGGCCGACTGTGGTTATGAGACGGTTATGGCCATCAATGAAAAAATTAGCGAGATGATTGAGGAGCATAAGGAGGATCCGGAACCGGTAACACTGTATAAAGAAGATGTGCGGCAGATATTTTTTGAGAGCGGCGTGCCGGAGGAGAGGCTGGAGGGCTTTGAAGAAAAATTCGAGGAGACGGCCGGAGAGGATGCCTCCCTGATGGCAATCAATGTGGTTGGCGTGCGAAAACTGGAGGTCCGCACGCCGGATGTAGTGATCCAGGTGGCGCCCGACAGGGCTCAGCTGGTGGAGACACGGATGATTGACGGACGAAAGTGTATCGTGATTGCCGCAGACGAGCACGTGCAGATCAATGGGGTAACGGTCCGCTCATGATGATTTTTCTCATCGCAGAACCACAGAATTCATGAGGAATTATACGGAAGCCTTTCTTTTCATAGAAGGCTTCCTTTCCTTTTTCAGCGATAAGCTGGATACTGGCACGGCCGCCGGCGGGAAGCTGTCTTTGCACGTATTGGGTAAGCATATCGATGATCCGGCTGCCAATGCCGCGTCTCTGGTATATGGGATGTACGACGACATCAGCGATAATGTAGTATAGACCATCACCGATTAGTCGTCCCATGGCAATGGTTTGGCCATTCTCTACAACAGTGATAGTGTATGGGGAGGCTGCCAGAGCTTTTTTGGCCTGTGTCTCTGAAAAATTTTTCCACCCCACACTTTGACGCAGAGAATAATAATCTTCATAGACTAAGAGATTTTCTCTAAATTCCATTATCAGCTGCAAAATTCCTTTCATTTAATATTTAATATTGCCGGTTATTTTCCGAAACGCTTGCTGGCGAACTTTTTCCCAAATTATTAGAAAGGGAAGAATAGTGGTACAAACACCAGAATACCGACAAGGAAGAGGATGGTGGGCGGCAGGCAGTACTTGATATAATCGGAGAATTCATATCCGGCCACCTCGGTCATGGCGATCTGAGCGGCAGCCAGCGGCGTGCAGCAGGCTACGCTTGCTGCCAGGGTTATGCCGATGCAGAAGGGCATCGCCTGAAAACCGTAGGCCTGGCACAGAGACAGAGCGATGGGCAGCACAATGATGATGGCTGTGGAGTTGGTGATGAACTGACTGATGAAGAGGGCCAGGGTTATGAGAACGGCAAAAATGACAAAGGGAGAACTGATACCGCCCAGGATAGAGGATACTGCCTGGCCGATGAGCTCGCCGGAACCTGATACCGTCAGGGCATTGGCCAATCCTAAGCAGGAGGCAAGAAAGATAATGGTTTCCCAGTGCAGCTTATGAATAATCTCTTTGGTGCTGCAGCAGCCGGTGATGATACACAGCAGAGCAGCACACAGCGCCGTCATAGCGATGGGAAGCAGGGATAAGACATAGGAGAGGATCATCAAAATGGTGATGATGAACATGATCACAAGCTTTCTTTTATCGTAGGAGGCGTGGAGAACAGAATGCGTATCGTTTGCATCAATATCCAGGGCGTTCTCGGTGCGGTGTTCCCAGATTTTGTTTCCGAGAAAATATCCGGCAGTCATCAGGTAGATCAGATAGATGACAAACAGGCACAGGCCGGGACCTGTCAGGTCCCACATTCCCATCTGCTGCCCTGTCAGCTGACTCATAATGCCGTTGGCCGTCAGCTGAGGGGTGCAGCCGATCAGCGTACAGGCTCCGCCCAGCATTACCGAGCAGGCTATAGGGAGGACCAGATTGCGCCTTTTCATCAGGGGAGAGACGCTGCACACGCTGTCGATGATAGGGAAAAAGGAGGCCAGAATGGCTGTGTTGGCCAAGAACATCGACAGGACACCGGCTGTGACGCAGCTGATCAGCAAAAACAGGCGTTCGCGGCCATGGGCCAGCCGGATGACCAGGCGGCCGGTCAGCTGGGCAGCGCCGGTTTGAAACATGGCTATGCCGACAATCATAGCGCTGGTCATCAGGATTACAATGCTGTCGGAAAATCCGCCGAAGGCGTCCTCGAAAGAGCAGACGCCAAAGAGAACCATCAAAGCGCACCCCAGGCAGCCGGTAACTGCTGAGGGCAGCCATTCGGTGAGAAACAGAATGACACAGAGAAGAAGAATAATAATAGCAATAACGGCAGGCTGCAAATTTTTACCTCGCTTTTATTTTTTTACTTTGTACGTTTGAAAAACGCCATAACAACTGCCCGCAGAGGGATATATCCCCTGCGGGCAGCTGATGAAAAAGCCGTCCAAAGGCTTGCCCATCAAGTTAGGAGAAAGCAGCGGAGAAAATCAGACGATAGTCCAGCCGCCGTCTACCAAAAGAAGCTGACCAGTGACATAACTGGAGGCATCAGAGGCCAGATAGAGCATGGCGCCATTCAGCTCGCCCGGCTTGCCGCGGCGTCCCATGGGGCAGTTGTTGCGGATGCCGGCCTCATATTTATCGTCGGCTACCTTGTCGGACATCTCGCTGGCAAAATATCCGGGGCCGAGGGTGTTGACCGTGATGCCATCCTTGGCCCACTCGGCAGCCAGGGCTTTGGTCATCATGTAGACGGCGCCTTTGGCGGTGGAGTAGCCGGAACGGGGAACGCCGTTCATGGTTACCTGGCAATGGAAGGAGCCGATATTGATGATCTTGCCATAGTGCTGTGCAAGCATGACTTTTCCCACCTCGCGGGCCACAAAGAAGACGCCGTTTACATTGGTGTCGATGACACGGCGCCAGGTCTCGTCGTCGGTTTCGACGGCGGGAGTGGCAAAGCCGGCAGCGGCATTGTTGATCAGGATATCGATGCGGCCGAATTCTTTTACGACTGTATCCACGGCGTTTTTGATCTGGGCCGTATCGGTGACATCGCAGGGGATGGCCAGGCATTTTACGCCGTATTTCTCTACCTCGGCCTTTACTTCGTTGAGCTTCTCCACGCGGCGGGCCATGATAGCTACGTTGGCTCCCTGCTCTCCCAGGCAGATGGCAAATTGTCTCCCCAGTCCGGATGAAGCGCCGGTTACTACGGCGTATTTTCCGCTGACATCAAAATAATTTTTCATGATGGTTCCTCCTACTATATTATATATTTTTTATTGGATGTTGTATTTGCGTATCACATGCGCCAGAGCATGATTTTGACCTGCGCATATCTGTATCTGCGCCGTGTCATTGCGGTTTGTAGCCCAGGGCCTCGATGGTTTTTTTGCTGGCAATATTGGACAGCAGATATAAAACAGAGACCAGGACCATCAAAGCGGCGAAGATGATCCACGCCAAAGTGTAGGTGCCGGTGGTATCAAAGATAAAGGCGGCCACCGTGGGGCCGATGATCTGGCCGATGTTGCCGGCCATATTCATCCATCCGCTCATGACGCCGTATTCGCGGTCTCCGAAGTTGCGCGAGGTGATAAGGAAGGGGATGGTCGAGGGAACGGCGCCTCCGATCATGTAAAGCGGGATGAGTATGGTAGCAAACACCATATTGCCCGAAGCAAGAGCCATGCAGAGAAAGACAGCCCCGTAAAACAGAGGGGAGATAACGGCAACTCGCTGGATCTTGAAAATATCGGACAGAACACCCAGAAGGAACTTGCCCAGGATCATCGTTCCGAGAGCGGCAGAATACAGGGCAGCGGCCTGGGCGCGATCGCCGGTAACCTCGGTGAAATAAGAGACAAACTGCGCGCTGAAGGCTGCCGCGCCGATCATGGTGGTCATGCCGGCCAGCCATTGGAACCACCAGCGGCTGGTGCGCAGGGCCTGGGCCCCGGTGATGCCGGCTTTCTCACCGGCTACGCTGCCTGTCTTGGCCAGCTCCTCAGGAGAGGGGTCGCCTACGCGGGTATCGAAGCCTTTGTCGCTGGGATTGCTGACCACAAGAAAAAGTGAAATCGGAATCATAATGGCGTTGATTCCCGCCATGGCCAGATAGCCGGTTCTCCAGCCGCTTGACTCGATGACGGCATTGACCACATTGACGAGAACCAGAGCGCCGGCTCCGCTGCCCAGCATGCCGATGGACATGGCCGTCCCTTTGATTTTAGGACCGAACCAGCTGCTGACCATGATGGTGACAGGCAGATTGGTGGCCCCGCTCCAGCCGATTCCCTGAATGCCCGCCAGGATGTAGAGCTGCTGTATATTGGTGGCCCGCGACATCAGCAGATAGCAGACAGAGGTCAGCGTGACACAGGCAGTGAGAACGTATTTCACAGGGAACTTTTTGTAAATTTTGCCAATGAAGGCCGATGAGAGAAGCATGGTGATGGTCATGATGGAATTGGTCTGTACGTAGGCCGTCTGTGTAATGCCCAGATCATTGCAGATCGGATCGTAAAACAGAGAAGAACAGTTCACTTTGATTACATAACAGATGAACATGGACATAAAGCCGCAGAACAGCATGACCCAGCCGTAGTAGAAGCGGCCGTTGACTATAAATGGATTTTTTTTCATACTCTTTACCTCCGGAATGAACTTGTCAGGATGATCGGGGATTGCCGCTTTTCTGAAGACGGCAGCTCCCGTTTGTCTCTTGGCATGTTTTTATCATATCATATTTTTTGGAATAATCAAGGAAATTGATGTAATAATAACGAAGTTATTTTTGTTATGTAACAGAAGGATGAAAAAGACCATATTTTGGTGCAAAAATAATGGCCATAAGCTGTTGACAGCCTTACCCCCCTCTGCTATAATAACAACAGTTGTAACAAATTCGTAATAATTGACGCAGTTCTTTAATATATTTTCGGAGGTACGAATGAAGAAGACAAGATGGATACAGATCGGATGTGCGGCGGCGGTAGTCTGTGTCATCGGCGGCACGACACTGATGACCAGAGCGAGCGAAACTTTGGACGTAGAGGGAGCGGTAGCCGGTGTTGCGGTTCCTTTGAACAACTATTATGCCAGCAGCCTGAATCCGGAAGAGGAGCTCAGCGAGTTTCTCAATTCTGACGCCATCTTGAAGGCGGGAAATACAGAGGCTGAGACGGAGGCTGCCACTGAGGCACCGGCAGAGACGGAAGCAGCGGCGGCAGAGACAGAGACGCAGCCGGCTGCAGCGGAGACCACTGCGGCCCCAGTTACGGAAGCTGAGACGCAGGCCGAAACAGAGGCGGAGACCGAAGCAGTTTCTCCTTATGCTAATGTGGCGGTGTCGCATGTCCGCGAGAACAGCTATGTAAATGTAAGAAGCGAGCCCAACACCACCTCCGATGTTGTGGGAAAGCTGTATAATGACTGTGCGGCCACTATCCTTGCCACCGTGGACGGTGAGGGCGGACAGTGGTATGAGATAAAGTCCGGCAGCGTACAGGGATATATCAAGGCAGAGTATTTTCTGACTGGTGACGAAGCTGAGGCAAGGGCAATCGAGATCGGCAAGCTGGAAGGCCGGGTAAATACCAATGGTCTGAGACTTCGCAACGCGCCCAGCCTGGACAGCGATATTCTGACTCTGATCTGGAGCGGCGAGACCTATGTGGTTCTGGAGACCGGCGATGAGTTTGTCAAGATCATGGTGGATGAAGATCTGGTCGGCTATGTATACGCGGACATGATCGATGTAGATGTAAAGTTTGATACGGCTATCTCCCTGGAGGAGGAGCAGAGACAGAAGGAAGAGGAAGAGCGCAAGAAGAAAGAGGCAGCAGAAGCGCAGCGCAGACTGGAAGAGGCCAAAAAGCAGCAGGCAGCCGCTGAATCGGCGGCAGCAGAGGAAGGCTCGTCTGGCAGCGGATCGTCCTCCTCCGGCAGTTCTTCTGCCAGCTCCGAGGTTACAAGCGCCAGCCGTGATGCCCTGGTGGCATACGCTAAGCAGTGGGTGGGTGTGACCCCCTATGTTTACGGAGGCACCAGCCTGGAGAATGGAGCGGATTGTTCCGGCTTTACACAGGCCGTATACCGCAATGCTCTGGGCATATCGATCCCGAGAGATTCCCGGTCTCAGGCCAGCGGCAGCACGACAATCAGTGAGAGCGAGCTGCAGCCCGGCGACCTGGTATTCTATAACAGCGGCGGCGGAGCCATTGACCATGTGGCGATCTATATCGGCGGCGGTCAGGTAGTCCATGCCAGCAACTCCCGGACTGGCACGATCATTTCCAACATGAAGTACCGCGAGCCTTGCCAGTATGGCAGATACATCAACTGACGAACAGACCGAGATGAGAAAGCTTCTGTATAGAGAGCAATGTTAATGATAAGGGATTAGCATTAAGGGACTGCCAAGAGGCGGTCCCTTTTACTATTTGCTTTCTGCGGTCTGATGTGTTATTCTATGTAGCAGATGGCAGACCGGCGCAGACGCCGGGTTTGATGCCAATGGCTGGAAATGAGGAGAGATACGATATGGAAAAAGTTATTTTAACGGGGGATCGTCCCACTGGCCGTCTGCATATCGGCCACTATGTGGGCTCCCTGAAGCGGAGAGTGGAGCTGCAGAATTCGGGTGAGTATGACCGGATTTATATTATGATTGCCGACGCGCAGGCTCTGACGGACAATTTCGAACATCCGGAAAAGGTGAGAAGCAATATCCTGGAGGTGGCGCTGGATTATCTGGCCTGCGGTCTGGATCCGGAGAAGTCCACCATTTTTGTACAGTCGGCTGTGCCGGAACTCACGGAGATTACTTTCTACTATCTGAATCTGGTCACTCTGTCCCGGCTGGAACGCAATCCTACAGTGAAGTCGGAGATCGCCATGAGAGGGTTTGAGGCCAGCCTGCCGGTGGGCTTTGTCTGCTATCCGATCAGCCAGGCTTCGGATATCACGGCATTTAAGGCCACCACGGTTCCCGTGGGTGAGGATCAGCTGCCGATGATCGAGCAGACCCGTGAGATTGTGAGAAAATTCAACTCCATCTACGGGGATGTACTGGTGGAGCCGGCTGTGCTGCTTCCGTCCAATGCCGCCTGCCTGCGTCTGCCCGGCACCGACGGCAAGGCCAAGATGAGCAAGTCCCTGGGCAACTGTATTTATCTGGCAGATGATGAGGAGACTGTGCGCAAAAAGGTTATGAGCATGTATACCGATCCCGGTCACATCAAGGTCTCCGATCCGGGTAAGCTGGAGGGCAACACCGTATTTACTTATCTGGACGCCTTCTGCCGGGATGAGCACTTTGAAAAATATCTGCCGGAGTATGAGAATCTGGATGCGCTGAAGTCACATTATACTGCCGGCGGCCTGGGGGATGTAAAGGTCAAAAAATTCCTGAACAGTGTGCTGCAGGAGGAGCTTGCACCGATCCGCCAGAGAAGGAAGGAATATGCCGGCCGGATCCAATGGGTCTATGAGATGCTGAGAGCGGGAAGTGAAAAGGCGCGCCTGGAGGCAGCGGATACTCTGGAAAAAATGAAAGCGGCCATGAAGATCAATTATTTCGAGGATGCGGAATTTCTGAAGGATTTTGTGAACCAGCAGTAGGCTGGGAGGAGAGCCATGAACAGAAGAGACAAGGTTAATTATTATCTGGATCTGGCCGATGTGGTTTCCAGGCGCAGCACCTGCCTGCGCAGACGATACGGGGCCGTGATTGTTAAAAACGACGAGGTGATTTCTACCGGTTATGTAGGGGCGCCCAGAGGAAGGAAAAACTGCTCGGACCTGGGATATTGCCTGCGCCAGAAAATGAACATTCCCCGCGGGGAGCGCTACGAGCTGTGCCGCAGCGTTCACGCCGAGGCCAACGCCATTATCAGCGCCGAGCGGGAGAGAATGATCGGCAGTGCGCTGTATTTGTCCGGCCGCGAGGTTTCCACCGGCCAGTACATCAAAAATTCCAGCAGCTGTTCCATGTGCAAGAGGATGATCATCAATGCGGGTATAGAGACAGTCTATATCCGGGATGATGACGATCATTATCGGGTGATTGCGGTGAAGGATTGGGTGGAAAATGACGAGTCCTTGGAGGGAACCTTCGGTTATTGATATTTGGGGCTTGCATTTTGTCGATTTTCCTGTACAATAGAATCATTGACACATAGATACCGATAAGGCTGTGACGGGAAAAAGTAGCGCAGAAGATGGTTTTCAGAGAGCATCCGGTTGGTGAGAGGATGCAGCTGTCCTGTGACGAATACATCCCCGAGCTGCTGCCTGAACGCAGCTGGCAAGGATACTGTGCCGGAAACCGCACGGGGAAGGGCTGTATCCGCTGAGGCAAGTAGGGTAAGACGGGTGCGCCCGATACAGCGCGGGGCGCATGATCGTGCGCCGCAGAGCGGAAGCCGCAGGCATCCGGAATACGAGGTGGTACCACGAAGCATATTCGTCCTCTGTCCCTTGATTGGGGACAGAGGTTTTTTATTGGGAAAACCCCGGACGGCCATCGGACGCAAAAAGAAAAAGAAAAGGAGAGACTGCAATGGGAATCTATGAGGAATTGAAAGCCAGAGGGCTCATTGCCCAGGTGACGGACGAGGAAAAAATCCGGGATCTGATCAATGCAGGAGGGGCCAAGTTTTATATCGGTTTTGATCCGACAGCTGACTCCCTCCATGTAGGACACTTTATGGCCCTGTGCCTGATGAAGAGGCTGCAGATGGCAGGCAACAAGCCTGTGGTGCTGATCGGCGGAGGCACCGGTCATGTGGGCGACCCTTCCGGACGCACCGATATGCGCACGATGATGACGGAGGAGACCATTCAGCATAATTGCGACTGCTTTAAAAAGCAGATGGAAAGGTTTATTGAGTTTGGCGAGGGCAAGGCCATCATGGTCAATAACGCCGACTGGCTGCTGAAGCTTAACTATGTAGAGCTTCTGCGGGATGTGGGCGCCTGCTTTTCGGTCAACAATATGCTTCGGGCCGAGTGCTACAAGCAGAGAATGGAGAAGGGGCTGAGCTTCCTGGAGTTTAATTACATGATCATGCAGGCCTATGATTTTCTGTATCTGCACGATCATTACGGCTGCAATATGCAGTTTGGCGGCGACGATCAGTGGAGCAACATGCTGGCCGGTACCGATCTGATCCGCAGAAAGACCGGCGACGACGCCTACGCGATGACGATTACCCTTCTGCTCAACAGCGAGGGCAAGAAGATGGGCAAGACTGCCGCGGGTGCCGTGTGGCTGGACCCCAACAAGACCAGCCCCTATGACTTCTACCAGTACTGGCGCAACGTGGAGGATGCGGACGTGCTCAAGTGCATCCGCATGCTGACCTTCCTGCCTCTGGAGCAGATCGACGAGATGGACCAATGGGAGGGCAGCCAGTTGAACAAGGCCAAGGAGATCCTGGCCTACGAGCTCACTGCCCTGGTCCACGGCAAGGAGGAGGCAGAGAAGGCCCAGGCCGCTGCCAAGGCCCTGTTTGCCGGCGGCGGAGACCGCTCCAGCATGCCCACCACCACCCTGTGCCAGGACGACTTCTGCGAGGGCAAGATCGGCCTTCTGGACCTGCTGGTCAAGTGTGGCCTGTGCCCCTCCAAGGGTGAGGCCCGCCGCCTGGTGCAGCAGGGCGGCGTGTCCGTCAACGATGCCAAGGTCACCGACGTCAACGCTCAGTTCTGCTGCCAGGACTGCGGCGCCGACGGTGCCATCATCAAGAAGGGCAAGAAAGTGTTCCACTGCGTGAAGATTGCCGAATAAGAAAAAATCCTCTTGGACAGCAGCTGCTGTCCAAGAGGACTTTTTTTACACCAAATAGGACATGTCGTAGAGGCCTGGGGCCTGTACCCCGGTGAGGAACTTGGCGGCCCGTACCGCACCGCTGGCGAACACCTCGCGGCTGGCGGCGTGGTGGCTGAGCTCAATGACCTCATCCCGTCCGGCGAAGATCACCGTGTGGTCGCCCACGATTGTGCCTCCACGCACGGCAGAGATGCCAATCTCATGGGGCCCACGGGGCTGGCGCACATTGTGGCGGTCGTACACGTACTCCGGCTCGTAGGGCAGGGCAGAGGCGGCGGCGTCGGCGATCATCAGGGCGGTGCCGCTGGGGGCGTCCACCTTACGGTGGTGGTGCCGCTCCACGATCTCCACGTCGTAGTCCAGCCCCAGCACCGAGGCGGCCTTTTTCACCAGGTCCAGCAGCACATTCACACCCAGAGACATGTTGGCCGAGCGGAATACGGGGATGTGGGTGGCGGCCTCCGAGATGGCGTCCAGCTGTGCCTGGTCATAGCCCGTGGTGGCCAGCACCACCGGGAGATTCCGGGCCT
>CALWGV010000084.1 GCA_944380185.1 uncultured Lachnospiraceae bacterium
TGGTAGTTGCTGCTACCGACGGTGTTATGGCTCAGACCCGTGAGCACATCCTGCTGGCTCGTCAGGTAGGCGTTCCTTACGTTGTTGTGTTCATGAACAAGTGCGACATGGTAGACGACGAGGAGCTCTTAGAGCTGGTTGACATGGAGATCCGCGATCTGCTCAACGAGTATGATTTCCCGGGCGATGACACCCCGATCATCCGCGGTTCCGCTCTGAAGGCTCTGGAAGATCCCGATGGCCCTTGGGGCGACAAGATCATCGAGCTGTTCAACGTAATCGACAACTACATCCCTACCCCTCAGCGCGATGTTGATAAGCCTTTCCTGATGCCTGTAGAGGACGTATTCTCCATCACCGGCCGCGGCACCGTTGCCACCGGACGTGTGGAGAGAGGTACCGTTCATGTGCAGGACGAGGTTGAGATCGTCGGCCTGAAGGAAGAGAAGAGAAAGGTTGTTGTTACCGGTGTTGAGATGTTCCACAAGCTGCTGGACGAGGGCCAGGCTGGTGATAACATCGGTGCTCTGCTGCGCGGCGTGCAGAGAAACGAGATCCAGAGAGGACAGGTTCTGGCGAAACCCGGTTCCATTCATCCTCACACCAAGTTCACCGCTGAGGTGTACGTGCTGACCAAGGACGAGGGCGGCCGCCACACTCCTTTCTTCAACAACTACAGACCTCAGTTCTACTTCAGAACCACCGACGTTACCGGTCAGTGCGAGCTGCCCGAGGGCGTTGAGATGTGCATGCCTGGCGATCACGTAACCATGACCGTTGAGCTGATCCACCCCGTAGCTATGGATCAGGGTCTGCTGTTCGCTATCCGCGAGGGCGGCAGAACCGTTGGTTCCGGTAAGGTTGCCACCATCATCGAGTAATCGGTGAGGGCGATTTACAGCCAATCATAACAGTAAAATGAGAGCTGCAGTCTCCATATGGGGGCTGCAGTTTTTTTGTTAAATTCCATATAGGGCTTGCTTTCCTGTTAAAAACTTGCTATACTCTTGTTTGCCAGAATCAGACTAACCTCGCCCGTCGATGAGGGGGAGGGGCTGATTTGAGAAAAAGCAATGATATGAGGAGGAAACAAAATGAAAAGGTCAAAAGTATTGGCAGCGCTGCTGGCCGCCTGCATGCTCTTGTCTCTGGCCGCCTGCTCGGGCGGTGAAGGGGAGCAGACAACTGCTGCGCCCGGGACAGAGGCAGTGGAGACGACAGCAGGCGCAGAGGAGACGCCCGCAGCGGCAGAGCCTGCAAATGGCACCTTTGTCGGCACGGCGCCCGGCTATGACAGAGAGATGTCTGTATCGGTCACCTTCGAGGATGGCAAGATTACCGATCTGGAGCTGGGTGAAAATCATGAGACGTCGGCGGTGATCAGCCGCTGCTTCCCGGTGATCGAGGAGAGAATCATCGAGGCGAATTCACCGGTGGTGGACTCGGTGACGGGAGCATCCTTCTCCAGCTTCGGCGTGAAGGCTGCTGTGGCTGATGCTATGGCTCAGGCCGGCATGGAAGCCCCTGAGATCACCTTTATGACCAATGCGGGTGTGGAGTATGAGGCGACCACGCTGGATAACGAGGAGTGCGACATTGTCGTCATCGGCGGCGGCCCGGCCGGCCTTTCCGCGGCCATCGTGGCCAAGCAGACCGCTCCTGAGCTCAATGTAATCGTGGTGGAGAAGCTGGATATCCTGGGCGGCAACGGCAAGCTGGATATGAACTTCTATGATCTGTTTGGTTCTCAGGCTCAGGAAGAAGCCGGTATCGAGTACACGGTGGAGGATTTTGTCAACGACTATGCCGATGCCGGAGATACCCCTGAGAGAATTCAGGTGTGGGCCGAGGAGGAATTCACCACCGATGCCTGGCTGCGCGATATGGGCACGGAGCTGAATTACACCTACGGCATGGGCAACCATATGGTAGATGCCGACACCTACGCCGGCGAGACCATCATGGACAATATGGAAAAGACCGCCTATGAGCTGGGCGTGGACATCCGCACCGGCACCAAGGGCGTGGACTTTGTCTGGGACGGTGAGGCCGTGGCAGGTGTTTCCGTGGAGACCAATCATTCCGAGAGCTATGACATCCTGGCCAAGAAAACCATCATTGCCACCGGCGGCTTCTGCAGCAACACGGAGCTGCTGGCAAAATATGCTCCCGGCTATGAGGTGCTGACCACTTCCAACATGATGGGTACCACCGGAGATTTCGTACCGGTATTCGAAGAAAATGATATGCTGTTGGAGCGTATGGACTACATCCGCGCATTCCCTTATATTCTGAAGAACCGCCGCGATCTGACTTCCTCCGGTCAGGCCTTTGTCCTGGTCAATGGAAGCGGCGAGCGTTTCCTGGACGAGACCAGCGCTGCCGGTCTGGAGCTGGGCACTTCGATTCTGGAGCAGGATACTGCCTGGATGGTTATCGACTCCAAGGGTTTGGAGACTGATGGACGTCTGAGAAAGCAGACCTCTGCCGGTTACTGGCTGGAAGCAGACTCTGTCGAGGCTCTGGCTGAGCAGATGGGAGTACCCGCAGATGCGCTGCAGGCTTCCATCGACGCCTACAATGCCGCTTTTGAGGGAACCGAGGATGAGTTTGGCGCAGCTCCTTCCACAACCATTGATGCCGGTCCTTACTACGCGGTTGAGGTGGTGACGGCCGATCACATGAGCAAGGGCGGTCTGGGCTGCAACGAGTATGCCGAGGCCCTGTACAGCGACGGCTCCGTGGTGGAGAACCTGTACGGCGCAGGTGAGGTAACCTGGCAGTCCGGCGGATATTCTCAGTCCGTATGCTTCGGCAAGATTGCCGGCCGCAATGCTGCCAACGCGATCCTGGAGACAGCTGAGTAAATAGAAAACAGCTAAAAAGCGGCTGTGAAATAACGTCCTGAAAGAAAGTCCATCTGGGGTTTGCCGCAGATGGACTTTTTTTAAGTTGACAGAAAGAAAAAGATTCCTTATCATGAATATAGTGACAGGTCAGTCCGAAAAGGAAAAAGGCTGATTGACGGCGCAGAATGCCTGCAGGAGAAGGAGGAGGTATTTGGATGAAGGCAAGCAAAAGAGTGTTGGCGAATCTAAGCAAATGTTATTCTCTGGCAAAGCTCACCTACAGAGGACGTGAGCATTTTCTGGTGGCGGCTGAGAAGACAGATCGCTGTCTGCTGTTTGATCTGGACGGCAATGAGGTGGCGACGGTCTGGGATGGTCCCGGCGGAGTAATGACCATGGAGCAGATCCCCGGAACAGACGGCGTTTTTCTGGCCACACAGAAGTTTTATTCGCCCAATGACTCCGCTGAGGCCAGTATCGTTTTAGTGGAGCCCGACGGAGAAGGCGGCTTTAAACGGCGTAAGCTTCTGGATCTTCCTTTTGTGCATCGCTTTGGCATTCTGGAGAGAGGAGGAGTCCGCTACCTGGCGGCGGCCACGCTGAAGTCTGCCCATGCTTATAAGGAGGACTGGACCTGCCCCGGACGAGTTTGGGTAGGAGAGCTGCCGGAGGATTTGTCCCCTTACAATGAGGAGAATCCCCTGCCGATGAAGGCGCTCGTCAGCGGCCTGTACCATAATCATGGCTTTTGCAAGGTAACGCGGGACGGCGTCCAGAGCGCTCTCTTCGGTTCGGATCAGGGTGTGCTCAAGGTAACGCCGCCGGAGAGCAGGGACGGCGATTGGAGCTGTGAGACCCTTCTGGAGGAGAGAGTCAGCGACATGCTGCTGGCAGATTTTGACGGGGACGGAGAGGACGAGCTTTTGACTCTGTCGCCTTTCCATGGAGATACGCTGCGGATTCACAAAAAGCAGGACGGAAAATATCAGACCATATACACCTATGAAAAGCCTTTGCCCTTCCTGCATGCGATCTGGCTGGAGAACATCGGAGGGAGAGAGGTGGCTTTCATCGGCAACCGTAAAGGCAAAAGGTACCTGCTGGCGATCAGCTGCACGGATCCTGAGGAGCTGACCTTCCGGGCAGATATACTGGACGAGGGGGCAGGGCCGGCCAATGTGATGACCTATCGCCATCAGGACAAGGTCTATCTGGTGGCGGCCAATCGCGAGACCGATGAGATTGCCCTGTATGAGCTGCAGGAATAATATTGGCGGGGCAATACCAGCTGAGCGATACCGGCTGAGCAATATGAGCCGGATAGATATCGGGGTGATGCCTGCCGGATGACAGGCGGATTGTGA
Organism: uncultured Lachnospiraceae bacterium; assembly: GCA_944380185.1. Classification (GTDB taxonomy): domain Bacteria; phylum Bacillota; class Clostridia; order Lachnospirales; family Lachnospiraceae; genus RGIG7193. Next base: position 4,214 of record CALWGV010000084.1, read on the forward strand.
GACAAAAATGGAGCGGGGCTTTGCCGCAGGGCGGGAAGAGGAGAATCTTCCGCCCTCCCTGGCGAGCCCTGTTTCTGACATGACGGAGGAAAATAAGAATGCGATATCCGATACTTCTGCTGGATGCAGACGGGACGCTCCTGGATTTTGAACGTGCAGAGGATCAGGCTCTGAGGCTTACTCTTCACCGGCACGGTCTTCCCTCTGACGAGGAGACGTTGTCTTTGTACAAGGAAATCAATCGCGGGCTGTGGACGGACTTTGAGAATGGGCTGATCACGAAGCAGCAGATTCTCTCCCGCAGGTTCCGGGAGCTCTTTGCGCAGCTGGGTATACGGGATGAGCTGGCAGGCTTCGAGGAGGAATATCAGCTGGCGCTGGGAGAAGGCGGGTTTCTGCTGCCGGGGGCCCTGGAGATCTGCCGGGAGCTGCGGGAGGCGGGCTGCCGTCTCTATATACTGACCAATGGAGTGGAAGCTACGCAGCTCAGCCGCCTTGAGCTCAGCGGTCTGAACCCTCTGCTGTCCGGGGTGTTTGTCTCAGAGACAACGGGATATCAGAAGCCCCAGAGGGAATACTTCGAGTATGTATGGCAGCGGATTGGCGGTTTTGCGGCGGAAGAGGCGCTGATGGTAGGCGATTCTCTCAACTCGGATATTCGCGGCGGCGCGGGCGCGGGGGTTGATACCTGCTGGTATAATCCCCGGGGCATGGAAAACCGCACGGAGACAAAACCGGACTATGAGATACGAGACCTAAATGAGCTGATTAACATTGCAAGAGAGGGAAGATTGTGAAGAAAATACTGAAAAAAATATTGGGGGTGCTGACAAGCCGGGTATTTGTGGTGGGCTTCCTCCTGCTTTTGCAGATAATATGGGCTTTTGCCATCCTGTTTCGCCTGGTGCGGTATTCCCTGCCTCTCTCCGTGGCCTTTACCCTGCTGAGTGTGCTGGTAGTGGCCTACATTATCAATCGGCCCAGCAATCCGTCGGTGAAGCTGGCCTGGGTGGTTCCGATTCTGGTTTTCCCCCTTTTCGGCGGCCTTCTCTATATTGCCGTGGGCGGCAAGAGGCCGAAGCGGAAAATGAGAAGAGCACTGATTAAAGCAGACGAGCTGACCAGTCCCTATGTGGAGGATCACCGGGAGCTGCTGGAGGAGATCAAGGCGGAGGATCCGCATCTGGCCGGGCAGATGGGATATCTGGCTGCCAAGGGCTATCCGGTCTACCGCAATACCGAGGCGGAATATTTCCCCCTGGGGGACGACAATTTCCCGGTGATGCTGGAGGAGTTAAAGAAGGCGAAGCATTTTATCTTCCTGGAATATTTTATCGTCCAGGAGGGAAAGATGTGGAACAGCATTCTGGAAATCCTGAAGGAGAAGGCGGCCGAAGGCGTGGACGTGCGCTTTATGTACGACGACGTGGGAAGCCTTTTCAAGGTGCCGGCAGGCTACTATAAAAAAATCGAGGAGATGGGCATCAAATGCATCTGCTTCAATCCCTTTGTGCCCTTCCTGTCAGTGGTGATGAACAACCGGGATCACCGCAAAATCATGGTAATCGACGGCCATACGGCTTTCACCGGCGGAATCAATCTGGCGGATGAATATATCAATATCGGTTCCAAGTTCGGACACTGGAAGGATACGGGAGTGGTGCTGCGGGGCGAGGCGGCCTGGAGTCTGACATTAATGTTCCTCAATATGTGGAATGCCTTCCGTCCCACGGACAGCGACCTGGAAAAGTTCCGTCCCGAGGTGTGGGGGGCGGATAAGCTTCATGGGGAAGGCTATGTGCTGCCCTATGCGGATACACCGATGGACGAAGAGATTGTCGCGGAAAACGTATACATGAATCTGATCAACGGGGCCACCCGGTACGTCTACATCTTTACCCCTTATCTGATTACGGACCATGAGATGACCACCAGCCTCTGCCTGGCGGCCCAGAGAGGGGTTGACGTAAGGATTATTACGCCCGGTATTCCGGATAAGAAGACGGTATATCAGCTGACCCGCGCCCACTATCCGGAGCTTTTGGACAACGGTGTCCGGATCTATGAGTATACGCCGGGCTTTGTCCATGCCAAATGCGTGGTGTGCGACGATGAGGTGGCAACGGTGGGCACGATCAATTTTGACTATCGCAGCCTCTATCTGCATTTTGAGTGCGGGACGATGCATTACCGCAACAATGTGGTACGGCAGGTGAAGGATGATTTTTTGCAGACCCAGGAAAAATGCCATGAGGTGATGGAATACGCGACGGACCGCATCAGCCTGATAAAGGAAATCTACTATGCCGTCCTGCGTCTCTTCGCCCCGCTGATGTAAAAATTGCGGGTACTGCAGGCGCGGGACTGAGATGCTGCGCCGGATTTAGGCGGCCGGAGGCAGGTGGTCAGATCCAAACCGGGAGGGTGTGAGATCGTAAGAAAACTGTAAGAAGAACCGCCGTAAATATCGAAAAATTTTGTGATAAACTGGATAAATGGAACACAAAAGAATCAGGAAAGGAATGAGAGCTATGGGAAAGATCAGACGAGGAGCAGTCCTGGGGCTTTGCATGATCGTGATGCTTGCGCTGGCAGCCTGCAGCAGCGCGGGAGAAGGGGCAAGCGCGACGGTTGACTTCGGTCAGTATCACAGTGATGCGCCCGACGGCGAAGAGACCGACGAAGCGGCCGCCGGGACGGAGGCAGCCGTGCCTGGCGGGCAGACAGATGCCGCTGAGGAGAGCCAAAGCGGTGAAAGCGGCGCAGGCGAAACGGAAGGAGCGGCGGACGCGGAAACAGAGACGGCTGCAGAGAGCGGCTACAGGCCTGATGAGGAGGCGATGGCAGCTTTTAACCGGAGCAAATATGCCCAGACGGTGCTCGATTATTTTGCGTCGGAGGGACGGGGCGAAGAGGCTTTCTCCGAGCCGATCTTTGATTCCGAGAACCGGCTGTACTCTCAGGAGGAGCTTATGGAGCTTTCCGCTGACCTGTGCAAGATTTTCCGCAATGAGATCTATGCCAGGCATGGGATGATTTTCGGCGAGGAGGATTTAAACGAGCTCTACGGCGCTTTTTCCTGGTATGAGGGGACCACAAGCATGGCTGATTTCGAGTCTCAGCCTCTGCCTTTCAATGACACTGAGACGGCCAATATTGATGCAGTGGTAGCTGCGGAGAGAGCCAACGGCTACCGCTGAGACGGCCCGGCAGAAGATTGCCGGCAAATTCAAGAATATAGCGGATTAAGCCAAGGGCGAGAAGGGGAACCGGCAGACAGAAGGATACAGCGTTTTGTCTGCCGGTTTTGTCGTCACTTTTTTCCGCACAGGGCGGAAAAACCTGCTAAGGAAAGTGGATAACCCTGTTTGTATAGTTGTGACAGGAGGATAAAGGGATGATGGACGAGCGTTTTTTGTGGATTGTGCGCTATCTCGACGAGGAGGGCAGAGAGGTCCCGGTGCGGGAGCTGGCAGAGCGGATGGATGTATCTGCCAGGACTGTACGGAATATCCTCTCTCAGAATACAGATCAATGGAATAACGGCGGCTTCTTGCTGCAGCGGAGCCTGACCGGCGTGTCCATCCGCGTGAAAGATAAGGACAGGCTGCGCCGATTCCTGTCTGCGGGGACATCCGGCGGCTTTGACAATACGTCCCGCCTGAACCATATGCTGTGGCGTCTTTTGCAGAAGGGAGGATATCTGCGGATCGAAGAGCTGGCAGAGGAGATGAATGTGAGCCGGGCGACGCTGGACCGGCTGATGCCGGAGCTTAAGGCGGTGGCGGCGGAATATAACTTGACCGTGGTGTCCCGCCCCAAATACGGTATCCGCCTGGACGGAACGGAGGTAAACAAAAGAATATGCTATGCGCACCGCGTGCGCTCCCGGATCCTGGAGGATGATGAGGCGCTGACAAAGAGGGTTCAGGAGATACTTCTGGCGGCAATCCAAAATAATGGACTGGTGCTGGGAGACATCAACTTCTATAACCTGGTGCAGCACTGTGTCATCGCCCTGCGCCGCATTGCCTCGGATAATCGGCTGGATGAAACCTCTCCGCTGCAGACCGGGGAGGAGACGGAGGAGGAGATAGCGGCAGAGAGGCGGACCGCCCGGGAGATCGTGGAACGCCTGGAGACGGAATTCCGGGTCGATATTCCGGCAGGGGAGGAGCAGTATATCGTGATGCACCTGCTGGGAAAAAGGGTGCTGGATCGAAGCCACACTATTACGGATGAGGTATTGGAGTGCATCGACGCAATCTTTGCGGAGATAAAGGAGAAAAAGGGTATTGACCTGACCGGAGATACCGAGCTGCGGGCCGCCCTGGCCCTCCATGTGCAGCCTTTGCTCTCCCGGCTGCGCTATGGACTTAAGCAGGACAATCCCATCCTGTCAGATATCAAGCGGGAGATGACCGCGGGCTATGAGCTGGCGCTGTGCGCCGTGTCCGTGATCGAGAGGCTTTTTGGATATCGGATGAATGAGGATGAAGCCGGATACTTAGCCCTGCATTTCACCGTGGCCATGGAGAGAAGGGAGACGGGGACGCGGGGCAAAAAAATCGCTGTGGTCTGCGCCTCCGGCAGAGGAACAGCCAGGCTCATCGTATACCGCCTGACAAAGAGGTACCATTTCCGGCAGGAGGATTTGATCCTGACCTCCGCTCTTCTTTTGGACACCCTGAATATGTCGGAGCTTCTGTGTATTTTGTCCACAATCCCTTTGACGAAGGAATACCCCGTGCCGGTGATTCTGATCGATCTGGCCATGAGCGAGCAGAGCATGGAGAGAGTGGATCGTTTTCTGGCAGAGGGCGGACGGAATGCGGAGCAGGGCGATGGGGGAGAGGGCCGACAGGCGGAGATATTGGACGGCGGAAAAGACAGAGAACGGGGTGGAGATACGGAGATATTTTGCTTTCCCGACCAGCGGCTGGGAAGCCGGGAGGAGGTCCTGAATTTCCTGTGCGGTCATCTGGAGGAAAAAGAAGGAGATGGGATTCCGGCGGATTTTCGCAGCCAGGTCTTTCGGCGGGAGGAACTGTCCTCCACAGAGGTGGGAGGGAGTCTGGCCCTGCCCCATCCCTATCAATATGATGGGAAAAAGACCTTGCTGGCGGTACTGACTCTGCGCAAGCCGGTTCGCTGGAAATACAATACGGTGCGGCTGGTGATCCTGATGGCCTTTCCGATGGAGGAGAGCGAGGAGAGCCGCCGGCTAAACGACGCAGTGGCAGCTCTGGCCTGTGACCGGGAGGCCCAGAGACGCTTGCTGGAAAGCCGGGACGAGACGGCAGTGCGCAGTCTGCTGCTGGGATAGGGCGATAACAGGGCGGAGGCAGTCTTGTGTGCACGAGAGAGGAGGAAGCGGCTGGCCAAGCCGGGAGATGGGATGAAAATCATGCTGGTATGTATGTCGGGGATTACGACAAATGTTTTGTCTAATAAGCTGCAGGCCTACGGAACGAAAAAAGGAAGGGAAGACAGTTTCCTCGCCTGTAAGACCGGTGAGGCTGAGGAGTTTCTGCCGGAAATGGATCTGATTCTGATTGCCCCCCAGGCCCGCTACGCGGCCGATGGAATCCGCAGGAAGGCGGAAGAACAGGGCATTCCCGCCAAAGACGTGGAGGAGGAGGCCTTTGTTCTTGGCCGCGTGGAGGAGATCTATGGACAGATAGACAGGTTTCGTCCCGCGCAAGAAACAGGAATGACAAAAGAGGCGGCAGGGGAAAAAGGGAGGAGAGAGAGGAAGCTGAGGCCTTGGGATATCTTTGCCATTTGCGGCGACGCTGCGGTCAGCTGCTTCCCTCTCCTGCTTCTGGCAGGCGGCTCTTGGCTTGTCAGCCGGCTGACTGAATCGGAGACGGCCAATGTCCTTTGGCAGGTCAGCGGAGGGATTTTTAACCTGTATTTCCTCTTTGCGGTGGGATATCAATACGGAACACGACTGCAGCGGCCGCGTTTTCAGGGAGCCATCCTCGCAATGGGCAGCCCCCTGGTGCTCCTTCCGCTGACAGGAGTGGAGACGCATGGCGCGGGCACGCTGCGCATCAGTACAGGGAACATCCCGCTGGATTATTTTGGATTTCGCTACACGCCGGTCATGCTGGCTTTTGCTTTGATTGCGATTCTTGCGCTGGATTTACTGTATCGCCGCAGCACGAAGGGACACGATATTACCTTTAATGCGCGGACCATGGCCAATATGGCGCTGCAGGGAGGTCTTGTCTTTGCGGTTTTTCTGCTTCTGCGCTTTCTGCTGCAAATCCTTTCTTAGCAGGCTTTTCCTTATGGAGAGGAAAAAGGAGATAAGGTAATGCAGGGCGTCCGGCGCTATGATGGAGGTATCTTACAAAGCAGGAGGTACCAAGTATGAACAAGTTTTTGCAAAAAATCGTTGGTTTTACGCAGAGCAAATATATGCGTATTATCACCAACGGCTTCATGTCGGTGGCGGCCATCAGTATCGCAGGATCGATCTTTAACCTGCTCAAATCTATTCCCATCCCGGTTTATCAGACCTTTCTGACAACCAGCGGTCTGGGCGACATCCTGTCGATCCCGGTGTCGATCACCTCGGATCTGATGGCAGTCTATGTGGTTCTGTCTATGGCTTATACTTTGGCCAAGGAGTTTAAGGAGAACGCATTTGCAGCGGCGGTGGTATCCCTGGGCGCATTCATGCTGCTCACGCCTTTCGTGGGGACAGCCCGCTCTATGGATCCGGCAACCGGCGAGATCGTAACCCAGACCATGGCCAATGTGGTGCCGGTTTCTTCTCTGGGAGCCCAGGGTATCTTCCTGGCAATTATCGTCGGCCTGCTGGCCTCCCGTCTGTATATCTTCTTTATCCAGAAGGGCTGGAAAATCAAGATGCCGGACAGCGTGCCGGACAGTGTGGCCAAGATGTTTGAGATGATGATTCCCGGCGGCCTGGTGTTTATCATCTTCCTGGCTGTGCGCTGGGGCTTCTCCCTGACCAGCTTCGGCACGGCTCAGGCCTTTATCTATTCGATTCTGCAGCAGCCTCTGATGCTGATCGCCGGCGGAACCCTGGGCTGCGTGGTCTATGTGACCGTGGCCAAGTTCCTGTGGATCTTCGGCGTACACGGCGGTATGGTGGCCTATGCGGCCCTGGCCACTGTGATTGGGGCTGCCGGAGCTGCCAACGGCTCTGCCTTTGCCGCAGGAGCCGCCGCGCCGTATCCGGATTGGATCTGGGCTAACATGATTATGGATTTCTCCATTCTGCCTTTGTCTCTGGTTATGCTGTTTACGGCAAAGTCCAAGCAGTATAAGACGCTGAGCAAGATTGCTCTGCCCACCTCGATCTTCAATATCTCCGAGCCTCTGGTCTTTGGTATCCCGCTGATCATGAATCCGATCATGGCGGTGCCCTTCGTTTTGCTGCAGCCGGTCAATATGCTCTTAACCATGCTGGTGACAAGAATCGGGCTGGTGGCGCAGGCGACCGGAGCCGGCATCAGCACCCAGCTGCCGACGCCGATTATGGCGGCCTTTATCAACAGCCACTGGAGCGGGGCTGTGTGGGCTATCGTTTTGATGGCGCTCAACTGTGTGGTGTGGTATCCGTTCTTCCGGGCCGTAGACAGAAAGACGCTGGCGGAGGAACAGGCCAACGAGGCGGCTGAAAACCAGGCCAAAGCAATTGAGGAGGGCTGAATATGAGCAGAACATTTCCTGATGATTTCCTGTGGGGCGGGGCCCTGGCGGCCAATCAGTGCGAGGGAGCCTATCTGGAGGACGGCAAGCTTCCCAGCACCGTGGACACCATGGGCGTGGGCATGGAGAGGCGCATGATGGGCGCAGATCTTCAGATGCATCCGGACTGGTACTGCCCCAGCCACAAGGCCATTGATTTCTATCATCACTATAAAGAGGATATAGCCCTTCTGGCGGGTATGGGCTTTAAGGCCCTGCGTACCTCCATCGCCTGGAGCCGGATCTTTCCCCGGGGCGACGAGGAGGAGCCTAACGAGAAGGGGCTGCAGTTCTACGACGATCTTTTTGACGAGATGCTCAAATACGGGATCCAGCCGGTGATCACCATCACCCACTATGAGATGCCCCTGTATCTGGCCCAGGAGTACGGCGGCTGGGTAAACCGCAGGCTGCTGACCTTCTATGAGCGCTACTGCCGTACCATTTTCACCCGCTACAAGGACAAGGTGAAGTATTGGCTGAATTTCAATGAGATCAATACCATTGTTATGTTTCCGACCTTTAACGGCGGCTTTGTGAAGGATATGCGGGATCCGGACCGCTGGCAGGACATCTACCAGGCCTCCCACCATATGTTTGTGGCCAGCGCCAGGGCCAATGCCCTGTGCCATGAGATCATTCCCGACGCCAAGATCGGCATGATGTTGGCCGGAATGCAGAGCTATCCGGAGACCTGCAAGCCGGAGGATGTGTATGCAACGCTGAAGCATAAGAGGCAGAGCCTGTTCTATGCCGATGTGATGATGCGGGGCCATTATCCGGCCTACACCGAGAGCATGTTCCGAGAGCTGCGGGTAAAGCCCCTGCAGATCGAGGAGGGCGACCTGGAGCTGATGGCGGCGAACCCCTGCGATTATCTGGCGTTCAGCTACTATATGAGCGGCGTAATCAGTGCAGATCCGGCCTCCATGGGGCCGATGGGCAATATGGCGATGGGAAAGCCGAATCCCAATCTGAAAACCAGCGAATGGGGCTGGCAGATCGATGCCGTCGGGTTGAAAAATTATCTGATCGAGCTGTCGGAGCGGTATGAGAAGCCCCTGTTCGTCGTGGAGAACGGCCTGGGAGCGAAGGATACATTGATTCCGGACAGAAACGGGAGCTATACGGTGGAGGACGACTACCGGATCGACTATCTGCGTCAGCATATCGTGCAGATGAAGGAGGCCATGGAGGACGGCGTGGAGCTGATGGGTTATCTGCCCTGGGGCTGCATCGATTTAGTCAGCGCCTCCGGCGGCCAGATGTCCAAGCGCTATGGTTTTATCTACGTGGATGTGGACGACGAGGGCAAGGGGAGCTTTGCCCGGTATAAAAAGAAATCCTACGATTGGTATAAAGAAGTGATTGCATCAAAAGGAGAGAGTGTGTTATGAAGAATATCGTTTTACTCTGCAATATGGGAATGTCGACCAGCGCCCTGATGAAGAAGATGCGCACCTATGCCCAGTCCATCGGTCTGGAGTGTGAAATCAATGCCTACCCGATTGCGGAGGCGCCCCAGGTGGGGCCCGATGCGGACTGCATCCTGGTGGGCCCCCAGGTCAGCTACCAGGTGGACAAGGTCAAGGAGCAGGTGCCCGGCGTGCCGGTGGAGGCCATAGCCATGAAGGACTATGGAATGATGGACGGAGCCAAGGTCATCGCCCAGGCCAAGCGCCTGATGGGTATGTGAGGAGGCGGCCATGGAAGGATTGGAACTGGTCAGCTTTCAGCTGATCTCAGCGGCCGGCGGAGCCAAGAGCATGCTGATCGAGGCCCTGCAGCTGGCGAAGAAGGGTGATTTCCAGGCGGCAAGAGACAAGATAAAAGAGGCCGATGAGTGCTTTGTCCAGGGACATCAGTCCCATATGGAGCTTCTGACAAAGCAGGCGGAGGGAGAGTCCCTGCCCTTTGACCTTCTGCTGGTTCACGCGGAGGACCAGATGATGAGCGTGGAGATAACAAAGCTGCTGGTCGAGGAGCTGATTGAACTGTACGAGAATAAGGCGGCGGATCTTCAGTCTGCTTCCCACCGCCCGGAGCAGCCGCAGGGCAGTACCAGGCCGCTCTGAGTGACCGGCAGCCCCACTTCCTCGGCCTCCACATGGCCGCCGAGGCGGCGGGTGATCTCCGTGTTCATCATGTAGGAGAGGACGGCGGGCTGGAGTCCGGTGGTATAGGAGTTGATCAGGAAGAATAAAGGCTCCTTTGCTAGGATAGCCGTGCAGGCCTTGACGAGCGGATGGATGGCGTCTTCGATCTTCCAGATCTCGCCCTTGGGGCCGCGGCCGTAGGAGGGGGGATCCATGATGATTCCGTCGTATGCGTTGCCGCGGCGGGCCTCGCGCTCCACAAATTTCATACAGTCATCGACAATCCAGCGGATGGGGGCATTCTCCAGGCCGCTGGATTTGGCGTTTTCCCTGGCCCAGGTGACCATGCCCTTGGAGGCGTCCACATGGGTCACGCTGGCTCCCGCCGAGGCTGCCGCCAGAGTGGCCCCGCCGGTGTAGGCGAAGAGGTTGAGGACCTTGATGGGGCGGATAGGGGAGTCAGCGCCGGCTGCAGCCTGCGTTTCCCGCTGTACTCTGCGGCGGATGAGGGCAGAAAACCAGTCCCAGTTGACCGCCTGCTCAGGGAAGAGGCCGGTATGCTTGAAGCTGAAGGGCTTTAGCTGAAAGGTCAGGGGGCGGCCGGCCGCGGTGGTGTAGCCGATGCTCCACTGTTCCGGCAGGTCAAAAAACTGCCACTGGCCGCCGCCCCGTTCGCTGCGGTGGTAGTGAGCGTTGGGATGTTTCCAGCCGCGGTGCGTCCGAGGGGTGTCCCAGATTACCTGGGGATCGGGCCGCACCAGAAGGTATTTGCCCCAGCGCTCCAGCTTTTCGCCCTTTGAACAGTCAATCACCTCATAATCCTTCCATTTATCTGCAATCCACATGAGAAATTTTCCCTTCCTTGTCATATTTGCTTATCCCATAGTATCATACAAAAATGCCATGGTCAAAAGGTATTTTATGAAGAAAGGTTTTTGGAAGAAAAGAGACTGCGCGCATTGTGGGGCGGCGTTTGCCATGCTATAATAGCAGCAGAACCTGGCGATGATCTGTCCGCAGTGAAAAAGGGGGAAGGCGATGAAGATTGAACGGGTCAGTCTGCTGAATCGACTCTGCAGCGTATTTAATCGCTGCACTCCGGGCAGCCCCGACTATGTTCTGGCGGCCTATTTTCTGCGGCATTATTATGAAATGGAGCACCTGAATATCTACGACGTGGCGGAGGCTTGCTACTGCTCCCGCAGCAGCATTCGCCGCTTTGCCCAGTCCATTGGATTTGACAATTATAAAGATTTCAAAGAGCAGTTTTCCAAATATGACGACAAAGTCTCCCAGCATGTGGACAGCCTGGGTTATGACGACTACAAGGCCTATCTTCTGCGCTCCGTCAACAGCATGATAACAGGGCTCACACATCGGATCTGCGAGGCGGAAGACACCAAGCGTCTGCTGAATGATATCTATGAAAGGGAGACAGTGGTCTTTTACTGCACAGGAATGTCGGAGACGATCGCCATAGAATTTCAGCGGGAAATGATCCTGTGCCAGAAGCTGGTCCACGTATCTACCGATTTGGAGACCTGCAGGACCCTTCTGGCATCTTCTCCCGGCAGCAGTCTGCTGATCGTCATAACCGTCACCGGAAATTTTGCCCGTCAGAGTCTGCCGGCGGTCCGGGAGATGCAGGGGAAGAAAACTCTTCTCATCGTGGAGGAGGGGACGGATCTGGCGGCGGATTTTGATATGGTTTACGCGCTGGCCTCTCAGGACAGCGAGCCCAATGTATACCTGTACGGCCGTTATGGGATCATCTGTTTCTTTGATCTGCTCTTCTACCTCTATGACTTAAATTATCCGGTGAACTGCTGATCATAGTGCTGCAGGGCAGAAAAGTGCCGCAGTGCGGCGGAGAATATCCGTCATACTGCGGCCTTTGCATGGTCTCGTATTTTTCGGCATTATGGATTCGGAAAATCAGGCTTTTGCCTCCGCCTTCTTTCCCAGCACTAAGGTCACAACGAAGGCGACGATGACCGCCAGGATCATGACGACCAGGGACCAGATCAGATTGGTGTTGGTGCCGTCAGGGCTGATGTAGGCCGGGATGGAGATGAATCCGGGCGTGGAGATGACATACTGGGTCATGCCCACCAGGCCGGCCAGCAGACCGCCTATGCCGCCGCCGATCATTGCGCCGATCAGAGGATATTTCTTGGTGAAGAGGACGCCGTATACGCCGGGCTCGGTGATACCGCACAGAGCGGTTACGCCTGCGCCGGTGGCGACGCTCTTGTCATTGACATCCTTGGCGATCAGAGCTGCTGCCAGGCAGGCGCCGCCCACGGCCACATTGGCGGGGGCCATGCCGGTGCAGATGAGCGGATCGGAGCCGACCTCAGCCAGCAGGGCAAATACCACGGGATAGGTGGCGTTGTTCATGCCGAAGAATACCATCAGAGGCGTGGTGATGCCAATGATCATGACGGCGATGGGCGGAACGGCACGATAGATGGCCAGAACGCCGTTTGCCAGCCAGGTACCGGCCGTATTGCCGATGGGGCCCAGGACGATCAAGGTGACCGGCACGGTGATCAGGATGGTGATTAACGGAACGAAGATCGTCCGCAGGTACACCGGCATGTGCTTCTGCAGGAAACGGTAGATTACCGACATAAACAGTACGCCCAGGATGATCGGGAATACAGTGGAGTTGTAGGCGATCTGCGCGATGGGAATTCCGGCGAAGCTCAGACCTTCTGCATTATTGATGGTGGAATACAGAAGAATTGCGCCCAGGAAGGCTCCCAGATAGGCGTTGGATTTGAGCCTGGAGGCGGCAGAAAAGCCAATAAACACCGGCAGGAAGTAGAAGGTCGCCTGGTTGATGGCGTAGATTACCGTGTAGGTGCCGGACTCGGTGGACACGCCAAAGAAGGTGGTGAGCAGCGTCAGAACCGCGCCGGTAAGTCCGCCGGCTACCAGCACCGGGATAACCGGCGAGAAGGTGCCGCCGATGAAAGACATAATCGTATTGAGAACATTGCCTTTCTGCCGTCCCATATCCTCCTTCAGCGCCTCAGCGTCTTCCACGACGCCGGTGGTCTTGATGCCGTCGTGCTTTTCAAATTCCTCATAGAGGGTGGCCACATCCTGTCCCACCACAAACTGGTATTCGCCATTCTGGACAACCATTCCCAGCAGACCGGGGATGTGCTTTGCCTTCTCCTCGTTTAATTTGCTGCTGTCGCGCAGCTGCAGGCGCAGACGGGTCATGCAGTGGCTGACGCCGGAAATATTGCCCTCGCCGCCGCAGGCCTCGATTATTGCACTGCATATCGCTTTATAATCTTTCTTTGCCATAGTTGTTTCCCCCTGTTATTTCTGGCGATGCCGGACACAAAAATCTGTCTGTCTCCGGCACCATTGCCAATGTTTAAAAGATTTATGCGTTCTGTCAGTTTTCGGCTTCTGTGCTGGTGGCATCGAAGTCGCGCCATTTTTCCATATCGGCGCCCCATTCCCTGCCGTTAGAGCGGATCAGGCGGGAATACCAGTAGAAGGAGTCCTTCTTATAACGTTTCAGGTCCCGCACCTCACTGTCGGTGGTGTTGACAAAGACCAGACCGTAGCGTTTGGCCATGCCGTTGCCGGTACTCAAAAGGTCGGTGAAGGACCAGGGATTGAAACCGAAGACCTGAACGCCGTCGGCAATAGCCAGCCCCACATTGTAAATATACTCGCGCAGATAGTCGATGCGTCCCTGATCGTGGATTTTCCCATCTTCCCCCAGATCCTCGTGAGCGCCGTAGCCGGCTTCCGTGATGACCATCGGCAGATGGTAGTGATCCCACAGATAGCGCAGAGCGTAGCGCATGCAGGTCGGATCGATGTGCCAATCCCAATCGGTGACCTCCACGTAAGGATTGCGGGTGAGGGCATATTCGCCGGGCAGATTGGGATAGGTGAAATCTCCCTTGATTCCGGTCTTGTTGAGGCCAATCTCCTGCGTGTAGCTGTTGTCGGGAGCAAGCCCCACATCGGAGCGGTAGCAGTTGACGGCGATAAAGTCGATCTTGGCCTGCGCGATCAGCTCCATGTCTCCGGGCTGGATGCCGGGGTCGATATCGTTCTCCTTCCAGTAGTTCCGGACAAAAGAGCTGTACTCGCGGAAAACATAAAAATCGTCCCAGATTTTCTGCGTCAGCTCTTCTGCGTTCATCGCGGCGATCTGGTCCTCGGGTTTGCAGGAATAGGGATAAATCGGCACATAGCCGGGGACCGGTCCGATCTTGCCGCCTTCCACCAGCTCATGGCAGGCGATGACTGCCTTGGCGTGACACATATTCATGATATGGTTGATCTGCCATTTTTCTTTGAACCAGTCGGTGCAGCCCTTGGATACGCCCAGCCAGTCGCCGTAGACGATCTGCATGTTCTGCTCATTGATGGACAGCCAGTATTTGACCCGGTCGCCGAAGTTCTCAAAGCACACGCGGCAGTAGTAGTCAAATTCATCGATGATATCCCGGTTATGCCATCCACCGTATTTTTCGTCCACCCAGCAGGGCATGTCGTAGTGGTAGAGGGTGACGATGGGAGTGATTCCGGCGGCGACCAGCTCATTGATCAGATTGTTGTAAAATTCCAGCCCCTTGGGATTGACCTTGCGGTCTGCTGCGGGAATCAGACGGGACCAGGAGAGGGAGAAGCGATAGCTGGTAAAGCCGCATTCCTTCATCAGCGCCACATCTTCCTTATAGTGGTGATAGTGGTCTGCCGCAATGGAGTTGTCTGCGTAGGGCTTTTTGGTCTGCGAATTGAGGTCGATGATGGCGGGGGTTCGCCCGTCTTCTGCAGTGGCGCCTTCCACCTGCCAGGCCGCCGAGGAGGCGCCCCATAAAAAGCCTTCGGGGAATGTGGGATTTTCTCTGTATTTCATTGAGTGATTCCTCCTGTCTTTTCCTCAGAGCTTCGATTTCGGCCGAATCGATATCTGTTAATTCAAGTATAGAGAAAGAAAAAATGTCCTGCGTTCCAGATTCTGCACCCTGACAGAAGGAGAGGCAGTGCAGGAAACCGGCGTGAGGACGGTGGATGGAGGCCGAAGGGGGGTATGTTTGCTTCGGGAAAAAACTGTGCTAGAATGGAAGCAGAATATGGCGGGGAGGAAGAACATATGGCGGACGGCTTGATCCATTTGACAATCTATCGGAATACAGTGAATGCTTCCGGCGCGGCATCGGATATCCTTTTGCTGTTCAATTTAGGGGCGTATGTCAATGTCAAAGTGGAAAATGAGACTACGGTTCTCGGGGCGGAGGATCTGCTGATCGTCAACCCGGGCAACAGCTTTTGCGTGCAGGGCAGCGATGCTCTCTGCATCCGCTTTGACCTGGAGGCAGAGCAGTTCCGGGAGTGCTTCGCACACAGACGGTATCGTTTTCTGTGTAATTCCACCCGTGAGATAAACGACAACTATGGATTGCTGCGCCGAATCCTGGCGCAGGTGCTGGCAGCGTATTATGAGCAGCACGCCTATTTGGCAGCGGAATTAAACCGTCTGTACTACGAGCTGCTGATTTTCCTGGTCAATCATTTTGCCGTGGAGGAGGCGGCAGCTCCCGGCAGCCGTGCCGAGCAGATGGCAGAGTATATCGAAAGGAACTTCCGTGAGGAGCTGAATCTGCAGCAGGTAAGCGAAGCCTTTCACATGTCGCCGCAGTATTTTTCCAGGGAATTCAAAACGCAGATGGGACAGACCTATTACAAATATCTCAGCGGCGTGCGGCTTAGGCATGCCAGGCAGGATTTGGAGGAGACGGACAGGACACTTCTGCACATTGCGATGGATAACGGTTTCCCCAACATGGATTCCTTTCATCGCTACTTCCAGCAGGCCTACGGGCAGGCGCCGTTGGATTATCGGGCTATGCGCCGGCGGGAAAAACAGCAGCAAGAGAAGGATAACCGCCGGGCGCTGGGAGAAGTGATGGAGCGTCTGTCCCCTCTGGTTCGGCCGACGGGAGATGAACGCCCTCTTCTGCAGATTGAGGCGGCAAAGCAAAAACCATATCACGCTTATTGGAGGGAGCTTCTGCATCTGGGGGATATGGCGCTTCTTGATAACGGGACGATTGCAGAGCACCTTCATATCGTTCAGGAGACTATGCATTTTCGTTTTGTGCGTGTCCGAGCGGATTGCGGACAGTTTGACCCGGCAGGGGAATATTCTTTTTATGAGGAGGAGCGGCGCCTGGATTATCTGATCGGGGAGGGCTTTATGCTCTGGTTCTATGTGGATTATCGCGAGGTGCAGTCCTGGGGGAGGATGTGCAGCTATCTGGACAGGCTGTTTTCGCATTTTGCCAACCGCTACAGCATCGGAAATATCCGAAAGTGGCGCCTGGAGCTGGTCTACAATACATTGTATAATGAGCAAAAGGCAAAAGCTTACTGGGAGGCCTATGATCTTCTGGGACAGGTTCTGCAGAAATATGGCTGTGAAAGTCCTCTCCTGGGGGCGGGGCTGACACTGAGTGCGCCGGAGGCGGTCCATAATTTCTGCGCTTATCTGGAAGCGCACGGCCTGACGCTGGCCGAACAGACTTTTGAGGCGGAGCCATACCTCTATCTGGAGACGGAGGAAGGGCCCGTCATCACCCGCGCCACGGACAGCAGTTATCTGAGAAATAAGCTGCTGACCTTTCGCCGCCGGCTGCCTTATTTTCGCGATGTGGTGAAGAAGGTGTATATTACCAACTGGGCGGACAGTCTCCAGAGAACCAATATAATGAATGACTCCTGCTACAAGGGAGCCAATCTGGTCAAAACCCTGATGGACTGCTTCGGGCTGGTGGAGGCAGCTGCCAGCGCTGTCCCCTCGGATGCAATCTTTGCAGAGAGCCTGCAGGGAGATATCCTGTTTGGGGGAAACGGGCTTTTGAATATATGGAGGACGTGACTCTGCGCTATCGCTTGAAGGGAATCAAAAATGGCCGTTATATCATCAAACAGCGGACCATAAGTACGGAAGGCGGCAGCGTGCAGGATCGCCTCCTTGAGATGGGAGCGGGGGGAGGCGTCTATGTGCATCCTCATGATCTGGAATATCTGCGCCAGGTTTCTGTGCCGCATATTCATCTGAAGGAGCGAGAAGCCGTCTCGGGCGAGCTGGATCTGGAGATTACACTTGCGGCCAACGCTTTTGCCTATGTGCATATCATCTATCAATACTGAGCGGGCAAGGACATGAGGATGGCAGATGCATTGGGCAGATGAAGGAAAGGTTAAAAATTCGAAAAATAATTGCGATATGACGAGAAGAAAACCTGCAAAAAAAGAGAAAGGTTAATTATAGAGAAAAAAATTAGCAAAAATCCGTGAGAGACCTTTTGCGGATTCTCTTATAATAAGATCATCAGGACAGCGCGCGTCCATAGAATAGTGAGAAGTATCAGAAGTTTGAGGAGGTTTTCCTGATGAGTTATGAGAGTACGGCAGCTGAAATTCTGAAGAAAATCGGCGGTAAACAGAATGTAGAAAAGATGACCCACTGTGTGACCAGACTGCGCTTTGTCGTAAAAGATGAGAGCAAGGTGGACACAGAAGGGATGAAGAAGACAGACGGCGTGCTGGACCTGGTGGTGTCCAGCGGTCAGTATCAGGTGGTGATCGGCCCCACCGTGGCGGATGTGTATAAGGCTGCGCAAAAACTGCTGGGAGAGAATGCCGGCGTCGGTTCTGACGCCCGGGAGACAGCGGCAGTCGAAGCTCCTGCCGCCAAGCGTACGGTGGGCAGCATCGCCAAGCAGGCGCTGGATACGCTGGTCAGCTGTTTCACACCGGCCATACCTGCCATCGCCGGCTCCGGTATGATTAAGGTGCTGGTGGTATTGCTCAGCTATGCGGGTATCCTTGACTCTGCCTCTTCCACCTATACGATTCTGAATACCATCGGTGATGGCATCTTCTATTTTCTGCCCTTTATTGTCGCCATCAACGCGGCGCGCAAGATGAATGTGGATGTGTTTCTCTCCGTTGTGCTGGCGGCCATCGTAATGCATCCGAACCTGGCAGCGCTGGGGGAGGCAGGCAGCTCGGTCAGCTTTCTGGGGCTTTCCATGCCGATTATGGACTACAGCGCTCAGGCCCTTCCGATTATTTTCGGTGTGTGGCTGCTGAAATATGTGGATAAGTTTGCCGACAAAATCAGCCCGAAGATCATCAAGGTATTTCTGCGGCCGATGATTGATCTGCTGATTGTGGCCCCTGTCATCCTGCTGATCATCGGTCCAGCAGCGATCTGGCTGAGCAACCTGCTGTTTGCCGCCTGTCAGTTGATGCAGAGCTGGGGCTGGATAACGGTCGGCATCAATGCCTTCTTGTTCCCTCTGATGGTGCTTACCGGTACGCATAATGCTACGATTCCGCTGATTGTCCAGATGTTTGCCACCCAGGGATATGATCCCATTTTCCTGGTCTCCGGTCTTGCGGCCAACCTGGCAGAGGCGGGGGCAGCCTGTGCCGTGGCAGTCAGAACCAAAAACAAAACATTGCACTGAAAGCCAGCGAATATGGATGGCAGATCGATCCCACGGGACTGCGCTACCTTCTCAACGAGCTGTATGACCGCTATCAGATCCCGATGATGATCGTGGAAAATGGGCTGGGCGCCAGAGATGAACTGGACAACGGGCAGATTCATGACGGATATCGCATTGCTTATCTGCGGGAGCACATCCGCGCATTAGAGCAGGCTGTCTCTGAGGATGGAGTGCCGGTTATCGGCTATATGCCCTGGAGCGCCCTGGACTTGATCGCTCTGTCCACCGGCAGCATCGAAAAACGTTATGGATTTATCTATGTGGATGCGGACAACGAGGGAAATGGCACTTACGATCGGTATAGAAAGGACAGCTTTTACTGGTATAAGAAAGTGATTGCCAGCAATGGGGCCGACTTGGATTAAGGACCAGGATTAAAGATTAGAACCATACTTGCAGTAGATTATGGCAGGCGGCCATGAGGGCAGCCGTCAGCTGTGGAGGCAGCTGACGGCTGCTTTTTCGGTACAGGCATGTCAAATGGGGAGGGCGATGTTTAGTCCAGATCCTCGCCGTTGGAGGCGATGACCTTCTTGTACCATTCGAAGGAGTCTTTTTTTCGTCTCCGCAGATCGCCTGTCCCGTCGTCATATTTATCTACATAGATAAAGCCGTAGCGCTTTGCCATCTCGCCGGTGGAAGCGCTGACCAGATCGATGCAGCCCCAGGGGGTGTAGCCCATCAGGTCAACGCCGTCGGCTACGGCCTCCTTCATCTGCATGATGTGCTCCCGCAGGTAATCGATGCGGTAGCCGTCATGAATACTTCCATCCTCCTCCAGCTTGTCATAGGCGCCGAGGCCGTTTTCCACCACCATCAGCGGGATGCCATACCGATCATAGATTTCATTCAGCGTATAGCGCAGGCCTTTGGGGTCGATCTGCCAGCCCCAGTCACTGGCCTTCAGATAGGGATTTTTCTGGCCGCCCATGATATTGCCGGAGACGGTCTGCTGACTCGGATCTGCAGATACGCAGTTGCTCATGTAGTAGCTGAAGGTATAGAAGTCGACGGTTCCTTCCTTCAGGATTTTCAGATCATCGGATCCCATCTCAATGGAGATGCCTTTTTCTTCAAAAAAACGTTCCATATAAGCCGGATATTCGCCGCGCACCTGGACGTCTGAGCTGAACCAGTTGACTATCTGCATCTGCTTCTGCGCTTTGATGATGTCGTCGGGATTGCAGGTCAGCGGATACATGGTGATAAAACAGATCATGTTGCCTATCTTAAACTGCGGGTAATGTTCATGAGCGTATTTTACCACTTTGGCGCTGGCCACAAACTGGTGGTGCAGAGCCTGGAAGCGCTCCTGAGGGTTATCCGGCGCGGCCGTGACAGGGCCGCAGTAATCCTTAATGGTGCCCAGGGACAGAACGGAGCCCATCGGCGAGACACCGGTGTTTATCTCATTGAAGGTCAGCCAGTATTTCACCTTGTTCTGGTAGCGGGCGAAGAGGATTTTGCAGTAATGTTCAAAACAATCGATGCACTCCCTGCTCTCCCAGCCGTTGTACTTCTGCACCAGCGCGTAGGGCATCTCATAGTGGGAAATGGTGACCAGGGGTTCAATATTATATTTTTTCAATTCATCAAATACCGCGTCGTAAAAGGCAAGGCCGGCTTCGTTTGGCTCATCCTCCATGCCGGTGGGAAAGATCCTCGTCCAGTTGACAGACAGGCGGAAAACCTTGAAGCCCATCTCGGCAAAAAGAGCAATATCTTCTTTATAATGATGATAGAAATCCGTGGCCTCATGGCTGGGATACAGAGTGCCCTCTTCAAAAACCGGGGTGATTCTCTTGGGCGTAGTGTGGGAACCGTTGGTGCACATATCGGAAACAGAGGGACCCTTGCCGTCGGTATTCCATGCGCCTTCATACTGATTGGCAGCCGTTGCGCCGCCCCATAAAAAATCTTTGCGGAATGTTTTCATATCTGGTTTTTCTCCTTATTTTTCTTGTCCCTGCTTTCGGATTATGGTTTTCCCGCCGCGTTACGGAAGCGCGTACTTTACCTGGAAGCTGTCCTCCGAGTAGCACATGACCTCGATCTCATTGTCATCGGGATCCTGCATGTAGAAATTATAAGTGTTTTCCGAGTGCTTTACCGGCACATATGGTCCGGTATAGGGGTTGGTGTTGGTCTTGGGTCCGTGCCAGAGCTGGATCCCTTTATTGACCATGTCCTCGGCGAAGGCCGATATATCCTTTACAATCAAGGCATAATGGCACTGCCCTTTGTTGTTGGTGCAGTTATCTCTGGGGTAAGGATGACGGATCAGCTCGATGGACTGATAATCATTGACAAAGATGAGGGCGGAAGTATCGTCTTGCGCGGTGACGTCCAGCTCGAAAATCTTTGTGTAGAAATCCAGGGATTTCTGCAAATCCTTTACGTGGTATGTAATTTTGGAGATATATTTTTCTTCGTCGCCGACCATCCAGGTATTATACTCCGGATCCTGCATTTTGATACCTTTGCCCTCGCCGAGCGTGGTATATTGATAGGAATACCACTCGTCGTGATTATGGCCGTCGTAATCGGTCCAGGCAAGTATGCTGCTCTCCGGGAAAATCTCGATGAACTGGCCCCGATGGAGCTGATAGTAGATGATGTAGTCTTCGCCGGGGACCTTCTGCAGGACAAAGCCCACGTTCAGGCCCAGGGTATTTTCGTACCAGTCTCTGAATCTGGCTGTGTCTTTGAGCTTGAAGCTGACATGGCCGATTTCCTTGATATTGCTGTTCATGCTGTCTGTCCTCCTTTTTTTTAAAAACGTGTATCGCTGTGTTCCTCTATATTTTTCATGCGCATAGTACTGCTCTTGCCAAATTTGCGGACATATACGCAGGAATATAGGACGTTTAACATATATTCAGTTGCTGTCTGAGAGGAGAAGGTGGCCTGCTTGGACCATTTGTCCTCGGTGACCGGCACTTTAAGGATGATTTTTGCCTGCCTGCCAATCATAGAGTCCGGATTGGAGGTGATGACGATCAGCGGAACCCGATGCTTTCGCAGTATCTTCACCTGATCATAGACGGACTTTGAGTTGCCGCTGTAGGATACGATGATGCCGCAGTCGGCTTCTGTCAGAATGTCGGCCAGGACATCCTGCTCTCCCTGCAGAGAGTTGATCAGGACAAGCTCGTCTATTTTCAGCATATTGGCGCGAAACACCATTCCCTTGATCAGCGAGTCTCCCATGGCAAACAGAGCAGTTCTGCGGGAGCGGATAATAAGGTCGACGGCCTTGCTCATCTCCCTGTAGTTGTGTGCCAGCAGGGAATAGGAAGAATTCAGGGTATTGCTCATGATTACAGACATTTTCTGCGCAATATCCAGAACGCTGTCATTGCTCTGAAAAGGGAAATTGTAATTGACATCCCCTCTGTCTTCGATCTGCCGTTCCAATTCTGCGGCATATCGGATCTTAAAATCCTTGAAGCCCTCCAGCCCTATTTTTCGGCACAGCTGGACGAGAGAAGAGGTGGAGGTATAGGTTTCTTTACAGATTTCCTGGGCGGACATTCTCAGGATATCCTCTTTCTTGCGGAGAATGTAATTTGCGATTTCAATCTCAGAACTAGAAAATTTTCCCTGATCGGCCAGTCTTTCTGCTATTTTTACGTTATCGTGCGACACCAGTATGACATCCTCCTTATAGTGATTTTACACAAATTATTTCATCTGGGAAGGGGAATGTCAAGCATTGTAACAAAATTCAAAAAAATCAGGAATAAAAGTCGGGTATTTTTGAATGTTTTTACAGGGGAAACGAAAGCTATTTACAAACAAATGTGCATTGTGTATAGTGAGGGCAGCAAGGCGGTCCATGTCGGGACAGCAAGCAAAAGAGTATTGAAAGGGTATTTTAAGATCAAGAAAGGGGTACTAAAAATGTCGGACGTAATCGATACTTTAAAAAACGCAAAGAAACATATTCTGGCCGGCGTGTCATATTTGATTCCGGTCGTTGTGGTCGGCGGTATCTGCTGCGGCATCGGTGTGGCGGTGGGCGGTACTGCTCCGTGGGAGGCTCCCGGTACGCTGGGGTACTTTATGTTTACTCTCGGCAAATACGGTCTGAATCTGATGCCGGCCGTCATCGCCGCCTACATAGCCTATTCGATAGCAGATAAGCCGGGCATCGCCCCTGGCCTGATTATCGGCCAGGTGGCCCAGGACAGCGGCGCAGGTTTCCTGGGGGGAATCCTGGCGGGATTTTTTGTCGGCATTATCGTGCTGCTGATGAAAAAAGTCAAGATCGGGAAGAGCTTTTCCGCCCTCTGGTCGATTATCGTGATTCCGACCATAGTTTCCATCGCAGGAGCTTTCCTGATGCAGTATGCGGTGGGGCCTGTCGTGGCTGCCTTTACCAACTGGCTGACCGCTTTCGCGGAAGGGATGGGCACCGGCAGCATGATTCTTTTGGCCATTGTGATCGGCTTCTTTGGCTCTATTGATCTGGGGCTGTTCGGCAATAAAGCTCTGGGGGCCGTCCCTCTGGCAATGCTTTCCACTATTGATCCGGCGACAGGCTTGCCGGTAATGATTGCCCAGAGACTCTTATTGATGGTCAGCACGACCTGCGCAATTCCGCCTCTGGTCTGCTGTCTGGCCAGGTATCTCAAGCCCTCCGTGTTTACGGATGAAGAAAAGGAGTCGGCTACCGCGGCGGGATTCCTGGGGCTTTTTGCTATAACAGAGGGAGCTATCCCTCTTGCATTGTCGGATAAAGTTGTGTATGCTGGTTGTATCGTCGGTTCGATTACAGGCGTCATTGCGGTCAGCCTGACTGGGGCCGGCTCTATCGTCAACTGGGGCGGACTGCCCAACCTGGCCGGCAATACAAATGTTGTGCTCACATTGATCGCCTGGGCTGTAGGTATTGTGGTCGGAGCAATGTTTATCGTTGCCTTCAAAAAGACCAGAAATGACCAAGGACAGAAGGCGGATCCAAATGCGGAGGCTAAGATTACACAGAAAGGGGACGAAGTCGATTTGGACTTCTGATGGGAGCCTATGTTGATCTCAAAGGACATGATTTGCATCGGTGCGGATCTCAAAAATAAGACAGAGATCATTCGGATGGTTGGAGAATTGATGGACCGGGCGGGTAAGCTTGCCGATAAGGAAGGCTACATACAGGATGTTTTTGCCCGGGAAGAGGAGATATCCACCAATCTGGGGGATCACATCGCAATGCCCCATGCCCGCACGCCTCATGTCAAAGAGGCCGGCCTGGTTTTTATCCGGCTGAAAGACGAAGTGATGTGGGAGGGGGACAGCTCCCCGGTCAGCCTTATTTTCGGTATTGCCGCACCGGAGTCCGGAGGAAATATTCATCTGAAGATTCTGGCCACTCTCGCCAGAAAGCTGATTTACGATGAGTTTAAGCAAAAACTTTTCCGGGCGGAAAGCAAGGAGGAACTATTGACTATTCTCGAGGAAGCGACAGGAGGTTTGGAATGAAGCTAGTGGCGGTTACGGCATGTGCGGCGGGCGTCGCTCATACATTCATGGCGGCTGAGGCCATTGAAAATGCGGCGAAGGCCAGGGGGCATGAGATAAAGGTGGAGACACAGGGAGCGCTGGGGATCGAAAACCGGATCACAGAAGAAGATATGAAGGGGGTTGCTGCAGCCATCCTTACGAAAGACATTCCCATCCGGGAGAGAGAAAGATTTCAGGGAGTAAAGATTTTCAACGTGACATCTACAGCCTGTATTACCAACGGGCCCAAGATTATCGAGGCTGTTGAACAGCAGTGTCAATGATAATAGAATGATACCAGGAGATGGATGAAATGAAAATAGGAATATTCGGATCGGGAATGATCGTGTCGACGGCGCTCGCGGCCATAAGCGGCATGGAAGACGTCAGCTGTGAAGCAATCTGGTGCCGCGAGAGCGGCAGAGCTAATGCGCAGCGGCTTAAGGAGGAGTATCAGATTCCCAGAATATATACAGACACCGAGGCATTCCTCCGGGATGACAGCTTTGACACGGTCTATGTGGGCCTGGTCAACAGCGCCCACTATGAGTATACGCGCAGAGCCCTGGAAGCGGGAAAGAACGTCATCTGCGAAAAGCCCTTTACCGCTACGGGGAGACAGGCCAGGAAGCTGATCGCGATTGCTAAGGCGAAAGGGCTCTTCCTGTTTGAGGCGATAATGACCCGCTATATCGATAATTACGATGAGATAGGAAGACAGCTGGATAAGATCGGCAAGGTCACCCTGATACAGACCAATTATTCCCAGTATTCCAGGCGCTTCGGGCGGTATCTGGAGGGACAGGTGCTGCCGGCCTTCGACCCGGCCTTGGCGGGGGGAAGTCTGTATGACATCAATCTCTACTGCATCCAGTTTATCATGGGCCTGTTTGGCAAACCGCAGGGTGTCAGATACATGGCCAATATAGGCTACAACGGGATCGACACTTCCGGCGTTCTCTGCATGGATTACGGCGATTTCAAGGCGGTGGCGGTGGGAGCCAAGGATTCGGATTCTCCTGCCCGCAGCGTGATCCAGGGGCAGAAAGGGTATATTGAGGTGCAGAACCGGTCTCCCATAGTGGAGAATGTCATGCTGCACTTGAAGGGCGAAGAGCCGGTCTGTATCGATGTGAAACCGGTGGGAAATGCCATGGCTAATGAATTCCGAAAAATAGCCGAGATCATGCAGAACGGAGACTACGAGCTCTGCTACACTTACATGCAGAAGACGCAGGATGTGATGGATGTGATGGAGGCGGCCAGGAAGGATGCCGGCATTCACTTTGACGCCGATGACGAGGACGACGATGAGTGATAGTGTAATAGTAACCGCCTATGGAAGCGGTGCGGCGGACAGAGGAATCAAGATTTTAGGAGACGGGAAAGAGTGGTGCGGCCCGCAGTTTCTGCCTGTCGACGGCAAATGCAACTTCTGTATACGAGTGAGAGACCGCCTGTATACGCCTGTGCAGAAAGAGCAGTCCTGCTGTATGCAGGAGTACCGGCTTGATGAAAAGGGAAGGTATGCGCTGGCGGGCAGCTATCCGACGCAGTATTTTTACTCCTACGGCGCTGTCTATGGGAACTTTCTGCTGCTGGCCAGTTTTTCGGACGGAGTGGACGCAATCTATGACATGGAGCAGCACAGGGAGATTGATTTCTGTATACATCAGCGAGCAGGGTATGAGCAGAGCGGGCGCTCCCACTATATCGGAATCACGCCGGACCGGCGCCATGCCTTTGCCGTCGACAACGGGCTCCAGCAGATTTACCTGTATGATATAGTTGACGGACGGTTTGCGGTGCGCGGCGTAAGAGAATTCTGCGAGGAAAATATCCGCCTGATGTCCTACTCGCCTTTTTCCGGCTGCTATTATCTTAACACGGAGAAAACCAACAGAGTCTATGTGCTGGACTATGTGGAGGAGCAGTTTCATATCCGGGGCATCACCGATCTGTCCTGTGAAGAAAAATCTTTCTCCGGCGGCAATGCCGTGTCTCCGGACGGGCAGAGACTGTGCATATCTGTGCGGGGGGACGATCATCTGCATTATTTCAAGATCAGGCAGGACGGCGAATTGGAGCTGTTGGATAAAATTCACTGCGGAAAAATGCCCAGGGATGTGATTTTTGAAAAAGACGGTTTGTATGTGACCTGCACCAATGATAATGTCATCGAAAAGTACCGGATAAAAGACAGCTGGCTGGAAAAAAACGGAGAGATATCCGTCTGCCGGCCGATCACATTCGGACTGTAGGGACGCATGAGAGACAGATAACGGCTATACAGATAACCAGAGCCAGGCAGATAGCTGCCGCATCAAGGATTAGCAAATCGTAGATGCGGCAGCTTTTTTACTATTTTCTGAGCCGATTTGCGCCGCCTGTCAGAATTCAGATCAGCGGGCGAAGATTCGATGAATAAACCGATAGGTCCCTTCGATTTGATCAGCCCTTACGATATGAGCCAGCCCATGGCCGGTTCCGGGCAGAATCTCCAATGTGACGTCATCCTTTGCTGCCTTCAGAGCGTAATAATACGACTGAGAGAAGGCCAGCGCCATGGTGTCGTCGTCCTCGCCGTGAAGAATATAGAAGGGCGGCTCGGTTCCGTCGATATCCGCCAGGGGATGGGGGGAACTGCGGAGGATCTCAGCCAGCTCTTCTCCCTTTGCGCGGAACTGGATTTCTTCCAGATACTGAGGATTTTCTTTGCCTTTATTGACGATTTTCTCCAGATTATAGTGCTCTTCCAGGCTGGTCATGGCCCAGTAATCAACTACGCCTGCCACGCGGCAATCGTACTGGCTGTAAGCGGCAAAAGGGTCACTGACCGAACCTTTTGTGCCGCCGATGCCGATCTGGCAGGCGAGAAAGGCTCCGTGTGTCTCACCCCAGACGATGAATTTGTCCGGATTCAGATCATACTCGGAAGCTATGGATTTTAAGAAGCGGATAGCTGTCGCGGCATCGTGCAGCATGGCCGGATACGCGGCCTCATCAGCCAGCCGGTAGTTGACGGCCGCCACGGCATATCCGTATCGAAGTCCCTGCAGCATAGCCATAATGTGTCTGGTTTTGTCCCCCCGCACAAACCCGCCTCCGTGAATGTAGACGATCACGGGGTGGGGACCCTGACCTGCCTGCGGGATATACAGGTCCACTGCCTGCTTTTCCGACTCGTCTGCGTATTTTAGATTTTTATATACTTTTGCCGTGCCGTCCAGAACATATTCCTTTATATAGGTGCTGTCATCTTTAACCGGATACGAAATCCATTCCATGTGAATACCTCCTCGCCTTTATTTGAATTGATATCTGTAGAGTAGCAGGGATGAAATGCTTTGTAAACAGCGCCGGATGTTTCTGGAAATTTGTTCTGAAAAAGATGTGCGTCGGGGTGAGAGCAGTTGAATTTTATTTGTGAAAAACAGCTGCCAGCTGTCTTTCATCTCCGCGGAGGGCTTTATTCCTCTGCTATTTTCAAATAAAGGTGTAATTTTCCCGACTATATTGATATAATATCGGCAGCGGCTAGTATTGGGATAAAAGAGGCGAAAGGACAAGGTAGAGAGACTTCTTTCTCTTGAACAGCCAGTTCGACATTAATCTTAGAGACATGTGAGATGAAGGAGGAAAATGACAATGCTGACAATCCGAAATGAGACAGAGGCAGATTACGCTGCGGTAGAAAACCTGACAAGAAAAGCCTTCTATAATGTGTATGTGCCGGGCTGTATGGAGCACTATCTGGTCCGTGTGATGCGGGAACATGAGGATTTTGTCCCGGAGCTGGATTTTGTGGCAGAGCTGGACGGAGAAATTGTGGGGAATATCATGTATACGAAGGCTTGCCTGACGGATGAACAGGGAACGGAGAAGACGGTACTGACTTTTGGACCTCTCAGTATTCTGCCGGAATATCAGCGGAAGGGTTATGGAAAGCTTCTGATGGAGCATTCCTTTGCCCGTGCGGCAGAACTTTCCTATGATGTGATTGTTATCCTGGGCAGTCCGGCCAATTATGTGAGCAGCGGTTTTAAGAGCTGCAGAAAGTATAATGTCTGCACGGAAGACGGAAGATTCCCGGCGGCTATGCTTGTAAAGGAACTGATACCCGGTGCGCTGGATGGAAGAAAATGGGTTTATCGGGAAAGCCCGGCGATGAACATTGATGCTGAAGAAGCGCAGCGCTACGACGACAGCCTGGAGAGTCTTCCCAGGGAGTGGAGGCCCAGCCAGGAGGCGTTCTATATCATGAGTCACTCTTTTGTGGAGTGACAGCGGATCTGACAGGAGAATTTTGTCAGCGAGCAGCTTCACTGCCTCCGGTCTGTCTTCGGCCGTAAATCATACACAACTCTATGTTTGGTGTGTCATCAGCGCATAGTCGACTTTTCTGCCGAGATATTCTCTCAGGACATAAATTGCAAATATTTCGCCGTGTTCGGAAAGGGAATCATCGCGGAAGGGGCCGTATCCTACAAAGCCGATGACTTCCTGTATTATAAAATGATCGGTGACGCTGCAGTTTATCCCATTGTTTTCGTGAGAATATCGACAATATAGTCTGCGACTTCTTCCGGCGGCTGGCGCAGGCCATCCTCTATCCAGCACTGGATAACTCCCATGCATCCATATCCTCCATAGTGACTTGCCCACCTGGCCTGAACATCTGAAACATTCAGGAACCGCTCTTTTAATACATTCTCTGTTTTTTCAAGGCTCATGGCCAGGTACTGCTCAAGCATGAGTATATCATTGCGCTTGGAAAACAATACGCGATACAAATCGATGTCTTTCTGAATTTCCGATAATATATGGATGAGGATCGTTCGCAGATCTGTACTGTCAATTTGGTCTAAGACTTCCTTTGCCCGAGCGAGACATTCTTTTTCAATCTGCTCTCGCCAATCAAAAATATCGGAATAGTATTTGTAAAAGGTTGATCGATTAATACCGGCAAGTTCGCAGACTTCTTTTAAGGTAATTTCATGAAACGCCTTGTCTTCTAATAATTTAATAAAACTGTTGCGTATCATCATCTTTGTGTATCTTACCCTTGCGTCTAATGCCATAATAATCCCCCTCAATAGAGTGTCTTGCGGATAATCGCTGACTGTTTCACCGTGCTGTCAATGATACTATAACATACAAAAGTACAAAAAGCAACAAATGTCTACGAAAGAGCAAGGGGGGCTGTTCTTTAATTTTTCATGCGAGGAGGAAAGACAATAAGGCAGCAGAATTTTTGCTCTGCATGCGGTCCGTGGCCGAATTTGGCCGAGCAAAATGTTCCGTACAACGTTGCCGTGCGTATCATATCGATTTTTTTCAAAAAAACCCTTGCATTTCCTGGATGGATAGTGTATACTGACTCTTGCTGTGACATTGATAGCGATGAAGCGTGAGGTTGCTGCCGTTCCCCGCCATAGGATCTGGCAGGTTTTCCGTGGAGCGAATGTCATGTTAGGAAACTGACGACAAGTCACTGTACAGATTCGGTAAACTGTCTGCCAAGGAGGCAGAGACGACGTGTGCGTATAGGAAACACACGGGAGAGTGTACAGTCACCGCTTGTCGTACTTCAATCAAAAGTGCGAAAAGGAGGCGACTTTTTTTATGGCAAATCAGGTAATGAGAATCACCCTCAAGGCTTACGATCACAAGCTGGTGGATCAGTCCGCGGCTAAGATCATCGACACCGTAAAGAAGACAGGTTCCAAGGTGAGCGGACCCGTGCCGCTGCCCACGAAGAAGGAAGTTGTCACGATTCTGAGAGCTGTACACAAGTACAAGGATTCCAGAGAGCAGTTCGAGCAGAGAACGCACAAGAGACTGATCGACATCATCTCTCCCTCTCAGAAGACCGTTGACGCTCTGTCTCGTCTGGAGATGCCTGCCGGCGTGTACATCGACATCAAGATGAAATAAGCCTGAGGCGAGATTTTCAGGAAACAATCAATTCAAGACAATCCTGGATGCTTAGATATAGAAGCAACAAGCGTTTTGTTCCACTTATATCTTGCTGTACTAGGATGATTGCGAAAGCAATCCGCTGTAGATCAACAGGAGGTAGAAAAAATGAAGAAAGCGATCT
>CALWGV010000085.1 GCA_944380185.1 uncultured Lachnospiraceae bacterium
TGGTTGGAGCCTTTCTGAAACCATCAAGTGGTAGGAAGTGAAAACCAATCCACAGTATCTCCAAACAGTATAGCATACAGACCTTGGAGAGGGTCTATAAACACTACGACTATATAATACGAGGAAATGAAGATGGATAAAGAGCAAGTTTACGGATGTATGTTTGGGGGCGCCCTGGGGGACTCCCTGGGATATCCTGTGGAATTTTACACCGCCGATCATATAAAGAAGGTGGGAATGCTGGAGAAACCTTACGATATTCGACAGATATCAGATGATACGCAGATGACCCTGTTTACAGCAGAAGGATTGATTGCTTCTCATCAAAAAGAAGATGTTCTGCCCAATATTCTTTCAGCTTACAAGTATTGGTTTGCGACACAGTATTTTTTGCCTGAGTTTGATTATACTTATGAAAGTGAGTTGGTAAAGGATCGCCGCCTTCACTCTCTGAGAGCTCCGGGAGGAACATGTATCCCTGCTCTGAGAGGAAAGCCGGAGGAGGTGGATAATGACAGCTGCGGCTGCGGCGGCGTCATGCGGGTGGCTCCCATAGGGCTGGTCTTTGGAGCGGAGGAAGCCTATTATTATGGATGTGAGAGCGCCCGGATGACGCATCGCAACATTCTGGGATATGAACCCGCAGGAATTCTGGCGGTCATAATCAGTGAAATTTTGGAGGGAAAGCAATTAAAGACGGCTATTGAAAGGGCAATCAATATGTGCGTAAATCAAGAGCTGAAAGCTCTCTTGCTGGAGGCAGCAGAAAGAGCTCAAAGTGAAGGTCATGCTATGGCAGACGGTGATCAGGAGGAGACAAAGCCCTTTAAGTATGACTGGTGCGCTAAAAGCAATATAAACAGAGGAGCTTATGAAGGGCTCGAAGGACAGGGATGGACCGGCCATGAGACTTTGGCCATCGCTGTTTATTGTGCGGTGAAATACGATGCTTATGCCGGAGACAAAAAAGATAAATTTGAGAAGGCTCTTATTGCAGCCGTATTTCATGACGGCGACTCCGATTCGACGGGAGCTGTTTTGGGCAATATATTGGGAGCATATTATGGACTGGAAGCTCTTCCCTGCCGAAAAACAGATTTGGAATGCAGTGATCTGATTGACAGGATGAGCGAGAAGCTGTATGAAAAAAGAAGGCTGTCAGGCAGGAGTTTGGCATGAAAACATTATACGTATCGGACCTGGATGGAACACTGTTAAATAAAAGCGGACAAATATCCGCGTATACCTGCCGTACACTTAACCGAATGATAGAAAAAGGGCTGCTGTTTTCCTATGCAACGGCCAGGTCGCATATCACTTCATCGAAAGTGACAGAGGGACTGCGTATTAAGATACCGGTTATTACTTATAACGGAGTGGAGATTCTGCAAAATGAATCCTGGGATGTACTGCAGCGGAATACTTTCGGCGAGGAGAAGAATGAAATCTTGAACATCCTTTTGTCTTATGGCGTATATCCTCTCATACATACCTTCATCAATGGAGAGGAGAAATTCTCTTATATCCCGGAAAAATCCAATGGGGCCATGAAAAAACATCTGAGCAGCCGGAAGGGAGACGTAAGAGATCATCCGGTCACCTCGGCCCGGGAGCTGGGCGAAGGAGATATTTTTTATTTCAGCTGTATCGGCGAAGGAGAGAAGCTGAGCCCCTTATATGCTCAGCTCAAAGACCGGTATCACTGTATTTTTCAGCAGGATGTCTATAGTGGTGAGCCATGGCTGGAAATCATACCGGAGAAGGTGTCAAAGGCTCAGGCAGTCCTCTGCCTGAAAAAGATTGTCGGAGCAGATCGCCTGGTGGTATTTGGAGATGGATTAAACGACCGGGAGATGTTTGCGGCTGCCGATGAGGCATATGCCGTCTCAAATGCGGCAGAAGAGCTGATAGAGAAAGCAGCGGGCGTAATCGGGAGCAATGAAGAGGACGGAGTGGCCAGATGGCTGGAATTGCATTATTGAGAGTAAAATGTTTTCGCCGAAGTTTTTGCCAGGTTTTTGCCGGAAATGTACTCCGTGGTCTTGACTTTGCCGTAAAATACGGATAAAATAAAAAAGCTGAAAAGTATGTCTCTGTAGCTCAGCAGGATAGAGCGACCGCCTCCTAAGCGGTAGGTCGGAGGTTCGAATCCTCTCAGGGACGCCAGAGAGCACTGCTGCAAACCCCAATAAGGGCTTGCAGCTTTTTTTATGTCTTTATAAGTCTTTTTTTGGAGGGTGCAAATAATTGCTCGCCAAACCGGACACAGTCTGTTATAATCGCTGTGAAGCAATGCTCCGGGAGGATAAAGGACAGCAGAAGGAAGAAATAAAAGTCGGAGTAATAAAGGGAAAGAAAGGACCAGAAACAAGAAATGAGAATAGCGGTAGCCTATGACAACGGAAATGTTTTTCAGCATTTTGGAAGGACAGAAGCCTTTAAAATGTATGAAGTGGAGGACGGGAAGGTGATAGACAGCCAGGTGGTCAGCTCGGGTGGGGTAGGCCATGAAGCGCTGGCCGGACTGCTGGCGGACCAGGCTGTGGACGTGCTGATCTGCGGGGGTATTGGAGGCGGCGCTCAGGCAGCGCTGACGGAAGCGGGAGTGGAGCTGTGCGCCGGAGCCCAGGGAGATGCGGACCAGGCGGTGGAAGCATATTTAAGAGGAGAGCTGGTATCCACTGGCGCTAACTGCGATCACCATCACCATGAGGAAGGTCATTCCTGTGGTCATCATGAGGAGGGGCATTCCTGCGGCCATCACGGAGAGGGTCATTCCGGTGAGGGCGAGGATTCCTCCTGCGGGGATGGCTGTGGAAAGGGATGCGGAGGATGCTCCGGCTGTGCGCCTGCTATTACGGGCCGCAATGTAGGGAAGACCTGCCGCGCCCATTATCGCGGAACCTTTAACGATGGAACACAGTTTGACTCCTCCTATGATCGGGGGGAACCGCTGGAGTTTGTCTGCGGCGCGGGCCAGATGATCTATGGCTTTGATGCGGCTGTAGCAGACATGGAGGTAGGTCAGGTAGTGGATATCCACCTGATGCCGGAGGAAGCTTATGGCCAGCCGGATCCCAGCGCGGTCTTTACCCTGGAGATTGCTCAGCTGCCTGGGGCGGAGGGATTGAATGCAGGAGACAAGGTTTATCTGAGCAATCAGTATGGTCAGCCCTTCCTGGTGACGGTGGCGGCCAAGGACGAGACAACGATTACCTTTGACGCCAACCATGAGATGGCGGGCAAGGAATTAAATTTCCGAATTGAGCTGGTGGAGGTAAGATAGTAAGATGTTGGGGTCAAGGAGTGTTTTGACCTTTTGACTCTGGCATCACCATAAAACACTGCCGATCTGAAGTTGTGAGGGCCTGCATTCTACTGCGCCAGATGATCCGCAAAACCGGAGGACATATGAACTTCGTTGTCCGGCGTCACCCAGCAGGCCTCCACACCTTCGTAATGAGACAAAATTTCCTCTCCAGTCTCCACATCTACCATAAAAAGGGCGGTGGACAGGTAGTCTGCCAGGCCGGAATCCTGGGCCAATATGGTGACGGAACGCATATGCTGAGAAGGCCACAGAGTGGCGGGATCGATCAGGTGGCTGTAGCGGACACCGCCGATATCTACGTAGCGCTCATAGTTTCCGCTGGTAACCATGGTGTCCTGATCGTTTAGATGAATGACGATATCGCCCAGGTATTGACTGCGCTCCTCGGGATCCTCAGAATTGGGATCATAGCGGGGATTTCTGATGGCGGAGGTATAGTAATCTCTTCCGTCGCCGGCCAGCCGCTTGCCCAGAATTTTAATATTGCCGCCGAGGTCTATGAGGGCCGATTCAATTCCGGCCTCAGCCAGATCGTCGGCCAGTCTTTCGGTGATGTACCCTTTGGCTACAGCGCCCACATCCATTCGCATATCCGGGTCGGCCAGGTAGATGGTCTGTGCCTCCTCATCCAAAACCAAATCATTTATGTCCGTGTGCTTTGCTGCTTCGGTAATTTCTTCCTGGGAGGGAAAGGGAGTGGTGGGGATGGAGTCATTGCTCTCTCCGTTTTGGGCCGCTGCTGCAGCCTCTTCGGCCTGTACGGCTGACATGAAATCTTTCCAGATCTGTGTAACACTGCCAAAGGCAATATTGTTGACGCCTTTGGTCTCATCCATATTATCAACGCAGAATTTTACCAGGGAAAAGAGCTCGTCATCCACGGATACAGGAGCCACACCGGCATTTTCATTGATGGTGCAGACGTTATTTAAGCCTTCGTAACGGTTATAGGCGTCAAAGAGCCGGTGATAGGAGAGCAGCTTCTCGTGGATCCAGGTTTCATAATCTTTGTTCTTCTCCTGCTGCGGAGTCAGATAGACCTGTATGGTGGAGACGGTGTCCAGCACATCCAAATAATAGTAAGTACGCAGGGTATAGGTTTTGCTGCTGCAGCCGCCTAAAAGGAGGGCGGACAGCATAAGGACAGCCAGGAGCAGACTCAGGTATTTTTTCATGATATCCTCCGATTGTTTTTTTCTTGACTTTCTCGCTTATTGTATCACTTTATAGGGGATAGGTCAAAGAGGTTTTGTCTTTTATGCTATCTTGATCATGCTGCTTTAATGCTGCTGCAGAGCACCCGAAAAAGTATATTGTATTTTTCAAGCACCTTCCTTCCTCTTTTCCTTTTTAGTAAGATCTGCTATACTGAATGCCGATGCGATTATTTTCGAGGTGAAAACAATGAAAAGAATATTGGTGCTGGAGGATGATCTGGCGCTGTGTACGGGCCTGTGTTTTGAGCTGGATACGGCGGGTTATGTCTCCATCCCTGCCTATAGCTGTGCCAAGGCTAGATATCTGCTGGGGCAGGAAGCTTTGGATCTGGTACTGCTCGATGTGAATCTGCCCGACGGCAGCGGTTTCGATTTGTGCAGGGAAATAAAAGAGGCCGGACGGCAGATTCCGGTGATTTTTCTGACTGCCAATGATCTGGAGACGGATGTACTGAAGGGTTTTGATATGGGAGCGGAGGACTATGTGACCAAACCCTTCAATATGCAGATTTTGCTAAAGAGGGTGGAGGTCGTTCTGCGAAGGGGCGGAAAAGTACGGGAGCAGAAGAGCGACCGTTGGAGCGACGGACATTTGACTTTGGATTTTTCTTCTCTGACGGCGCAGCGGGCGGGAGAGAAGCTGGCTATCACGCCCAATGAGTACAAGCTTCTCAAAGTGCTGACAGAAAATGCGGGAAATATTCTGACCAGGCAGGTGCTCCTTGACCGGCTCTGGGACAGCGCAGGCAACTATATTGATGACCACACGCTGACAGTGGCCATGAACCGGCTGCGGGCCAAGATCGAGGATCAGCAGCACAGCTATATCAAAACTGTTCGGGGCATGGGCTATATCTGGACTGGGAGAAGACAATGAGAGGGAAAGCGACGAGAGGAAAAGGAGAAGGGCTGCTTTTTGCTGTGCTTACGGCAGCTACAATACTTCTGTGGGTTGCTTTGTTCTATATTTTGTGGACGCGCAT
The DNA here is from genome assembly GCA_944380185.1 of uncultured Lachnospiraceae bacterium. GTDB lineage: Bacteria > Bacillota > Clostridia > Lachnospirales > Lachnospiraceae > RGIG7193. Next base: position 5,532 of record CALWGV010000085.1, read on the forward strand.
TCCCTGGGCGGGCGTGCGGGCCCTCATACTTTCTGTCTGCGGAGCTGTCCTGGCGGCTTCTCTGCTGTGGATGTGGTATCAGAGGCGGCAGGTGACACGTTTCGCTGATGATCTGTGCAGAACCTTGGATGAACTGATGAGCGGAAGACAGCCTGAAGATATACGGCCCTATGAGGATACACTGCTGACGCGGGTGCAGGGAAAGCTTTCGCAGTATTTTGACATTATGAATGAGGGGAAGGTGCAGAGCAGGCGCGATAAGGAGACGATACAAAGTCTGGTCAGCGATATTTCTCATCAAGTAAAAACCCCTATTGCGGGGATAAAGATGTATGTCGGGATTTTGCGGGGACACAGCCTGAGCCAGGAACAGAAGGAGGTTTTTCTTGCTACCCTGGAGGAGCAGACAGACAAGCTGGATTTTCTGATCCAGTCTCTGGTCAAGATGTCCCGGCTGGAGACGGGGACTTTTGCCCTGCGGACGCAGGACTGCCGGGTGAGCGATACAGTGGCCCGGGCTATGAGTACGGTGTGGGCCTCAGCGGAACAAAAGGGAATCGCGCTCAGCGCCCAGTGTGATTCGTCTGTTACGGCGATTCATGATTCCAAATGGACGGCGGAGGCGCTGGGCAATATCCTGGATAATGCCGTCAAATATACACCCCAGGGAGGAAGCGTCACGGTGACGGTGAGGCCCTGGCAGTTTTATGTGCGAATCGATGTGAGCGATACGGGTATAGGCATTGCCGAGGAGCATTACAGCGACGTGTTTAAGCGGTTTTATCGGTCGCCGGAGACTGCCGGCCAAGAGGGCGTGGGGCTGGGACTCTATCTGGCCAACGGCATCGTCGTTCGTCAGAAGGGGTACATCAGCGTCAAATCAGAGCCGGGAAAGGGGACGAATTTTTCTGTGTATCTGCCTGCCGGGCTGGGGATAGAGAAAAAAGGAGAAGCAGAGAGGAAAGAAAAATGAATATCGTAACAGTAAAAAATCTCAAGAAATATTATGGCAAAGGAGAGAGCCAAGTAAAAGCCCTGAACGGAATAGATCTGCAGGTAGAGAAGGGAAAATTCACTGCTATTATCGGCGCTTCCGGCTCCGGGAAAACTACCCTGCTCAATATGATCGGAGGACTGGATCTGCCCGATGAGGGGGAGGTAGTCGTGGACGGCGTGAGTCTCAGCGGGCTGAAAGAAAGGGAGCTGGCAGTGTTTCGGCGCAGCAAGGTGGGTTTTGTCTATCAGAACTTCAATCTGATCCCCTCGCTCACCGTCCGGGAGAATATTCAGTTTCCTCTGAGTCTGGCGGGAACTACGCCGGATCCGGTTTTTTTTCAGGAGATCATCTCTTTTTTGCGATTGGGGGAGAGGCTGGAGGCCTATCCTGGTGAATTGTCCGGCGGAGGGCAGCAGAGGGTAGCCATCGCCAGAGCGCTGATTGCCAAACCGTCCATTATTCTGGCCGATGAGCCCACGGGAAATCTGGACTCAAAAAGCGGACAAAATGTGCTGGGACTGCTGAAAATGTCGGTGGAAACCTATCATCAAACTCTGATTATGATCACTCATAATCTGGAGTTGGCTCAGATGGCCGACCGAGTGGTGCGCATTGAAGATGGCCGCATCTGTCAGTGAAGGAGGCCTCTCATGTTTGCCAACAACAATCTGAAAATTTGTATGACTTTAGTGGCCAGAGATTTTCGTTTTCACCGGGCCAAAACCCGGATACTCATTCTGGCTGCGGCTCTGATTACCGGTCTCTATGCCTTTGTCTTTTTGTTGGGCAGTTCGGTGGAAGGAGCCTATCTGCTGAATTATCAATATACCTATGGTTCTGCCAGCCATATTCTCTATACTGGGCTGACGGAACGGCAGGCGGATATGCTGGCCGAGAATGTCAATGTAAAGAACTCTGTCCGGCTAAATACAGTAGGACAGCTGACCGATGAAGAGCTGGGACAGCGGTCGATAAAGCTGGCGGTAACGGATCGGGATTATGCTGAAACTGTGCTGTCTGTTCCCACCACCGGCAGCTTGCCCCAGGAGAGGGGAGAAATCGCCCTGGATGAGTTTACGATGGACTCCCTGGGAATCCCGAGAGAGCTGGATGCTCCGGTCATCCTTCAGTGGGCAGATGCGGCGGGAGAGACGCACACCTCTTCTTTTACCTTGTGCGGCTGGTGGGCCAGTCCTACCAATTTTACCGAAGCCTGTGCGTGGATTACCGATGAGACGGCGGCGGAACTGGTTCCCGGCTATGATGCCGAAGGCGCCGCCAATGTAACGCTGGGTGTCATATTATATCAGCCGAAACAGCTGGATGTACAAGCGGAGCAGATTCTGGCGGAGCAGGGTGTTTCGGGGATTTCTTTTACGACTAATCTGGCTTACAATGACGCCAGGCAGGAGCAGGCACAATCCAATGCCATGCCATACTATTATCCGGCCGTTCTGGTATTGGTCTGCGGCTTCCTTATGATTTACAGCATTGTTCATGTGACAGCGGAGAAGGACGATACTTTTTTGGCTGCGCTGAAGGCTCTGGGCATGACGCCCAGACAGCTGCGGTATTTTCTTCTGGGACAGGGGCTGGCTGTGTCGGCGGCTGGACTGGTTCCTGGCTTCCTTTTGGGGTTTCTCCTTGATCTGCTTATTACCAGCCGCATTGTCACGGGTATGGATGAAAACCCGGCTCTCTATTTTTTGAATGGGGAGTCCTTTGCCCTGGCAGCAGTCTGCACAGTGGGAACCGTGGTGCTTGCCTATCTGATTCCGGCGATTAAATTGTCGCGGATGACGCCGGCGGAAACGGTGAAAAAAAGAGAAAAAAGAAGAAAAATGCGGCATAAAGGTGACGGAAAAATGACGCTTACCCGTCTGGCACTGCGCACTTTGGGAGGAGAGTGGAGGCGAGCGCTTTTTTCGGCGGGAGCGCTGCTTATTGCCCTTTTTCTGCTGAGTTCGATCTGGATACAATATGTGAGTTTGCGGGAGGATATCTATATCGCTGCTCTTTCCCCCTGGGATTATACGCTCACAGACGGCTCGGCTTATCTGCCCGTACAGCAGTACAATCCCGACAGCCGAGGAATCACCGATGAAATCATAGAAGACCTGCGAAGCAGGCCGGAGGTTACTTCCGTCAGTGCGATCAAAACCAAGGAAATTATACTCACAGCCTCCGATGAGCTGAGAGAAAGGCTTTCAGATTATTATAACAGCGAAGGAGAAGAGGAAGGAATAACGAAGCGGGAGGAGATGGCAGGCTATCCTGAATGGAATGCAGGACTTGAGCGGCTGGAAAAGACCGGGGAGTACACTGCCGTGATTGTATCGGTGGAAGGAGAGTATCTCGATTATCTGGTGGATAATCAGCCTTTCAATGACGGCGGATATGACGGTGAATTGTTTAGAGAAGGCGGCTGGGTTCTCACAAGCGGAGCCAACGCCGATGGACTTTCTTCCCTGGCTGCCGATGAGACGGTGGAAATAGAAGGACGGATATTCTCCGTCATGGGAGCACTGGCAGACAACGGCTCCATACTGAGCGGCTCCAACAGCCCGGATGCCGCGTTCTGTCTCTACTATTTTATGACGCCGGAGGATTTCGAAGCTATGTTTCCCGGACAAGGAATCCGCCAGGCGGCGGTGAATATCGACCACAGCCGTCAGGAGGACTTTGAAGACTATCTGGATGAGTATGAGCAGGGCTTAAACCGGGGAATGCGAATCACTCGGCGCAGCGAATACCAGGAGAATTTCGATAATGCCAGACTCAATACGGTTTTGCCCGAGATGATCGTCAGTATTGTCCTCATGGCCATTGCTCTGGTCAACTTTTTGAATCTCCTTGCAGCGAAGACACTGAGCCGCCGGCAGGAGTTTGCCGTCTATGAGAGCCTGGGTATGACCGGAAATCAGCTGAGAACCCTTTTGCGGCGGGAGGGAATGTTCTATGCCCTTTTTATGATCCTGGCCGTGGGACCGGCGACTCTGCTGTTTGATATATTTATTATGCCTTATGTGGTGGAGGCGCGGGGATCCTGGTGTATGATTTATACCTTTTCAGCCGTGCCGTTATGGGCGACTATGCTGATCGTATTGGCCCTCTCTCTGTTTGTTCCGCTTATCTGTCTGCGCTTTGTGTCCGGAGGCACTATCCAGGAAAGAATGCAGACAGAAAAGCCCCAGTAAAAGCACAGCATTCGGCTGCCTTTTTATGGCAGCCGTTATTTCTTTTCGGACATCTCTGAGGGGCAGGCGATGGCTACCATTTTTTCAATCATATGGTGAAGAAGCCGGGAAGGCTCGGTGTCGGCAGCCCGGTAATATACTTCCTTGCCGTCGCGGCGGCTGACAATCAGGCCGGAGGCTTTGAGCTGCTTTAAATGATGGGAAATGGCGGGACTGCTCATGCCCACCAGACTGGACAGATTGATAACGCACTCCTCACAGTGGCAGAGAATCCAAAAAATACGGACTCGATTGCCGTCGCCCAGCTGCTTAAAGATATCAGCCACCGTCTGAAAGTCTCCTTGGCTGGGTGCATGGGCCAGCTCCTGCTCGATCTGCTGCTGGCCATGGTCATGGGGTAAAATAGTGTGGAACATAGAATATCCCCCTTTCATTGTAGGATACCAGTATCAAAAGATCTTTTGACCCCAACCTCATTTTATCACAGAAATTTCCGTCGGAAAAGATAAGGTTTTTTGCAAAAGCATATTGACGAAAGTGCCTTTTTGGGAAACTATGGACGTGAGCCAAAAGTGCCGGGAACTCCGCATAAAATCTAGAAAAAATCAGGTTTTGATTATTGCGTATTGCCGCGTATTTTCGGGCATTAAAAAGTATCATTAGCAACAAGCTAGCAACAGTTTTTCGGAGTAGGAATTTGTATTTTTTCCACTTCTACCCGCAGCTCTTCAATTTCCCGATGCCCATAAAACCGATTTGTGACATCCGAGAACGCATGACCAAGGAGACGTTTTCGATCATTTTCCCATACGCCGTATTTTTCGGCAAGCCGGGAAAAAGTATGCCGGCAGTCATGCGGTGTATGATATGGTAGTCCAATGCGTTTCAACGCATTTTTCATCTGCGCGCGGAAGGTCGTGGTTGTGACAGCCAAGAGAGTGCCATCCCGCTCAATCCGGCGCATTACCAAGTGCTGTATTCCGGAGTGGATGGGTACAATGCGGTCTTTCCCATTTTTGGTCTTGATGCCGCCTTTTAAGTACCAATGTTCCAGGTTTATTTCAATCGTCAGGTAGGCGGTAATACGATAACCGGTATAGCACATGATCAAGATAAATTCCACCGCAGGATCGTCCTGGTTCGCCCAGAGGGTCTCTAACTCCGCATCGGAGAATGGCACGCCTGATTCATCGTCTTCGGCGATATTTACCGTTACGAGGGCTGTATAATCCCGATCCACGATTTCGTTTTTCAGTGCATACTTTGCCATTTGATGGAGCAGTGTAACGATCTGCTCCTGGCCCGCATGGCGCATACCGCTGTTGTCTACTACGGACTGAAAATCGGCATGCCGAAGAGATGAATAAGCAACGGAGTATAAGGGTGCACAATGCTTAAACGAAGTGGTGGCATTGCGCTTTGAAGATTCCGAATACACTTTTTTCGTTTGGTTGTAATATTTATCCTGATAAAATTCTTCGTACACTTCGGAAAAGGTTTTCTTGGTTACATTACGTCGGGCGGCCTGCCCGTAGTCCGCCAGTATGCGGCGGCTAAGTTCCTCCAGTCCTGTCTGATCGGCATCGGTGAGATTAAGCGTCAGCTCATACCCCGGTGTATAGGTGCCGGCCTTGTAGGCTGTGA
>CALWGV010000086.1 GCA_944380185.1 uncultured Lachnospiraceae bacterium
CCGCCATAAAACAAGTCCTTGATTTCCTTGTTCCCCAGGTAAATAGCCATTACGTATCCTCCACAAAGTACAAGGTATTGGCATCAGGGCTGCCCGGCAAAGCTGTAACCACCTGGATCTTATCAACACAAAGCGCTTCTTTGATGCCGCTTAGCGTCGGCAATACCGGCAGCAGATTTTCCACCGACGTGATATTTATTCCGTCAATGTTGACTTTGCAGCATGGACAGTCCGCTGTTAAGTCCCCATTATCAATATCTCCCTCTGTGTGCGCTGGGGTCTGCGGATCAGACGCCGCTGGCGTCCCCTGCAGCACAATCCACTCCATGGTCTCGATACCTGTGCCTTCTGCCTTTGTGTATCTTGCCACGATCAGATCCGTTCTCTTTTCTCCCTGCGTACCATTCTGGATAGTTACACTATCATAAGTACCTGGCCGGACAGCAAAAAATCGCCCCTGAAAAATGGCAATTCCACTTGGGATTCGAATCTCGTTATTACTCTGTACCTGTGCCCGCAAGTTGTCACCAAACGGGATAATGCCATCATCTGGCCAAATTCCCCGGTGCCACATAGCGTCGTCGATTGCATCAATATGGGCACCGCTTCCCAGCCCCGTAATCAGTTCCATTATTGCTCATCTCCTTCCACTTTGTACGCGATCTTTACCGTACCGTTCTCTTCCGTATAGATTTTATTCACGATCGGCTTTTTCATCGCCATACCGGTGATATAGTCCCTGCCTCCAATGATATCGCCAATTTCAACCTCGAAATCCAAGCTATCTACGCTCATTTTAAAGGTCTGGCGCGACATCAGCTCTTGCAGTTTTTGGGTGCCATCTTCCTGCAGATCTTCTGTCGATGTGTTTTCGTACGTCTGCGCAATCTCAGCAAGTCCCGTATAATACGGTGTTGTCGTGGATATACTGCCATCTCCTTGTACATATAAGTGGATCACCTCCCGCTCCGCCAGCTCTCCCTTGCCCAAACATACTAAATGGTTCACCCCGTTGCGCGTCTGGGTAAAGGTAAAATGAAGCTCACTGTCCTGCGAGTACTCGATGGTCTCTGAGTAGTCCACAGCCGGGACCGCTGAAAGCCGTACATATCCTGACGCCCCCTGTTCTTGCTGTACATATACCACTTCTAGGCGATACCCTTTTGACTTAAGCATTTTTTCAACTCCAGCCAAAAGAGTGCAGTATCGGTCAAATTGATAGTTCGTCACGGATACCTCAGTGTTTTCGTTCGATGCTACAAATAATCCCGAAATTCCCTGTTCCAGCAATAGCGCCCCAACCACCGCATTAAGCTCACCGCTGACCACCTTGTAAGACTGGCCGGCAGCGGGCGAAATCACCTTATTTTGCAGCACTCCGCGCCAAGTGTACCCAGAGACTGTAACGGTTTCCTCCTCGGTATCCGTCTCAATTCCCCCAATAATTCCCCCGTACTCTGTGCCCGGGATAAAAATTCGGTTCTGGTAGGTCAAATCGTCCTGCCAGTCTGCTGCCGCAAAAACTGCCTGGAAATCTCTGCTGTCCCCTAAGTCCACATCTATCTTTTTGGGCGACAGAGTGCGCAATTCCGCCCCGCCCTGATTCGCCAGTATCACCATGCTGGTTCGCTCCTTTCTTCAAACAACGTAATGTCAAAGCCAAAAGAGCCATTCCATGTAACCGTTACTACGTCACCCGGAATTGGCTCAAACACGCTGAACTCTTTCCCTCGAAGATCAAACAAATTAACCATAACTCCATTGTTTCGATATTTCATCACGGTATTTTCCTGGCTGTCAATAATAATGTAATCACCGCTTTCAAGTGTATCAAAGACTTCATATGGGTGCCCATTGATCAAAATACGCGGATCTGTACAGGGGCCAAAAATAATCATTTGGAAAGGACTCGGAGCGAAATGTTCTGTATCCCATAAGTCAATCCCCGAAGAAGGCATGCTGTAGTTATACGCATAATTGTACGGGTAGTTTAGATCAGAAGAAACAAGACGCTTTTGTTCTCCTGGGAAAAAAGAGCGCTTTTTTTCTCGAATCCAAACAGGATTATCTGCCAAAATCTTAAGGTCATTAAACATTACGGGCAGGCCCATTTTCCAATCTGATTTTGTAGATGCGACAATCTTACATCGCAAGTAGTATCCTGTGTCCGTGTAAAGTTTTCCGTTTTGCCCATTGATCAGATCTTTTGAAAATACTTCCACCAGATAATTGACAGCTTCTTTCCATTGTTCCCTCCGCTCTTCAAGGGGGATAGAAAAGTCGCATAAGACAGCCACCTGGGCAGAATACTCGCGGATATTCCTCCGGTAGCCATAAGTTCGGTTCTTTTGTGCACCCTGTACAGACGTATAGGAAAACTGCCAGTCTAGTAGGTTTCCGCTTTGAAAAAGATACGGGTAACTCCCAAAATCTACTTTTTGACCCTCGCTGTTTACAAAATAGAAATCCATGGTTACCCCCTTACGAATCCCAGCCCCGCTACGAAACGGGCCGTTTCCCGTCCGTCTGCCACCAGACGCATTCCGCCAATCCCATCTTGTACGCCGGCTGCAATCTGCGCCCCCTGGCGGGCCACAGCCTCAACAATATAATTACCAAGAACATACATATCTAAAGATTCCGCTGCTGCGTTGGCCCTGGCTGCCTCTTTGGCATACCGCACGCTGATATCGTGTGGAATTACCTGAGCTCCATTCGGCAGGTAGGTCAGCTCTCCACGGCCGCCCTCGTTCATATAAGCAAAGCCTCCCTGCCAGTTCTCTGTGCCATGTGCCAAATACGGGATCTCCCCGATCTCCACCCCTGGTATTTTATTGATAACCCAGATAGCTCCGTTGATCGCGCCAATAACGCCATTAATCACGCCTTTTACTGTTTCCACCAAAGCGTCAAAAGCGTCCGATATTCCCTCGAAAATACCCTCTACGAAGCCAGTAAGTCCGTCCCATGCTGCCTCCACATCATCAAAAATATCACTGATGAAAGCACCGATATCGCTAAATATGCTGGATACCGTTTCGAAAACTGCCTCGAAAATGGCGGCGAAAACACTAACGATTGGGCTTACAAAATTTATGATCTCCGTTATTACATTGGCAACAAACGTTATGATTGGAGCTATTATGGAAATAATCGAAGAAATTGTATCTGCTATAATTCCAATAATAGGAGAGATTGCTGCGATGACCGAATTTATCACTTCGACTGCAACCGATAAAATTCTTTGGATCGGCGGAATTAGGCTCTCCACTACCTCCATCACAATCCCGATGATCGCGATTAATGGTGGCATTAAGGCATTGATGATCTCCGAAACCGTCGAAATAATTGTCATGATCACAGGAGCCACAGAATCGATTAACTGCACAATCAGCGGTGCAATAGCTGCCACCAGCTCGCCGACAAATCCAATGATTTGCGCTAGCACGGGTGCCAGCTGCTGAAGAACCGAGTTGATTAGAGACAAAACAACGCCACCCACCGACGCCAATAGACTCCCCAGAGATGTCAGCACCGGCATCAACGCTGAGCCGATCGTCGATACTGTCCCCATTACGGACTCGCGAAATCCATCGTTTGTTACCATCAGATAAGCGATAGCCGCAGCCACCGCGGTCACCGCAGTAAGCACTATACCGATAGGACTTGTCAGTGTAGTTAAAATCCCGCTGAGCACTGTACCGCCGCTCCCTGCCACCCGCATGCTCGCTGCAAACGCCCCCATCTTGGTAGATATCGTTCCTATTCCTCCGCTTAAGCTTCCAAAGATACCGATCATACTGCCTGCTACCCCGCTTATTTTCCCCAGGATTGTCAGCACTGGTCCCGCCGCAGCTGCCGCTGCAATAAATTGCCCCGGCTCAATCCCCAAGTCCCCCAAAAGACCTGCTACCTGCTCCACTTTAGTAATCACCGTATCAAGTGTCGGAGACATCTCTTTTAATTCGTCTACTACCCCGGCAAAACCGCCCGCTGCAAAAGCATCTGTTATTTGATTGATACTTTCAGTCGCTTTGCCGACTGCATCCTGTAGCGGCTCAGAAAAACTGTCATAGATATGGATCCCCAGCGTTTCCAAAGATCCGCCCAATTCCTCCACGGATCCCTGCAGATTGTCACGCATAGTGGCCGCTGTCGCAGCGGCAGATCCATCACAACTCTCGAAAGATGCCGTCAGCGCATCCAAATCTCCGCTCCCAGTTTGGATCAGGGCCAGCATGCCCGACAAGGCCTCCTGCCCATATAGCGTCACCAGGTAGTTATTGCGTTCTTCGTCGGTCAGGCCAGTCATGGCCCCTTCCAACATAGCTACCTGCTCGGACAACGATTTCATTTTTCCGTCCGAGTCATAAAAGGACACGCCCAATTCATCCATCGCAGTAATCATCGCATCGGTGGGTTTAGACAGGCGGGATAAGGCGCCTCGCAATGTCGTACCAGCCTGGGAGCCCTGTATGCCGGCGTTGGCCATTAATCCGATGGCCGCTGCTGTCTCCTCCATGGAGATGCCACACGCCCGAGCCATAGGCGCAATATACTTCATGGCCTCTCCCGTCTCTGTTACACTGGAGTTAGTTCTGTTGGCGTTTTCTGCTAACACATCCGCCACATGAGCTGCCTCCGATGCCTCCAGCCCAAATCCGCGAAGGGTGGATGCTGCTATATCAGAGCTGGATGCCAGATCCTCGCCGGATGCCGCCGCCAGGTCCAGTAGGCCTGGCATAGCGTCCATGATTTCAGTGGTCTCGAAACCTGCAGCGGCAAGATTCTCCATGCCCTCTGCTGCCTCTGACGCAGAAAAGGCGGTATCCGCACCCAACTCCAGCGCCTGCTCTCTAAGGTCGTCCAGTTCCTTCCCCGTGGCCCCAGATATAGCCTCAACGCGAGACATCTGGGCCTCAAAATCGCTACCCACTTTGACCGCTGCAGCGGCTACTCCGCCAAGAGCTGTTCCGATCTTAGTGGCGGCGGAAGTGATTTTTTGGCCGGCACTTTCCAAGGATTCCCCCAAACTGCTTACTGCCTTTTCGGCGGAGGAAAAAGCCTTTTCAAATGATTCTGCTGTCGCCGTTATTTTCGCTGATAGCGTATAGTCAGCCATTTTGACCACCTCTCTTACCGTATCTCATCCCATTTGCCTCATATACTTTTTTCACCCAGTCTTTCCCCTCTGTTCGTTCTACTTCTGACGCGATTTCAAGGTTATTCTGGATTACATCCATATCCGCCTTTTGTACCGCCCGCTTTTTCCAAAGCTTTAACGCTCTCTTGCGCTTTGGCCGGTTCGCGTTATAAACAGCGGTAAAAACTGCATTATACAAATTGTAGCTGTCTGACACCACGCGGGTCTCCCACGCCTTATACAAAAAAGCCCTTTCCCGTGGAGTGAGGGACTCATAGTCGGCCTTTGAATATCCAAAATTAGCAGCAAAAAAAGCGAAGTCAATATCTTTGCGATATGGCTCCGCCGCTGCTGCATATTGCGGGTCCTCTTCCCCGCCAAAGTAATCAAACTCAATCAGCCGACTTGGAAGAAAAAAGGGCAGTCCCGCTCCAATGCTTCTAAAACGGCCCCATTGACTCGAACATACCCCTCATTTTCGATCAGTGCCTCTGCCATCTCTATACCTTTTTTATACGAGACAAAAGCGTCAGATCCTTCTTCTTTGAGGCCATATGCCAGATATGCCTTCAGGCCAGAGATTCCAAACATCCCTCGATGAGTGCTCAGGTCAGCCATAGTCGGCATACCAACGGCCGCCTCAATCATCTCCACGCGCTTTAGATTGTACTTTAGCTCATAGCTTTTCCCATTGATTTCAAACATCCGTCACCTCATGCGCTCTTAACCGTAATTACGGCTGTTCCTGCTTTTAGCGCCTTCCCTGCACTATCTGTTTCAATGATCATGATTTGATTTTCAGCCGAAAGGCCAGCAATTTCGGCACTGCCATTCCATGCAGTCTGCGAAACAGTTTCTCCATACGCCGGATACTCCAACGGCGCTGCTCCCGTCTTGTAGAAATATTTATTTCCTGCCCCCAGAGTAGGATTAACATAGATGCTGCTGCCACCTGTTGTCTCTCCCGCCACAGATACAACCGTTAAAGTCTCAAGAGCATTACTCCCATCCGGCATAGTGTCCGGCGATACAGGGGACGCAAGCAAGTCCACCAAGGCCCCCATTCCCTTCAGTGTCAGGCTGTAAGTCACAGCATCATCATAAGGGGCCTCGATCGGGTAATCCGTAATGACTGCTAGGCCGCCAAACATCCCTTTCTTTGTTTTACCGTTGATTACCTTGACGCACACTGGGTCACCATTCTCAAACGCCTGAGACAGCACAGTGTGGCTCTCATCGTTCGGTACATATAGACCGTCATTGTCAATGGACCACTCCTTCATGCCAGCAATTTTTGATTTCCAGCCGCCGGCAGTATCTTTGGACGTAATTTCGATGCTGTCCGCAGAGCGATTGATCGTCAACCCCTGCTGGCCGCTGATCGCCAGCAGCTCCGACCCGTCCGAGCTAAAAACACACAGCAAAATATCTTTCCCGGCCATCGCCTTCGCGGTCGAGCTGCTGAAATCACAATAGTTATTGCTGTCAAACGCAAAAAGCTGCAATTTATTCACTTTCTTCCTCCTTATTTGCAACGAAAGCCGTAGCACACCATAAATTCAAAAGTAACCACAGCATGCTTCTCTCCCGTTTCGTCTTTTTTGATTGTCTGAATTCCGTTGTTCGTCTGCATAATAAGCTCGTATTCTTCCGGTAGAGTAATGTCCTCCGTCATCGCCTCATCCAGGCCTTGGATCATTTCATACAGCTGGACAGAAGAATTCCCTGGCTCGGCTATGACGTGGATCCATACTGTAAAAATGTCTCGCCACATTGTCTTGGAGTGCGAAGGGCGCTTTCCAATTACCTCTGCAAAATAGAAAGGGCTTTTAGCATTCTTCGGAACAACATCATAGCACCTGCAATCAGTCCCGGCCTCTACACGTTTTTGAACAGCAGAGATTAAGTCTACTAGGCCAATCTGTTTATAAGCCATCACTTCCCCTTTCTAATCTCCTGGAGTAAATCATTTCTATAAATCGGACGCTGAATTTCCACATTGGTCTGAAGAAAATGCTGGCCTTGGACGAATCCTCCGCCCAATGTCCTGTGACCATATTCTACGTGCGGAGCATATTCTTTTGTGTATCCGACTTCCTCCTCATATCCTCGTCCGGACTTCCCGACACTCTGAATCAATTCGCCCGTATCATATGGAGTGCCACCCTGAGCAGGATTGTGGCTTTTGGAAGCCCGATCTACCATTTCAACCGTCTGCTTTTCGATGACAGCATCGAATCGTAGGCCGCTAAGGCGCCTTAATTCCTTTTCCAATGCGGGGATCCCTTTCACGGTTACTTTAATTCCCGCCATATGCGTCACTCCTTGTAAACTTCCACTTGGATTACCGTATATCTAAGGGACAGGTCAATCATCTGTGTAATCTTCTGTCTATGATCGTCAATGACTGCATGGGTACAGGCGGCGGGAAACTGTTTAAATGGTATCGGTATCACAAAACGCTGCTCATTTCTGGTCACTTCCCGGCCTTCCAAGGCAATCTGTTCATCCGTCCAGGGCGTAAAGCGGCAAACTGTTTCCTTTAACGTCTGCCAGGTACCCCCGACCATATTTCCCAGTTCGTCTTCTGTCTGATCTGTAATGATCTGCAGCTGGCAAGTTTTCCAGATCATAAAAATCTCACCACCTTGCTGGTGTTCCCGGAGGCTGCCTGACCACTCTTCCAGTCTCCAATCTCCTGCGCGTACTCTGCAAGGATATCGTCCACGAAGGAAGTGCTGATATTGGCTACTCCTTCTGAGCTGATGCCCTCGTAATGGGTGCGGCGGACCATTTTCACCGTTGCGTCCACACAGATGGAACTGAATAAGGCCGGGAGTATTTCTACCCCCAGCCTCAAACACAATCGGTCAGACACGGTGCTAAGATACTCTCTTAACGCCTCTTCTGGCAACGGCGTGTCGGGAAGCCGGATCCGCAGCCTGTCAAGCATATCATCCATGATTGACCTCCTTATCCGGCAGCCACCACTGCCGTTGTTGCTACCGACAGAACCGTTCCGTTATACTTTCCAGTTCCAGTTGCCTCCACTTTGATGTATTTTCCTTCATCTTCTGCCGCGAGAAGATAAGACGCATTGGTCGCACTGGCGATATCAGAATAGCTTCCATCTGATGTGTCCGCCCGCTTCCATTTGTATGTAGCCATTGCTCCCTCTGGCTGTACTGCTGCACTTAGTGTTTGCCCCACCTGAGCTGTGCCGCTTATTGTTACGCTCTCAAGTGGGGTCAGGATTCCCCCGAGATGGTCCCCTTGAAGACGCCATCTGCGAACTCGGGATAAAAGATCACGCCAGACAGTGCCAACGTATCCACGGAGGCGTTATCCGTCTTCATCTGGTGGGTTATTCCGATTAGACCAGTGGCGTCCGCCGTCAGGCCGAAAGTCTGACCTACGTCACCAGAAACCGGAGCATAAGCGCCATTCAGGTTCTCCTGTGCGGTCGCCCATGCGGTTTTTGCTGCCACCTGGGGCGTCACGATAGCGGTTCCCAGGCCCAAAAAGTTCTCGATGTAGGTGAATCCGAAAGCAGTCTGCATGGAAATCTGCGCATTACCCAGATAATCCGCCACATCCTGAGGATTTACAAAGTAGATGGGTGTCACATCCATGTCCTCATAATAGGTCTGCAGCTTTGCCCAGAGGTTAGCTAAAGTCTTCTGCAGATCGGTGCCGGTGGCTGTTCCAGTGCCAGTAGCCAAGGCGGTGTAAAAAGCCCCCTTGATCTCTTTCTGAATCTCATTCACCAGCTTTTCATCTGTCCGGTTAACCGCCAAGGATCGTCCTACCTTCTGAATCGCTTCGGCCGTGGTGTTTTTCCGGTACTTTTTCAGAGTCAGCGTAAGGGTCTTCACCAGCTTCCGCTCAAACTCCGTCAGTGGGATAGTCTCACCCTCGCCAACCTGAGACGGCGTGTTTTTCTTACTCAGCTTATAAATTTTGATATCTGTGCCAGCGCTCATGGGCATCAGCTCCGAAATGCCAAGTACCCGGCGCAGTTCGTCGATATTCTGGGAAATCCGACTGGTAAAATCCACAGAAATGGCCGGTTCCAGATCTGCGGCCACTGTGGTGTTGGTAGGTGCAGCAAAAAGCTGTAAGTTATGCAGTTTCGTCATTTTTTAATTACCTCCATTCTGAAACAAGTCCATGTGTTCGTTAATCAATCTTTGTCTCTCCGCGCGGTTCTGCACCTTCATGATCTGTTCCTTGGTAATACCGTTTTTACCGCCTCCGGTTTTGGGCGGCTCTCCCTTCAGGGCTTCCTTGACGGCACTTTGGAGGGAGTCCTTGAATAACTTTGTAAAAGCTTTCACAGCCCCTTTGGTGTCGTCAGCATCCACAGTAACCAGGTGCCCCAGCAGTTCATCCGGAATGTTGATCTCCTCCTCAGCCAGCATTTTCCTCGCCACCTTGGACATCTCCGCAATAGTGTTCTGCCGCTTCAATTCTTCCAGCTCCTGCCTCATCTGATCCCGCTCATGCTCCGCTTTTTCCTGAGCATTCATGCCGGCTAGACGCCGAGCTTCATCCAGCTCCGCGTCCTTTTTTCTCTGCCATTCTGCAAACTTCTGGTTGATAAGACGGTTGACGTCTTCATCCGTATACTTTGCGCCGCTTTTGGGATCCTGGCCATCAGTACCCGGATCTTTACCTGCGCCAGGCTTATCCACTTCCTGGTTCTGTTGCTCTGGGCTTCCCGCAGGATTCTCAGCAAATAACTGTAGTGTTAAAAATGCTTTGCCTCTCACAATGTTTTCCTCCATAGTTTTAAGTGTTCAATGCTTCACTTTGTCCGTAGCTTATAGCATCCACGCCTGGCTTTCCCCCGTAAGGTTTTTCGACACTCACGCCTGGTCACTCAGTCCGGACATACTCCGGGAATTCATCGGCGATCAAACAAACGCCAGTGAAAAAGGAATCCACCAGAAGCTTTCCTTCTTCCGACAGATTCCCATAATGTATATCAGCCCTTCCGGGCGATACTTCATATTTAATTTCATCCCTGGTCAAGCCCTGCATGGATCTGATCAAAGTCTGCGTCAGCGCCGTCACTCCTGCACAGACGATATCTTTGCCCGCCTCTGCGTATCCTGCATGGCCAGAGATAAGGAGCCGGCAGGCTTCTCTTTGCACTGTAATCAAAACTATTCCCCCTTCAGCCATGCCGCCACTGTCTCGATGTTTATCTTCTCTGATCCCTTCCAGACGACGTCAGCGCCATCTAAAATCACTACGGTGGGAATTTTATCTACTCCGTATTTTTCGGCCATCTGCGGGGCATCTTGCGCGTTTACCCGTAGTACTTTTCCCTCTCCGGCCAGCTGCTCCAGCGGCCCTATATACTCTTTGGCATAGCGCCGACACGGAGAACACCACGGAGCATAAAAAAACAAAAGTTTTCTCATACTTCCTCCTAAAAATGGGTATAAGAAAACCACCAGTCTCTATTTAACTGGTGGCTCCTTAAAGCTTCTTTTCTATCTGTTCTGGCCAGACTGTGTCTGTTACGATTTTTCCGTCCGGCTTGTCGATATCCATTTCATAGGCCGTCCCATCGTCATAGATTTCGACAACGTATGCAGTCTCACCTGTTTTTAGCAGGACTTTATCAAACATTTTCAAAGTCATAGCCTCACTCCCTATCCACATAGACCGATGTTAAACGTATTTCGCCATTATTTTTATCATCTATCCAAGCTGTCAACACTTTTGCTGTCTTACCATTTGGACCTGTGATATCCATTCTTACTTCATACCGTTTCCCCCATCCTTTATCCGGCTTTTCTTTGGCTTCATACTCTGGCAGTTTTTCTCGTATCTGACGGATTAAATCTTCCACGTTTTCTTGGGTGTATCCAAGAGCCTCCTGGAAAGCACGAGCTTTATGAATGTCGCGTTCAGGATTTAAGGCATATCCAGTAAATTTCTCTTGGGGGATCACAGCCTCCTGATATCTTGGTAATATTATACCCTGTCTGCTTTCTGAATGCAATCGCTTTGCAATCTTTTCCGCTTCCGCCTGATCGCCACCATGCCGCTGGATATACTGATCTGTCCAAGCGCCCCAGTCGGAAACATAAGGCGTAGCAGTGCAATGACACCAAGGATGCATCGGCGGAAAATTTGCGCCCGCTATACGTTCATCCCATCGAAATATCTGGCCGTCTAAGTCGTCGCAAATGTCCCGCCACCCATTCCGCCGGATCGCATCATACTGTACCCGAAAAATGTACTCCTCTGTGTCCTGCTCAAACGAAGCCGCTCGAGCCTCGTTCATAACAAAGGTACCCTCTGTATAAATGAGCCGGTACGCATCATTGCGAGAAACTTTTCCAAAGCGCTGCCGAATCTGCCGGGTCAGCCGCTCGTAGCTGTCCCCCCGGGCAAAACCTTGAGCCAGGTCTGTGCTTAAATACTGAGCCAATTTTTCTGCATTTCCCCAGATTCGCTCGGAAAAGTCGCGGCCGTTACACCACTTCGCATTCACAACGGTCTGGACAAGCGCTGAATCAACAGAATAAAAATTTTTCCCAAAACCCATAGTTTCTGCAACAACATTTGCATTTCTGGCGGCCAGCCGGGACAAGTGATCTTGTAACTCGCTGATCTCTACCGCCCCGATCTTCAACTGCTGCATCCTGACGGAGTACTGCAGTCCCTCCAAACGATTTAGCCTGTAGATTGATTCTCTGACCGGAACCAGCCCACCATATTGAGGATATTTCTTCACAAACTCATCTATCTGTTCGATCAAAAGCTGGCGATCATCATCAGAGAGAGATAGTAGCAACTGGCGGTATTGAATTACGTTATCCATTCCATATTTCTGATAATAGGCGGCGATGTCCCGATCAAGGCGGGCATATTCAGCGTCAAAATAAGACGAGAGTCGTTTTTTTAGCTTTTCTTCTTCTTTTTCCGCCTGCTCATTCAGCTCCCTCTGTCTCCGTTCCCAGTAATTCATTGTTCACCGTCCTGCTTGTAGGATAGTCCGTATTGTATCCTTCCGAATCCTGTTCCCTCTCGATCTGCTCAATCTCCTGCTATACATTGTCCACGATGGACAGAACCTTGAGCTGCGTTTCCTGCGATGTGATTCCGGCCAGATTCCCAGCAATCTGAGATTCCTCCAGAATGTTTGCCGGATAGTTCAAGGTAAACTGATATTTGATTCCGACCCATGCGTCCTTCTGCATACCAGACACTGGATTGCTGAATATCAGCCGATACCGCCGATTCATTCCGCTGGTAAACTTCCGTTCCTTGGTCTTTGCCAGGTTGTTCATGGCCTGCAGCTTATATTTCAAGGCAATCCCGGAAGATGTGCCGAAGTTCTCATCCGAAATATTCGCCACCATGCTGATCTGAAAAATCAGCTTTTCCAGCCGGTTAATGAGATTTTCCTGCGTGGTATCTCCATTCGGCTTAGAAAGAAATTCAACGATTAATTTATCAGCGTCCTCTCCTTCAAAGTTGATGATCCGATTTCTCCGCAGCTCCTGCAGTTCATCGGATTTAAGTTTCGCTCCCAAAATCTTCAGATAGGCGTCAGCAAAATAATCCACATCATTAGCCTTTTCACTGATTGCCTTGTTATAGGCGTCTATCATTGGCAACGCACTCTCAAATATTCCCATGCGCTCTTCATTTTCGACATATTCAACCGCCGGGACGCCGTCAAACCCATGCACCTTTGGCTCATCCACCCACGTATAGGTCCCCCGATTCACAAAATACTGAACAATGTGGCCATCCGACCAGCTTCCCCACTCTACACTATCAGCGTCTACATAGTGCCGGACAAAAAAGAGGGGTCTCTCCAGAATACTGTCATCGTAAATCATGAAGGCGTCCAGTGGTGTGAGATATGTAATTCCGATATTTCCAGTCTCATCAACGAAATACATCTCATACCCGTTCCCGTAGATACTGCATATCTTGGACAGCTCCGCATTGTTATCGTCCTGGTCATTGTACCGATCAAGAAATTCCAGATACTCTGACACTTTCTCGTCCTCGCACGTGGTCTTAATCGGGATACCGATAAAAAATCCGTTCATGGTGTCCGTAATATACTTTGCAAAATTCACCGGGATCCGATTGTCCGGCTTCCAGTCCGGCTTCTTCGGGAGAGAGCTGATTGCGTATCTATTTTCGTAGGCATCGTGTAAACGCTGGTATCTCTGCGTTATTTCCTGCCTATGCTTGTCCATATACTCCGCCAGAAGCTCCGGCGTCATTTTTGTACCTGATGCCACTCGAAACATCCTATATTCCTCCCTTCGTAGAGTTGTATCGCACTGGCGGCTTTCTCCACTTCTCTGTACCATACCTGAGCGCAGCCATTGCATCATCCTGAAAGGGCACAGGCTCATCAAGATATAATCCTGTTTTTTCGTCTTTTTTCCAACGCCACTGCTGCAGCTCCTTAACAGTATTAACACAGGATGGATGCACAAATATCGTACGCGGCACAACCAGATCCTTCCGGATAATACCTTTCAGCCAGTCAATCTGCGCCGCCTGATACTTCTTTTCTGTGGTATGCTCTTTCCGGACTGGGCGGGCCATAAACCCCGCCGTCCTCCAGGATTTTATTCGATCCGGCTCTGCGCTGTCGCACCACATCAGGCGGTTTTTTGGAATTCCCGCCTCTATTGCCAGCGGGATAATCTCTGAGGTCTCCTTCCCGAACACATATACCTCGCGAAGCACATACAGATTATCGTCCTTCATTCCCAGAAGAAGAATCGCGTTCGCATGGTTAAACCCAAAATCCTGTCCAATGGCAATATCGTCATAATCAGCCAACTCCTGACTGATATCCTCGACCCTCCAGTTACGCAGGATGAGGCCGCCAACCTCGCCCCACTCTCCCAGGCCATATATCCGATACCCTTCTGGATCGATTTCTTTCCGGCGTTCCATACGCGCATGATAAGCCGCGTCGATAAACCGATTGTCCAAATATGTGCTATGATGTGTCAAGACATTCGGGTCTGGCGTATCAAAAAAGACCCTCTTGATCCAATGATTTTGATTCACTGGATTGAAGGTCATACGAATTTGATAAAATTGTCCCGCAGGCAACTCTCCTCGAAGACGATCATCTATGATCTCAAAATCAGCCTGCGCGATCTCAGTGGCTTCTTCGATCCATACATCAGTCAGCTTACCGCGCTGGAAAGTGATGGATTTCAGCTTTTCCCGCTGCCTGTCGTCGTTAACGCCACGGAAAATGATCTGGTTGCCATTAGCCCGGCAGGTCAGCTGCAGCGGGCTCTGCTTAATACTCCAAAAACGATCCGCCTTGTCTCCAAACATACGATAGGCCGCGCCAGTAAGCTCCGCATATGTGCTATCTCGGTTCGTGATATCTGATTTCCGGATGCAAACCAGGTTTCGCCCCTTGTCCTGCATCAGCCGCAGCAGATAATGCTGGGCTGTATCCATGCTCTTCCCAGATCCGGCAGAACCTTTCATGACAATATAGCGGAGCCGACTCCGATCTGGCTCGCGGAAGATTGGGTTGGCCTGAATCGTCACATTCATCCAGAATCACCATAGTCAATCTTAATAGTCAGATCCATATCTGCATCCATATCCACCCGATCGGTATACAGTCCATATCTCTTACCTAAAAGTTCGGCAGCCTTAAGGCGATCTCTTTCAGACGGTGATTTCAACATTGCCCTGGCTTCACTCATCCCATCGCCCAGCATTTCCACAACAATTTCTTCGGACTTACTTTCTCCGCGAAGGACTGCGGTCAAATACTCTAAAACCTCTTTAGCATCAGCCGTTCGCTTGCTATGCATCTCCTCCAGGTGTTCGTCAATGTAGCTTTTAACATTGACATTTCTCAACAGGCGGCTTCCCGCCTGTGCTGCCACCGAATCTTTCTTTACGGCTGGATAAGCCGCCCGGTAAGCCCGAGTGGCATTCAGATCGATCAGGTATTCATCTGCAAATATCTTCTGTTTTTCTGTCATTCAGGCTCACCTTCTTTCTGGCATAGAAAAAGAGATGGCAGCTGCCACGTGGACATGCTGTCATCTCGTGTTTAATGTATTTCTCACATCAAGATACATTATCCTGTGCTATTATTGTTTCTTTATCGCGTCCTGTTCCAAATCTTTATCAATATTTTTTTCCAGAAAACACTTTACTTCTTTGTTTAAATCCACACTCCGCTCCTCATCCTCTGCTCTCGAAAAAAGGAACTCATAAGCTTCTTCTGTAGTTAAGCTTCCTTTTCTTAGTTTATCAATGATTTTTTCGCCGCTATTAACTTTTTTTGAGAATTTTTCAATTAACTGATCTATATCCGAATAGAGCCTTGTATGCTTAGCTATTAATAAATGGTTCTCGCAAACATCCAAAGCTTTATTTAAATCAATGCACGATTCCAGAAACAATCTTTTATCACGTTCAATCTGAATAGTACCATCTTCATCTTTATTTTTATACGAGCATATTACCTGTACCCTTTTATACGCAGCATTTACTTCAGAAATATCCACACCGAGTTGAGCGTAAAACTCTCTTTTTTCCTTCCTTTTCTCATTCTCCTTCTCTTGCGCAAGCGTACGGTACATAACCCATATGGCACCGGCTACACCTATTATTGCCCCTAAATAACCGCCCCAAAACCCAATCCACTCATTTGATGTTTCTGTAGTAATTAGTTCAATATTCATCATCAAAGCTACACCAATTGGAATAATGACAATAACTCCTATAAATCCCAGAAGTATATCTTTCCAATATTTTTTCATCGTTTCTCTCCCCAGAAATCCTTTTTCTTTTATCATAAGCCAAATTTATCCATTTTTCAACAAAAAACACCCATCTTTCGACAGGTGTTTTCCGATAGGAGGATTTCTGGGGGTGAATCGACTCCCGAGGCCCTTGCCCTGGTACCTCTGGATTATATTATACTTGTGCTTTTTGTGCTTTTTGTGCGTTTTTCAAAAATTTGTCCATTTTTCTGCTTACTCGGCTACGATCCATATGCAGCTTTTGCCCAATCTTTTCTTGTTTTATCCCCTCGCAGTAATACATCCGGAAGATCCGCCTCGTCACCCCGTCCGGTATCGCCTCGATCCAGCGCTCCACGGCGTCCACCTCTGCCTGCAGCAGCTCAATCCGCTTTGTCCATCTCTCCCGCCGGCGCTCTTCCAGGCCATGATCGTATCCGACAATGGACCGCG
>CALWGV010000087.1 GCA_944380185.1 uncultured Lachnospiraceae bacterium
TGGTTGGAGCCTTTCTGAAACCATCAAGTGGTAGGAAGTGAAAACCAATCCACAGTATCTCCAAACAGTATAGCATACAGACCTTGGAGAGGGTCTATAAACACTACGACTATATAATACGAGGAAAGGATTACCATGAAAATAGGAATGCTTGTGGCAGTGGAGATGGACGCTGTCTTTAAGAAGTACGGAGATACGCTTACCCGAATCGAGAAGCCGGGCTACGACATCTATCACTATACCATAGACGGCGCGGATATCTACGCTCTATCCAGCGGAGCCGGCGAGATCGCGGCCGCCGCCGGCACTCAGCTGCTGATATCGGAATTTCAGGTGGATGCCATTGTAAACTTTGGTGTGGTGGGTGGTCTGACGCCGGAGATGGGAGTGACGAGAACCTGTGTAGTAGAAAAAGTGGTCCACTATGATTTTGACACCTCCCCCATCGATCACTGCGAGGTTGGCCGTTATCTGGATTATCCGGACATCTATATCCCTGCCACTCCCGAACTGATCGAAAAGGCCCTCAAAGCAGAGCCCGGCCTCAAAAAAGTGATCTGCGCATCGGGAGACAAATTTATCGCCGACCCCGCAAAAAAGCAGGAACTCCATGAACAGTTTCACGCAGACATCTGCGAGATGGAAGCTGCCGCCATCGTGCTTACCTGCAACCGCAACCAAGTGCCCTGTCTGTTGTTGAAAACCGTATCCGACAGCATTCACGGAGGCGCCGATGAATTCAGCCAGGCTCTCCAGGAGACAGCCCAGATATGCCTGAAAATCACGGAAAAAATCATCCGTGAGGGGCTGTAATCCGCCCAAAAAATATCCTGCCCTAATGTACTGGGGCAGGATATTTTTCATGGCTTTCTTTTCTCAGTTCTTGTCGTCATCCGGAATCTCATCGATAACCCGGCTGGCCTCCAGCGCATTATCCGCAATGGACACCCAGGCGCTCGTCAGAGTCAAAAGGACCGATTCGTCAGGCGTCTGCCCCGGATATTTGAGAAAATCGCAGGACATCTGGAATAAAGCTTTCTCGCTGTGCGGAAGATGGGGCAAAAGAGCCTCGCCCTTTTCCAGCATAGGCTGAAGGTTGGTGGCCTTCATGTTGCACAGCTCTGTCATGGTCTGATCAAAGGTGATGGCGTGGGCCTGATCCCACGCAGCCAGGAACGCACACTTACACAGCTCCTTGCAAAAAAAAGGCTCATCTTTTACCCGGTCGATCAGCATATTAAAATGCTCATAGTGCATACTGGATAAAAAAAGATGACGCGTGCGCAGTGCATAGACAACCTTTTCTGCCAAACTCATAGAATTATCTCCCCCGAAAATAAATTTTCACCGCCTCGCCTTATCGGCGCAGCTGCAAAGCTCAACTGACTTTATCTCTATAATAGCAAAAAAAAGGCAGCAGAGCAATGTATTTTTTGCAGTTTTTCACAATTCCGCTGCCTCTTGCATTCCCACCTATTTCATGTTATTCTGTCAGAAAAGCAGAATCCAAGGAAAATCTCCGGCATTTTGCAAAAAGAATTGAGAAGGAAATTGAGAAAGGAAGGACGTCATGCGCATATGGGCCAAAATTTTCATAAATAACCGCATGAAGCGGGACATGGTCGTCACAAACAACGACCCCCAGCTGACCCGCACCAAAAAGATTTTCTCCGCTCTGGAGGAGGTCTGCATGAAATTCGATTTAAGCGTTCCGATCTGGCTGGATGCCAATATCACTGATTTCAAGAGAACCGCCAAGACTCGCTTTACCCAGGACTCCTTTGTGGATCACATTGATTTTGATTATCTGGAATTTCAGGTTATCGAAGAAGATTGACCCCAAATCGCTTCGAAAACATATCCCCCAATATCGCAGATATCTGCTCTGCCGCAGCGCGGCCTCACAGACCATTTTCAGCGTGTTTTCATAAGAATCGCTAAGTTTCCCGTGACAAACATGACAGAAACCCGCCCGGATACATTTTTCCGGGCGGGTCGTTTTTATCTGTAAATATTATGCACGGGAGCGGCAATCCCGCCCCGCCGAGGCAAAGCGAAAATATTACAGTCTCGCCAGCAGTGCCTCTCTGGCATCCTCATAGCCGGGCTTGCCGAGAAGGGCAAACATATTCTTCTTATAGCTCTCCACACCGGGCTGATTGAAGGGATTGACTCCCAGCAGATATCCGCTCACGCCGCAGGCAAATTCATAGAAATAGAAGAGCTGGCCTAAGCTATATTCAGAGCGATCCGGGATATGAACCACCATATTAGGCACGCCGCCGTCATTATGAGCCAGGATGGTGCCGTTCATGGCGCTCTTGTTGACAAAGTCCAGATTCTTTCCGGCCAGATAGTTGAGTCCGTCCAGATCAGTCTCCTCTTTGCTCATCACAATCTCCGCTCCGGGATCATCCACGCACAGTACCGTCTCAAAAAGATTGCGGGAGCCATCCTGAATAAACTGCCCCATGGAGTGCAGATCTGCAGTCAGATCCACAGACGCCGGGAAGATACCCTTCTGGTCCTTGCCTTCGCTCTCGCCGTAGAGCTGCTTCCACCACTCGGCCACATAGTGCAGCGCGGGCTCATAGTTTGCCGTAATCTCGATGTTTTTGCCCTTGCGCAGCAGAATATTGCGAACGGCCGCATATTTCAGCGAATTATTCTCCTCGAAATCCGCCTCCATGGCCTGCTTTCTGGCCGCCTGCGCACCAGCCATCAGAGCATCGATATCCGCTCCGGAGACAGCGATGGGCAAAAGACCCACAGCAGTCAGCACAGAGAAGCGGCCTCCCACATCATCCGGCACCACAAAGGTCTCATAGCCCTCCTCGGTAGCCAGCGTCTTTAATGCTCCTCTGGCCTTGTCAGTGGTGGCGTAGATTCTCTTGGCCGCCTCCTCCTTGCCGTATTTCTTCTCCAGCATCTCCTTGAAAATACGGAAAGCGATGGCAGGCTCTGTGGTAGTGCCGGATTTGGAGATCACGTTGATGGAGTAATCCTTGCTCTCCAATACATCCATCACGTCCCGGAGATAGGAGCTGCTGATGTTGGTTCCCAGGAAATAAATCTCGGGAGCCTTGCGCACCTGGCGGGATACTACATTATAGAAGCAGTGGTGCAGAAACTCTATGGCCGCGCGGGCGCCCAGATAGGAGCCGCCGATGCCGATCACCAAGAGCACGTCGGAATCGCTCTGAATCTTCTGGGCAGCTTTCTTGATCCGCGCAAATTCCTCTTTGTCATAATCTACAGGCAGATCGATCCACCCCAGGAAATCATTTCCCAGGCCCTTTCTGCTCAGAAGCGTCTCTCTGGCCGCCAGGGTCAGCTCCTTCATGGCCGGTATCTCGTTCTCCGCCAGGAAGGACTCGCATTTTCCATAGTCAAAGATCAGTTCCTTACTCATAGCAACTCTCCTTCTTTCGTTGTGTAATAAAGTGGTGAAAAATAATGCATATGTTAATCCAAATATTCTCTGAGAATATCCAGAATAATCTGCTCCTCCGCTGCCGTCAGCTTCCGGTGCTTTTTAGGCTCATCGGCAAGCCGCCCGTCACGGCTGGCAGCAATCCGGTCAAGGCTCTGCTTCAGATAGAGAAGCTGGCTGTCCACCTTTTCCTCCTGCCCGTCCGAATAACTGCTGTTTCCCATCTCCTGCGCGGGCAGAGCGGCCCCCGCTGCGGATAAGTTTTCTGTCGTTTTTACGGCAGTCGCAGCCGTCTCCGACCGAGATTCCGCCATCTGCCGAGGCTGGATAGCCGCAGATGTCTGGGCCGGACGAGACTGCTCCATCTCATAGCCTGTCCGTCCTGCGCTGGCAGCTCCTCTTCCGTCACGTTTCAATTCCTCCTTAAGGCTTTCCCGAACCTGACGGCGTCTCAGCTCACCCGGTGACAGCTCGTCCCGCACGGATTGACTGCGGCCGGCCGGCTCATGACTGCCCTCCTCGCGCCGATAGGACTCCTTTGCAGAAGCAGTCCGGGCGGAGACTTCTTTCATCCCATCCTCGCGGGCCGCCCCTGGTGCCTGCAGCGACGCCAAAGACTGGATTCCTCCTTTAAGTCTGCGATATCTTCTGGATGCCAGCAGCTGTGACAGAATCCATCCCGCAAGCATTAGGCCTGCCAGGACAAATACCTCCTGCGCTCTCATAAAGCTCAAAACCATATCCAACATTGTATTCTCCTTTCGGTTACCATATTCTACCAAATATTGTAAACGGAAAAGAGGGTTTTGAACAGTAGGATTCGTCCGACAAAAAGCGCAGAATCCGACAGGATCTCCCCTGATACCCTTTTTTATATGATCTTCCTGTTCATTATAACAAATTTTTGGATTTTTACAACAAGGTAATCTTGCGCTCCCCCGGAAAATGGTTTATAGTAATCGCGTATAATGCGAATGAAAAAGGAGGAACCTAAGTATGATATATAAGACCTTTGGCACTTGCAGCCGTGCGATCAATTTCGAGGTAAAGGACGGCATCATTCAGTCCGTGGAGTTTGTCGGCGGCTGTGACGGCAACACACAGGGACTCTCTAAGCTTCTGGAAGGCATGAGCGTAGACACTGCCATCGAGCGTCTCTCCGGCATCAACTGCGGCGGCAAGGGCACTTCCTGTCCCGACCAGCTGGCCCGTGCCCTGAAAGCATATAAGGAACAGACGGCATGAAAAAGATCATTCTAACAGGCGGCGGTACCGCCGGACACGTGACTCCCAATCTGGCCTTGGTCCCTTCCCTGAAGGATGCAGGCTTTGACATCCGCTACATCGGCTCTTACGCCGGTATTGAAAAAGGGCTTATCGAGCAGGCCGGTATTCCCTACTACGGGATTTCGTCGGGGAAACTGCGCCGCTATTTTGATCTGAAGAATTTCACCGACCCTTTTCGGGTATTAAAGGGCTACGGAGAGGCCAGGAAGATTCTGAAAAAATACCGGCCGGACATCGTATTTTCCAAGGGCGGCTTCGTGGCTGTCCCCGTGGTTATCGCTGCCAGCCGCCTGCATATCCCTGTGATCATCCACGAAGCGGATATGACGCCCGGTCTGGCCAACAAGCTGTGCTTTTCCTCCGCCGCCAAAGTCTGCTGCAATTTTCCGGAGACCCTCAAATATCTGCCGGAGGGGAAATCCATCCATACCGGATGTCCCATCCGCGACGAACTGAAGAACGGGTCCCGACTGGCCGGCCTTAAGCTCACCGGCTTAAGAGCAGACAAACCGGTACTGATGATTATCGGCGGCAGCACCGGAGCAGTGGCCATCAACAATGCCGTCCGCGCAGCTCTGCCCAGACTCCTGGAGACATATCAGGTCGTCCATCTCTGCGGCAAGGGCAATCTGGACGAAAATCTGGAGAAGACAGAAGGCTACGTGCAGTACGAATACATGGGCGACCCGTTAAAGGATATCTTTGCCATGGCAGATGTCGTGATCTCCCGCGCGGGAGCCAACGCCATCTGCGAACTGCTGGCCCTGAAAAAGCCCGCTCTTCTGATCCCCCTGGGGCTTTCGGCCAGCCGGGGTGACCAGATCCTGAACGCTGAATCCTACGAGCGCAAGGGCTACAGCAAGGTCCTGCCCCAGGAAGAACTGACGCCCGAACGCCTGGTCCAGGACGTCAACGATCTCTATGCTCATCGCGATCAGTACCGTCAGGCCATGGAAAAGGCTCCCGGTCAGGATGCCGTCCAGAAAATCGTGTCGCTTATAGAGGAGCTCAGCTGACCGCCGGCACCCAATGGCAAACGCTGATGATATACCGCACGGAAGGGGATATGAGCCGCTGCCGAAAGCTGCCCGGACATGTCAGACTCGGTCTCCGAAAGCTGTCCCATATCTGCCTCATTGCCGTTTTCATCTTCGTCTCCCCTAAAAATACGTTCAGCCGGCAGAGCAAGCCCTGCCGGCTAATTTTTCCCCTTCTCACTGTCAAACAAGTGCTGACCTGATCTTCTCTGCCGTCTGCGCCATCTCCTCAGCCGTAGGCTTGCCCGGCGTCCAGCTCACCATATCCGGACCGTCCTCATAGCGGGGAATCACATGGACATGGAAGTGAAATACGGTCTGGCCGGCGCTTCTGCCATTGTTCTGCACCAGATTAAAGCCGGTGCAGCCCAGGCTCTTCTTCATCGCCTCGCCAATGCGGGCAGCCAGCGGCAGAACCTTCGCCGCCAAATCCCGATCCAGCGTGCAGACGTCATCGTAATGGTTCTTGGGCAGAATCAAAGCGTGCCCTGTACTGGCCGGCCCCAGGTCCAAAATCACCCTGAATTCGCTGTCTTCATATATGGTATTGGAAGGGATTTCCCCCGCCGCAATTTTGCAGAAAATGCAATCATCCTTTTTCATTATCAAATCTCCTTTCAAATTTCATTCCGGTAGTAGGGTCTCCTGCCAAAGAAGCCTGTCCCGCCCCGGTAGAACAGCATTCCGAGCAAAAAGCCCAGAGCAAGGCCTGAAATATGAGCCACATTATTGACACCTGAGCTGCTGAAACCATTATAGAGCGTAAAGAGGATCATCAGAAGCAGCTGTCTGCCGGTCAGATCCGCCATCCTCCCTCTGTGACGCAGCACGATCCAAAGCATGGCGCCCACAATTCCAAACACCGCGCCCGAAGCTCCGGCACAGTTGACCAAGGGATTGGTATAGGCATAATAGAAAAGAGACACCGCATTGGCTCCCACTCCCGCCGCCAGATAGACGAGGCAGTAACGCCAATGCCCCAGATATTTCTCCAGACGCATCCCCAGATACCACAAGAGCAGCATATTGTTGAACAAATGCCGGAAACCGAAGTGCATAAAAAAGGAAGTAAACAGCCTGTAATATTCCCCGTATTCCAACACAAGTCCCGGCACAAGAGTCCCGTGCCGCATCATATAGTAACCGTCATTGGTAGAACCGCCGATCTCCAGATAAATATAAAACAGGATATTTGCGGCCAAGAATAGCCAGGTTACAACAGGATAAAATTTTCGGTGGTAGATATCATAGTCTTCCCTGTATATATGCATCCGCTATCTTTCCTCTCTGTCGATTTAACGTCTGGCAGGTTTTATTATACCACCGTTTCTTCGGCTGGCAAAGAGCTGTTTTTTCCCTTTTTTCTTTTCCGGCTCCAAAAGAATCGTCTTTTCCTCTTCTCTTTCTTCCAATGCGGTCATAAATTCGCCCAGATAAAAATTTTCTTTCTGCAGGAGCTCATAGAGCCGGTAGCACAGGGAAGCACATCTTTCGTCTCCCGGATCGGTCCTCCCCATTAAATATTTGAGCAATTCATGGATATCCTCTCTCACCGTCCTGCCTCCATCCGGATACAGGCAAAAGAGAAATTCCGGTTCATCTCTCTCCTCCACAAATATAGTACAGGGGTCCACAAGGAGACAGTCCTCCGCCAGCAAATATTCTTCCAGCGCCTCTGTGCACCGGCACAGAGAAAAAATCAGCTGTTTCAGAAATTCCAGCCGCAGAAAGTCATGCTCCAGATACTCCTTCAGACTGATCAGTCCTGAAATCCGGTAATAATAAGCCATTTCCCTGTCCGCCTGGTGAAAACTCACCGGCACAAAACCGCGCATCCGATTTTCCAGTATCATCCGGCGAAAGTATTTTTTCCTTTCGTTCTGCTCTGCCGGCAAGATCATCTCCGCATGGGTGAGACTTCTCTCATAGCGAATCTCCATGGTCTTCACCGTATTTATCCCCGTACCGCCAGCGTCATTCTCCATTACATCGCTTTTTATACCGCTCACGCTGTCTCCCATATTCCCTTCCTCTCTATCCTTTCCCGCTTTTAACTACTTCTCGCCCTCCAATATGGCTCCTGCGATTCGGAGGAAAAATGGCGTGTCAATCACCCTCTCCTCCGCTCTTCTCCACGTATCCGACGGCTGACCGCCGAAAATCAGTGTGCCGAAGCCTGCTGCTGTGCCGACATCAAAGCAGGCAGCAAAACAGATGCGGTCTCCTCCAAGGTTCTCGTCGATTACCGTCTCGCTTTCTGCAAAACGCAGGACAAACAGAGCCGGAGCCCTGACTTCCCCCGGCTCTGCCTCCCTTCCGCCTTCCGTCTCCACCCGTAAACGCCAGGCCTGATAATGCACCCAGGCCCCCGCCCAGACAGAGTCATGCAGATACAGAGCCAACTGCAGAGTCATAAAAATAACGGCCAAAACCAGAGGTACCAGCAGTGCCGCCTCTATGGTGAAGCTTCCCGAAAGTCCCGTCCTTCTCCTGATCTTTTGTCCGCGGAATATTCTGTCCATAATTATATCCCTCCGTTCACATCTCCCGTATTCAGCCGGTCAGACCTCCAGTCAGACCAGCAGCAAAACAACACCTGTGCCCGCAAGCAAAAAAGGCACAAAAGGAATCCGAAAGCTGCCAGGTCTGTGCAGGCAGACCATCAGATATAATGCCACCGGTACCGTCAGAATCAAAGCAAAGGAGAGCGCCGTCAGCGTCATACCTGCTCCCAGATAAACCCCCATGTTCAGGAGCACAGCCCCGTCCCCGAGGCCAAGCCGGCCGCCGCTGACCGGCGCACATACCAGGCTTATTGCCCCCAGGAGCAGGACGCCTGCCATATCCCATCCAAAGAGGTCGCCTCCGCTGATGCGCCAGAAAAATCCTGCAGCCAGCGCTGCTCCCAGCTGCCAGGTGACCAGTTCTCTCCTTTTTATATCCTGTACTGTCCATACCGCCAGCCAGCCAATCAGCACCGCCTGTCTGATCTCCATTTTTTCCTCCCTGTCCAGCATCCTCTTCTTCATCGCTTTTTCAGTTATCCGCCCCATCTTCGCCGTCATCTGCAGCGCTGTCGCCCGCCAAGCTGCCGCAGCGGCTGCAGGGTCTTCGATCCCCCGCCTGAGACAGCGGAAGCGCTGTCACCGACCGCTTAAGACCGCTGCACTGTCTGTCGCCGTGATAGCGAGAGCCATCCTCTGTAATGTAGACCATCCCGCTGCCGCCGTTATCAGGTCTGCACAGCTCACAGGCATAATACCGTCCTCCGCTGCCGTTGCGAAGTCCCTCCAGCGCCAGAAACGGCACCTGGCGCACAGTCAGATTCAAATAACTGCATCCCATCGTCAGATGGTAGACCTGACTGCCCTCCGTTACATATACCACCTGCTCTCCCTCCAGGGCGTCGCCCGCCTCTCTGACGATTCCCCGGTCGCCGATCCAGGCATATCGATAGCTTTGCTGTCGCATCGTAAAAGTAAAGTTCCCCAGCACGGCAAGAGGCAGGCGTATCCGATAGGAAAGAATCAGACGCATCTTTCCGTCTTCTTCCAGGATGGGATCTCCCTCCAGTCCAACGCCGGATGCTCCTCCCAATACGCAGGAGGAATTCACATATTCCTCTCCCACTACCGCCAGAAAGCGCAGACGAAGGGCTTCCTCGCCAAGCTCCGTCAGCAAAAAATCTTCCACTTTTCCGATCAGCACCGACTGGCTGTCCCACAGTTCAGCCTGACTGCTCACATAGGCAAATTGGGCTGCTTCGCTGCTCACTTGTTCCAATGCCTGCTGGAATCTGAGCTTCGTCTGCATAATCACAAACAGCCAGCACAGGGAAAGCACAAAAAACAAAAAAAGTGTCAGGGCCAGAGCTGCCTCTATCGTCAGACTTCCCTCGGCACAGCCATGCTCAGCTTCTCCTTGGCCGCGAGAAAAGGAGGGGATTTTCCATGTCCTTTCCACTCGCTTTTCTTTTATCTTTTTCGGGGATAGCGTGGAAAACAAGATCTGTTTTAAGAGCTTTTCTGATTGGGAGAGAGAATCACTCGATATAAATACGATATTTTTATCCGATACAGTTTGTTGACGTATCTGTCGATACGAGAGAAAGGACACGGAAAATCACCTCCTTTGCGTCCATAACACCATTCAGCATCAATATCCATAGACCAAAGACTGCATTGTTTCCCGTCCCATCGCCTCACCTCGGATTTCCACACAGGCACGGCTCAAGGCATCGCTTATCTGAAAATCCGCGTCCAACGCAGCAATGTTTTCCTGCGCCAGCTCCATAGTCCGACAGCACTTTTCAGCCAGCGGCACAGGAAACAGCAAAAGTCTCAAATATTCTTCATAAGTCATTCCTTCTGTTCCCTTTCCGCGGACAAAGCCCTCGTCTGTCAGAGACAGCAGACTTTCAAAAGAAAGCCGCCAGCTGGAAGCCGTTTTAAAGAAAGGGACCTTGTCTCCAGCCATCAGACAGCGCACATCGCACACTGCCTCCCCCAGCGCCCACAGCACCATCAGAAAGGCCATAATCAATGCCGGCGGGATAAATCCGCCCAAAAGCAGGGATATTCCCTCGGCAATTCCCTGCACACTTTCTCTGCTCTCCGCATTCTGAACAAGGTAAATGAGGTTTGCCGCTCCTCTGACCAGCAGAAGCTGCCCGGTCACTGCAGCCAGATTTGTCTGGTCATTGTCTCCGCCCGCAATCAGGTATTCCGTCTCATAGATCAGTCCGATCTGATCGCCTTGGTCCGTGTAATCCGCGGTATATTGCAGCGCATACTCTCCGTAGATCAGATTGCGATAAGCTCTGACCAAAGCGGGCGTATTTCCTTCCCGTTCGGTGCGCACAAGTGCAGCTGTCCGTTTCCCATCCGATACAGCTGTCCCTGACGGCAGAACCAGATGCAAAATTCCCTGTTCCAGCCAGCTCTTCAGGTTCAAAAGGCTCCCCAGAGTTCTGCCGTCCTCCCGGGTTCCGCCCTGCTCCGGCAGAGTCTTGCCATCCCGCTCCTCCGACACCGTCGCACTCTGCAGAGAACGAAGAAGTCCCGTCAGCACATCCCTCCTCTCATCCGCGCTGGTCTCATCGTATGCAGGCAGCTTTAGATCACCCAGATTTTCCAGCAGAGTATCCTGCCGCAAAAGACTGGCCGGCAGATCCTCCAGGAAGTCCATCCGCTCTGTCAGCACGGCGATATAGTCTCCCAGTCCAGATAGGGGCAAAAGTCCGGATGCAGTGTCCCGTCCCCCGATACCCGAGACAAACGCCTCAATTTGCTCTCTCACTTTCGCGATCTCTGTCAATCCTCCTGATGTTTCCGCTGAGAGATCGGCTAATTCTTCCAGCAGCGGGGCCTTTTCCCCGATCTCTACACACAGACCGCGGATTTTCTCCCATGCCGATTTTTCCGCCTCGACGCCTCCTCCTCCATCCATCAGTCTGTCCAGCTCATTAGCTGCTGCCCGGGTCAGGGAAAGAAGTTCATTTGCCTCCTCCAAAATCTCCACTGCCTGAGCAAACCTCTCCTCCAGCTCACACAGCTGCTGTTCCAGCTCCACCACCGGGGCAAAGAGATCCTTAAAGTCCGTCACCCAGGCAGTCAGATCCTCGAGACTTTCCGCCAGGCCGCTCTGCTCCCACAGCCATGAGATCAGCTCCACCGGGAGCCTTCCTTCCATATAGGATACCGCTCCCTCCTCCCAGGCTGCCGCTCCGTTTTGGATGAAAGTCTCCTCCTGCGTCAGACGTACAGAGGAAAAATGCACCGGAAAAAACGAATTGTCTCCTTCGTAACTGTCAAGGCATTCCCGGGCCACCTTCTCCGCCTTCTCTCTGTCCGTCAGCATCAGAATGCGGTACCGCTCCCACATAAGACTGTCATATGCAGCAAACATGGAGCGGACAGCTGCCTCGGAGGAAAGGGCAAAGAAATATCGGCTGCCCGCTGTCCTGGCTGACTGAAAGGCCATTCCCAGAAAAGAGAGCAGTACAGCCAGCACCAGACTGAGAAATAAGGTAATAGCCCCCTGCACGCGGTGCAAGCCTCCTCGCATCATACCCATACCGCTCCCCCTCCTCCTCTTCTCCTTCCTTCTCTTCTTTCCGCCCATAAGCTGCCTCTGCTAAAATACGCTTTCCGCCTTATCAAACATATCGCCGAAAATCAGCTCTGCCAGCTCCATGAGCTGATCTCTGAATAAGATCACTATGGCGATAAGCACCACAATAATCAGCAGCAGCTCGATCACCCCTGCACCCGAACAATCCTGCCCCACAGCTCTTATCCGCTCGCCAATCCTCATCCGCAGCCAGTTGTCCACAGGCATCCATCGGTTTCTCATCCTTTTCCACCTTCTCCTTTCTCTTTTCCCCGGCGCTGCCCTCATGTCCTTCTCTCTCCCTCACAGAGAGAAGGACATAAGCGCCGGCACAATGATTATGATCATCACCACGCCAAACATCATAAACATAGGCACCAGCAGCCTGGTGCTGACCTCCTCTCCCGCCCTTCTGACCTGATGCTTCCTCTCCTCGAAAGCCTCATAGGCCTCGGCCTGCAGCATTTCGTTCAGCCCTTTCGTTCCTTTTTTCATATTCTGCTCCAGGAGACTGCCCAGCTTGATATAGGCGTGTATTCCGACCCTTCTGCCGAATTCGCCGAAGGCTCTGCCCGCGGACAGACCATTCTGCAGCTGCCTGGCTGTGATGCACAGCTCTTCATAAGCCCATCTGCTCTTTCCCTTCTCTCTTCTCTTTTCATAATCCTGAGCCAGTCTGACCCAGGCCTGCGGCAGAGACAAGCCGGCGCTGGTCAGCACGGTCAGCTTGGCTATGATCTCCGGATAGTCTGCCTCCATCTGCCTTCTCCGCTTCTCCAGCTCTCCCCTTGGCTTCTCCACCCGCAGCCAGTAAACTGCCGCCCCCGCGACAACTGCAAGCATTATGATTTTTTCCATCTACCATCTATCCTCCCTCACCATATAATATCCCAGCGCTACTGCTGTCCCATAGATAAGCAGGCAGACCGTCATCACCGCTCTCCCTGCCGGCCCCTGATAGAGTACATCCAGAAAGCCATCAAAGGACAGATTGAGATACAGGATAATGCCGACCGGGATAAAGGTCATAATCGTCTCCTCCAGCTGTTTAGCCGCTGTCACCGTGGCAATCTCTTCTCTCACACGCAGCTTCTCGCTGATGGTTCTGGCCGTACTGTCTATGATCGCCACCAGATCTCCGCTGCTTCTCTTGGCCAGACAGAAGACCTCGGCAAAGCTTTCCGCCTCTGCCAGCCCCGAACGGATGCCAAACTCCGTTATCACGCTCTCCGGCGTCTCATTGACCGTTATCGCGCGGACCATCTGGGCAAACTCCCTGGTGATCAATCCTTCTCTTCCATAAATACAGGCCATCTCCTCGCAGGCCTCTCTCCAGGCATTCTCCGCCGAATATCCTGCCTGAAGCGCAGAAGAAAGAGCCAGAATGGCATCTTTGAACTGACTTCCCAGTCTTTCCTGCCTTTTCTTTTTCAGTCTGCCGGCCATTATACGCGGAAAAATAAACACCAACGGCGACAGCAGCAGCAAAAACACCGGACTGCGATAGAAAACGAAATCGATCAGTACAGCCAGAGCCGCTCCGGCAAATCCGTACAGCAGCCATTCTCTGACAGACAGGCGATACTCTCTATAGTCGATCTTTGAAGCCTGCCAGGGCGAGCTTTCGGGTATCGGACGGGACACCAAGCTTTTTTTTCCACTGTCCATGTACTCTGCCGTCTTCACCGGCGCCTGTCTCCTCAAACTCATAGAGCGGTGCAAGCCGTATTTTCCCTTCCCCATCGCAGTTCACCTCCATCACCGACAAAACCTTTCTGCTGCCGTCCCTGAGCTTGCCTAAATGCACCAAAACATCAATGGCCGAGCCAATCTGACTGTTGATCGCCGTCAGCGGCAGATCCGCCCCCATCAGCACCATTGTGGCCAGGCGCATCAGCATGTCTGAGGGACTGTTGGCATGACCGGTGCTTAAGGAACCGTCATGCCCTGTATTCATCGCCTGAAGCATATCCAGAGCCTCTTCGCCGCGCACCTCCCCCACGATAATTCGATCCGGGTTCATCCGCAGACTGCATCGGATCAGCTGTCGTATGGATATGCCCGCGCTGGCCTTCGTCTCCAGCCGGATCAGGTCCGGCTGCTCCAGAAGCTTTAACTCTGCTGAATCTTCTATGGTAATTACTCGTTCATCATTGGGAATATATTGAGAAAGGGCGTTGAGAAAGGTGGTCTTGCCCGAACCGGTTCCTCCGGATATAAAGATATTGTAGCGGGCTCTCACCAATAATTTCAGAAGAGCCGCCGGCTCCTCTCCGATGGAGCCCCAGCTGATCAGCTGATCCATGGTGATGGGATCGCGGGAAAATTTTCGTATCGTCAGAGAAGGACCGCTCAGGGAGACCGGCGGCAATACCACATTGACGCGGGAACCGTCCGGAAGTCTGGCATCTACAATGGGCGAGGATTCGTTAACCACTCGGTTGACCCTGGCGACAATCTGCTGAATCACATCCTCCAGCT
Organism: uncultured Lachnospiraceae bacterium; assembly: GCA_944380185.1. GTDB lineage: Bacteria > Bacillota > Clostridia > Lachnospirales > Lachnospiraceae > RGIG7193. The sequence goes on from CALWGV010000087.1 coordinate 14,350, forward strand.
TTTGCCGGCTCTCAAAGAAGCCGTCCCAGCGCAAGACCCTGCCTTCCCTCTCCACGAAAATATTCCGATGACCATTGACCATAATCTCCGTCACCGAATCATCCTCCAAAAGCTCCTGAAGAATATCCAGCCGTCTGAAAGAATCAAACAGGCGGCGGCGCATGGCTGTGCGTCCCGCAAGGGTCAGGTAATATTCCTTCGCCTTTTCACAGAGCACCCTGTCTATCACTTCATACAGATTTTGATCCGTCAGTTCCTCCGCTCTGGCTGCCTGCTCCAGTATCTCCCGGCGGCAGAGCTCTTCAATCGTCCCCGGCATCTCCCTGCTCCTCCCTGTCCAGCACGCGTCTGACCAACGGCACCATCTGCTCCCAGCGCTGCCACTGGCTGAGGCTGCCGCCGCAGCCGTCCGCAGTCAGCTCTCCCAGCTCTATATGCTCCGTGCGGAGCAAAAGCTCCTCCTGGCCGCTGTCATGCAGATAGGCGTCATACTCTGCCAGCTTTGCCCGGGAGAAAGCGTCATCTTTCTCCGGGCGGTAAATCCGGTCGCACAGACCAAGGACCTCCTCCGGCCTGGCCAGATCCTGGCCTACATCAATGACAATCTCCTCAAACTGTCCCAATCGCAGCAGAGCGGACAGCAGTTTTTCCAGCTCCGCCTTCTCCGCCTCACGGACATCCTCAGGCCAGATCACCGGAGGTATATATCTGAGACGCCCAAAGGACTGGAGCGCCCCCGGCAGCCCGTCAGCCAGATCGCCGTCTCTCCTCATCAGAGCGAAGAGATCGGACAAATCCACGGGATACTGCCGCTCAAACAGGGTGCGAAAGCCGGAATGCGCCTCCAGACTGATAAAAAGGCAGCTGCTCTCCTCCGCCAGAAGGCTCCCCATAACCAGTCCCAGAGAGGTTTTCATACAGCCGCCCAACGGCGAATAGATTCCCCGGAGCCTGGCGCAGCGAACCGCCGTTCCCCTCTCCTGCTCTCTCCACAGGCCGAGCTCCATCAACGCGCGGGCGACCTGTGCAGCCGGCTGGTATTTACAGACCGTGCCTGCGGCAGCCTCCCTCGTCTCTGTGAGCGTGAGGACAGCCGTATGATCCAGCCAGGGACTGTCCGCCACAGGCCTCCCTGCCATTGCCACGGCCACCCGTCCTGCCTCCACAGCTGCTCTCAGATGCTCCGGCTCCTCATAACACACCACCCGGGAGGGGCATCCTGCATGTCTGCGCAGATATTCACTCAGCCTGGCTGCATAATCCCGGTCTTCATCCCAGACCGCAACAAGATCTGACCGCATACTGTCTCCTTTCGGAATTCCTGCAAAAACGGTTGTTAAATAGCTGTGTAAAAGATAATTAAAAAGGGAAATATTCTCCGGAGAAACCGGAATGAACCCGCCTGCTGCCTCCGCAGACGTCAACAGGTAAAGAATAAATATGCAAGATAGAAAAAACAAAATACAGAGCAGAGATGTCTGCATCGAATATGTTACTAACATTGTGCCAGATAAAGTCTCCTCTGTCAAGAGGTTTAAGAGAAAAAAGTAAAAAACATATTTTCCCAGAATCTGAATAGCCCTGCCAGTTCTGGATTATAATAGAATTAGCTGGATAAATTCATTTTAGTAAACAGTGAGGTGGTAAATGAGATGACCAAACAGGAAAAAGAGGCAAGACTAAAGCGGCAAGCTGAGCTTGACAGCCTCCGCAAAGAGCTGCTGCGCACAAAGGGCGTCATCGACTGTGCCCTGGCTGGCTTTGAACAGGCAGTGGACCCCACCATGGTGGACTGCTATATCTATGAATGGAAAGCCGCTCAGCTGCGATATCAGTTTCTGCTTAAGTGCGTCAAACAATATGAGCTGAACTGACCGCACGCATCAAGAACTGCCGGCAAAACTCTGCAAGCTGCCCCTGCCGTCCCGACTGTACATGCTCTATCTATTCAGGATGGCAGGAGCACATCTAATAAGGCGGCTGCTCAGGCCATGCCCAGGCCTATGGCATCCGCCACATCGCGCATGCCCAAAATCGTCTCCTCAATCACCTCATCCAGGGACAATCCCAGGATTTCGGCTCCCTTTGTGACCACCTCCCGGTTGACGCCGGCCGCAAAGTGCTTATCCTTAAATTTCTTGCGCACCGACTTGACCTCCATGTCCATGACGCTCTTCGACGGGCGCATCAGAGCCGCCGCATTTACCAGCCCCGTCAGCTCATCGATGGTATAGAGCACCCATTCCATAGTCTCCTCCGGCCTTACATCACAGCACAGTCCATATCCATGGCTGGCCACGGCATGGATATAATCCTCATCGATCCCACGTTCGCGCATGATTTCCTGTGTCTTGACGCAATGCTCCTCGGGATATTTTTCATAGTCCAGATCATGCAGAAGACCCACGATACCCCATTTTTCCTCATCCTCTCCATAGCGGCGGGCAAAACGGCGCATCACTCCCTCCACGGCCAATCCGTGCTTGATCAGCGAATCACTCTCGTTGTATTCCCGGAAAAGTTTCCAGGCATCCTCTCTCATCAGACGCATTTTCTCGCTCCTCCTTCTCGTTGGATATTACGGTGCGGCGGAGCCGCCAGTCCGGTGTGGCGAGAGCCACCTGTCCGGACTAACGGAGCCACCTATTGATAGTTACTCAGCCTGAGCAGGATCCAAGCCGTATACCTCTCTCATGGA
>CALWGV010000088.1 GCA_944380185.1 uncultured Lachnospiraceae bacterium
GCATTCTGGCCTTTACCCTGCCGATTGCCCTGACCCGGTACGTCTCCCTGGGCTCCCTGACGGTGGAAACGGTGCTTCTCATTCTCTGGCTGCTGTGGGGGAGGGAGCTGGTTCCCACCCTGTCCGGCCCCTGCTATACCGAGGCCACCGTGATCATGATTCTCATTGTCCTCCAGGCCTTCTGGAGGCATCGCTCCAATATCGGGCGGCTGATTCACGGCAATGAAAATAAGCTGGGAGAGAAAAAGAAGGAGGGCTGACGATGGCGGATGTGAGTGTGCTGGGAGCCGGCTCCTTCGGTGTGGCCCTGGCCGTTCTTCTCAGTAAAAATGGACATCGGGTGACGATTCGCTCCACCTCGCCGGAAAAGGCGGAGCGCCTGGGGCGGGAGCGGTCGATTCCCACCCTGCCGGAGGTGGCTTTGCCGGAGGGCGTGGAGGTGACGGCAGATCTGGAATATGCCTGCCGGGACCGGGATCTGATCGTCCTGGCTCCCGCCTCCGTCTATATCCGTTCCCTCTCCCGGTCCATGTCCCCCTTTGTTGAAAAGGGGCAGATTTTGGTCAATGTGGCCAAGGGAATCGAGGCGGACAGCCTGAAGCTGCTCAGCGAGCAGATCGAGGAGGAGATTCCTCAGGCGGAGGTGGCGGTGCTCTCCGGGCCCAGCCACGCCGAGGAGGTGGGCCGCGGCATTCCCACTACCTGCGTAGTCGGGGCGCACAGCCGGCGGGTGGCGGAGACGGTGCAGAATATATTTATGAGCGATTCCTTCCGCGTCTATACGAATCCGGATATCCGGGGCATCGAGCTGGGCGGGGCCCTGAAAAACGTCATTGCCCTGGCGGCGGGCATCGCCGACGGCCTGGGCTATGGGGACAATACCAAGGCGGCCCTGATCACCCGCGGCATGGCGGAGATGTCCCGCCTGTTCACCGCCATGGGGGCCAGGACGGAGACCCTCTACGGCCTGGCAGGGATCGGCGACCTGGTGGTCACCTGTGCCAGCATGCACAGCCGCAATCGCCGGGCCGGCATCCTGATCGGCCAGGGTATGTCCATGAAAGAGGCCATGAAAGAGGTCAATATGGTGGTGGAGGGCGTCTATGCGGCCGGAGCGGGCAGAGAGCTGGCTCGCCGCTATGGGGTGACGATGCCCATTATCGAGCAGGTATGCGAGGTTCTCTTCGCAGGAAAGGCCCCTGCCGAGGCCATGCGGGAGCTGATGCTGCGGGACAGGTGCGTGGAAAACCCGAAGCTTTGCTGGGAGGAATGAGAGATTGAACTATGAGCAGATTTTCCGGGACGTGGTAGACGCAGTGATCCAGGATTATGCCGGCTTTGCGGAAAAAGAGAGTCTGCATGATCCCCTCTTTTTTTATACGGCGCTTCAGGCTGCCGTGAAAGGAGGGCAGGCGGACGACCGTTTTTTCGCCCAGCTGATGGGACAGTATCTGGCGGTTATGCAGGATGCAAATCTCTCCTTTCTGCGGATTGACAGACGAAATCCTGCCGGAGAGACAGCAGGATTTTCCGTCAGAAGCCATAAGGGGAAGCTTTATGTGGTTTTTGCCGGACAGGAAAAGAGAGTGAGACCGGGCGATCAGATCTTGACTCTGGGCAAACTTCCGCCGGCATTGTACCGACAGAGAATGGGACGCAATATTTTGGGCGATGAGGTGGAAGAGCGTGAGGACTGGGGCCTGGTGCTTCAGGCTGCCGGCACCTGTCTGGTCAAGCACCGCAGCGGCATTGATGAAAATCTGTTGCTGGGCAGCTATCCGGTCAAAAGAAAACTGCCGGCGCTTAGCGGCCGCAAAATCGGAACGGATACCCTGTATCTGAATCTGCCGCATTTTGCAAGACCAGAGGAGGTTGCGCGTCTCTTGACTTCCAAGAAAAAATCCCTGGAACAGTGCAGCCGTCTGATTCTTGACCTGCGCCTGTGTGCAGGCGGCGATGAGGAGGCTTTTATTCCTCTCTTGGACTATGTGTTTCCTGAACCTGTTCCTCTGGCGTCTCTGTATGATGAGCCGGGACTTTATACCAATTACACGGAAAATAACTGCCGCCGCAAAGGGCAGATGCTCGAAATATGGAAGGAGTCCGCCGGAGAGGAGATGGCGGCCGCTCTCCAGGCACTGTCGGCGGAGCTGAGGGAAAAGTCCGGGAGCGGTTTTATCTGGGAGGCCGATGAGGAGATGGCGGAGGATGACACGGTGGTGGGAGGAAGGGGCAGCTTCAAAAAAGTGATTCTGCTCACGGATGTGTCTTGCGGGTACGCCGGGGAGACTTTTGTCTCCCTATGCCGGAAATCGTCCCGGGCAGAGGTGATCGGACGACCTACCAGGGGAACCATCGATTATTGCAATCCGGTTTCGGTGAACTTTGACAATCGTTTTGTCTTTACGTATCCCATGAGCAAGACGCGGGCGGCCGCAAAAGGCCGCGGGGTCAGCGGACGCGGCATTCAGCCGGATATATACATTCCCTGGAGTGAAGAAGAATGCCTGGAGGACAGGCTTTTGCAGGAAGCCTTGGCACGCTAGCGGGAAAATCAGGGAATCGCATCGGAGTGTGCCTGACGGCTAGGGGGAGGTGATAAACATGGAGGAGGATATTCGTCCGGAGCTTTTTGCGGTGGGGATGAAGGCAGATTGTGCGCAGGAGGCTCTTGACTGCCTGGCAGAGCTTTTATATCGGCAGGGGCTGGTGCGGGAGAGTTTTGCTGAAGCGGTGAAAGCACGGGAGAGACGCTACAGCACAGGGCTGGCTTTTCCGGAGATGGGGATTGCGATTCCCCATGCGGATGCAGAGCATGTGATCCGACCGGGCCTGGCCGTCGGCATTTTAAAGGAGCCGGTAGAGTTTCGTCACATGGGGATGCCGGAGGTTTCGGTGGAGGCGGGACTTATCTTTATGCTGGCAATCCGGGATGAGGAAGAGCAGCCGGAGTATCTGGCCAATCTGCTGGATGTATTTCAAACGGAAGGAAACCTGACAAAACTGGCCTCCTGCCGGTCGGCGGAGGAGGCGGCCGGCTGTCTGAAAAGACTGCTGCAGACAACTGGCCAGTGTGACAAAGGAGGGGGAGAAGAATGAAGAAAATATTGCTGGTGTGCGGTTCCGGGCTGTATACGTCCAGAGCCTTGAGTCAGAGGGTCAGTAAGGCCCTGGATGACAGGGGGCTTCGGGGTACCTATGAGATCACTCTGGGAAAGGCGGCGGATGCCGGGGAAGAATCCGGTGATTTTGATCTGTGTATCACCACCACAACGCTGGACGGAGAATGTGCCTGTCCGGTGGTAAACGGAGCCAGCTTCCTGTTGGGGCGAGATATTCGGCAGACGATGGACCGGATCGTGGAGATCCTGATGGGAGACGGGGAGAACCTCCAAGATACGGAAGAATCGCCGGAAAAGAATGCGCAGTACAGTCAGAATGACAGCGATGAATAATGACCTGTCAATGACCCGTTGGCCCGGGCAGCAGCGCCAAGGCGGCGCTGTCAGCCCGGGTTTTCAGCCTCTTAAGCACTGTATTGCGCCGAGAAGGATAAGCAGCAGTCCCAGTATTCGGTCGCTGTAACGCTCGCAGAAGGCGGAGGCTGTCTGAGGAAGAATACGCATGACTGTCTGACCTGCGCCAAGGGCGATGAAAGTGAAGGCTGCGGCCGATACGGCGATCAGTGCCTGCTGCCACAAGGGTATGCGGATACCCCTGGCGGCATAGGCAAAGCCCAGAGAGAGTGTATCCAGGTTGGAGGCCAGTATGAGCACAAAAGCAGAAAATAATTCCATGAGTGACTCCTGGTGTGCATCGTATATAAATAGGGTATACAAAAATGGGCCTCGGGGTGATTGCCGGCTGAAAACCGGACGGCGAGGCTGATTTTGGCAGGAGGGGAATTTTCCTTCTGTTTTTTTTGTTTTACCCCATTGACATTGATGAGGGTTTTTGCTATTTTAATGGTCGTGAGCTTGTTTATATAAATTCAAATAATGGTTGAATGTATCTACCAACTACCGATAGTTGACTATAAAAGGCTTCCCGCTTGTCAGGGGGGACCTATACCAAAACTGGGTCAGGCGGTAGTTTTTTATTGGGAAAGTCCAGGGAGCAAAAAAATAAGGAGGCAAAAGCAATGACGAAGTATGATGTGATTATTGTGGGAGCCGGTCCGGCCGGCATTTTTACTGCTTTGGAGATGCTTAGGCGGGGCAGCAGGAAGAAGATACTGATTGTAGAAAAAGGCAAGGCTATCGAGAGCCGGCGCTGTCCCAAGAATATCACGCAGAAATGTGTAAACTGCAAGCCGTACTGCCATATTACCACCGGTTTTTCCGGGGCAGGAGCATTTTCGGACGGGAAGCTGTCGCTGAGCTATGAAGTGGGCGGCGAACTGCCCGAGCTGATCGGAGAGGAGTATGCGCAGGAACTCATAGACTATACGGATGGCATCTATCTGGAATTTGGAGCCGATCCCAAGGTGGAGGGCGTTGCCGAGACAGACAAGATCAAGGAGATCCGCAAACGGGCCATCCAGGCCGGCCTTAAACTGGTGGATTGCCCGATTCGCCATCTGGGCACGGAGAAGGCTCAGGAAATATATTATTCCATTGAGAAGTACCTGTTAGATAAAGGTGTGGAGATTCTGTTTGAGTCGAATTGCACGGATCTGATCATCGAGGATGGCAAATGTCAGGGGGTGTATGTAAGCCCCGCTTCGGGGAAGGGAGAGACACAGACCATCCGGGCGGATCACACGGTGGTGGCTACCGGGCGCAGAGGGGCCGACTGGCTGGAGACTCTCTGTGAGGAGCATGGCATCGCCCATCAGCCGGGGACCGTGGATATCGGCGTACGAGTGGAGGTTCGCAATGAAATCATGGAAGATGTCAACAATGTTCTCTATGAATCCAAGCTGATTGGATACCCTCAGCCCTTCAAGAACAAGGTACGTACCTTCTGCCAGAACCCCGGAGGTTTTGTTAGCCAGGAAAATTATGACAATGACCTGGCTGTGGTCAACGGGCATTCCTATAAGGAGAGAAAGTCAGGCAACACCAATCTGGCGATTCTGTGCTCCCACAATTTTAACGAACCCTTCAATCAGCCTATTGCATACGCCCAGAAGGTGGGAGAGCTGACCAACATGCTGGGGGCAGGACACATTTTGGTACAGCGCTTTGGAGATATCTTAGACGGAAAAAGGACCTGGCAGAAGGAGCTTAGCCGTTCCAATGTGCGGCCGACTCTGCCCGATGCGGTGGCCGGGGACATCACGGCGGCCATGCCCTACAGAGCCATGGTAAATATTATAGGCTTCATCCAGGCGGTAGAGCATGTTGTGCCGGGCTTTGCCAGCCCGGAGACACTGCTTTACTCTCCGGAGCTCAAATTTTACAGCAACAGAGTGAAGATGGATCAGAATTTTACCACCAATATCCCTGGCCTGCACTGTCTGGGAGATTCCAGCGGCTGGACCAGAGGATTGATGATGGCCTCCGTCATGGGCGTGAGAATGGGCCAGCAGCTGGTCTGAGATGGATGGGGTATCGGCTCACTGCATTCTGGGAAAGGTGATCATCTCGGAAGCATAGGGAAGGCCTTCGATGGCATGGCAGAAGGTGTGCCATTCCTCCAGCTTGTGATCCCGGCGGGCGTGATAGATATTGATCAGGTTTTCGTAGTTCAGTGTGCAGGTCCGCAGCTGATTGTAGCTGGAGGGGAGCAGCTGGATCATATCGTACCACAGCGCTTTGTCTTTAGTCTCCAGGTAGCTGAGGCGTACCTGTTCGAGATAGGCTATATAATCTTTAAAATGGTCCAGGGCTTCCGGCGTCATGTGGTCGTGGCTGAAATCCTCCAGCGAAAACGGCCGGCTGTGGATCTTGTGCATGGTGGAACAGGAGTTGGCTACGGTGCCCACTTTGTAGGTGTCATACTCCTTCCACCAGTACAGGGGGGCCGTTACATCCATAGACACAAAGATCATCCGCACAAATTTGCGGTGATCGCTGCCGGCCCGGCACAGGCGGGAAGCCAGACCGAGATCCTTTTCTCCCAGTATATAATTTCCGTCATCGTCGTAATGACTGTCGCTGAGATGCCAGCTGTTCATGGGATTGCGCGCGCCGCGGACGGCGTTCTCCAGATTCATCACAGATATCCGTTCTATTTTCAGCATGTGTATCCTCCTTGTCTGCTCCCTGTGGGAAGCGCACCGATTACTTGGATATTTTTTTTTATGTTAGCATGTCTTTCACCGTATCGCAAGATAAAAATTTCCGTCGGCCAAGAGACAATAAAATTTCCGGGATGAACAAGGTTTATGTTGAATTCTTCCTGTTCCTGTGGTAAATTAGTAGTACAAGAATTTTTACATTCCTTTTACTTTCCAAAATCAATGAGGAGGAAAAGCATGAAAAGAAGAGTTTTTGCTTTACTGATGGCTGCCGTTATGGTTTTTGCCATGACTGCCTGCTCCGGCGGTGGAGATACCACCACACCTGCAGCTGAGGGAACAGAGGCTGCCGGCGGTGAGACTGCTGGCGGCGAGACGACCGGCACCATCAAGGTCGGCATGGTTACTGACGTAGGCGGTATCAACGACCAGTCCTTTAACCAGCTGTCCTGGGAAGGCCTGCAGCGTGCACATGATGAGCTGGGGGTAGAGGTTACCTATCTGGAGTCTCATCAGGATTCCGAGTATGCGACCAATATTCAGACTCTGATAGATGATGAATGTGATCTGATTATCTGTGTGGGCTATATGCTGGCAGACGCAGTAAATCAGGCTGCACAGGATAACCCTGACCAGCTGTTTGCTATCATCGATGACCAGACTTACAGTGAGCTGCCCAATCTGGCCTGCCTGATGTTTGAGCAGGAGCAGGCTTCCTACCTGGTGGGAATCGTGGCCGGCATGATGACCGAGACGAACACCGTAGGCTTTGTGATTGGTCAGTCCACCGGCCCGATGAATGAGTTCGGCTACGGCTATGTGGATGGTGTGCTGTCCACCAATCCGGACGCTACGGTTCTGCAGTACAATGCCAATAACTTTGGCGATTCCGGCCTGGGCAAGACCGCTGCCAAGGATATGGCTACCAATGGCGCCGATGTGATCTATCATGCTGCCGGCGGTACCGGACAGGGCGTTATTGAGGCCTGCCAGGAGGATGGCATCTGGGCGATCGGCGTAGACAGTGACCAGAACCATCTGGCCCCCGACACGGTTGTGACCTCCGCCATGAAGAGAGTAGATAATGCCAGCTATGACATTACCAAGGCTGTGCTGGAGGGCACTTACACCCCTGGCATACATGTTTACAGCCTGGCTGATGGCGGCGTAGACATCGCTCCCACCACGACACTTCTGCCCGATGACGTTCTGGCTGCCGTAGAGGAAGCAAAACAGGCGATTATTGACGGCGAGATCGTTGTGCCGGCTACCCAGGAAGAATTTGAGAATAAATACGGTCCCGATGTTTACCAGCTGGACTAAAGATTAAAGATCATTCATTATTAAAAGAGATGTAAAATTCTTAAAAGCCGCCGGGGCCCGGCGGCTTTTTCGTGAGATCTTTTAGGTGACAAAATCACATTTTTTGAAAAGTTACGGTAGAATTTTTTGAATGCAACAGTTATAATAGAGTTGGATATTATCATACAGTTTGCAGCCGGCCCGATGGCTGTGGCTGCCTATAGAAAATAAATAGAAAGGAGACTGCTGTATGAGACCAATCAGCATGGACAGGGTGGAGACTGTCCGTCAGGAGATTTATAATACGATCACGAGCCTGACCATGACCCATGAGCAGAAGCTGACTGCTCTAGCCAATCATGCCGACTCTTTGATGGAGGTGCTGGATGTCCCGGAGGGACTGGATGAGCTGTTGAATGTCCCCATCGAGAAAAAATGTATCTGTGATCTGAATGAGGGTCATGCTCCGGTGCGCCCCCGCTACATAGTTCCGGATTATGCCAAATTCATGCGCGAGGGATGCAAGTTCTTGAGACTGGATCCGCCCAAGGATCTGGCCGAAGCACTGAATTCTCTGCTGATTTTCTACAAGCATGTGCCTAGCGTTACCAACTATCCGGTGTTTATCGGTAATCTGGATCAGTTGATCGAGCCTTTCCTGGATGGGGTGGATGATGAGACGGCGCTGAAAGCCATTCGGATGTTCCTGATGCATGTGGACCGCACCATTGTGGATTCCTTCTGCCATGCGGATATCGGGCCGGTTCCGACCCGCGCGGGCATGCTGATTATGAAGGCGGAGTCCGAACTGGAGGATGCCACGCCCAATCTGACCATGCGCTATGATCCCGATGTTACCAGCGATGAGTATGCGCTGGCAGGCGTGGACTGTGCCCTGCACTGCGCAAAGCCCAGCTTTGCCAATGACAAGATGTTCCGCTCTGAGCTTGGCGATAATTATGCCATTGCCAGCTGCTATAATGGACTGCTGATTGGCGGAGGGTCCTTTACGCTGTGCCGCCTGCTGCTAAACCATATTGCAGATCGGGCAGACAGCATCGAGCAGTTCAAGAATGAGACGCTTCCCTATGTGCTGGATATCATGGCTCGCTATATGGATGCCAGAATCAAGTTTATTGTGGAGGAGAGCAATTTCTTCGAATACAATTTCCTGGCCAAGGAGGGCTTTATCGACAAGGATAAGTTCACGGCCATGTACGGCCTGGTCGGTCTTGCCGAGTGCGTCAATACTCTCTTTGCGAAGGAGGGCAAGGAAGGACGGTTCGGCCACAGCGAGGAGGCTGTCCAGCTGGGCGTGGAGATCATGGACATTATTGATAACTTCAATAAAAATCATGTAAATCCTTACTGCAAGGGGACAAACGGTCACTTCCTGCTTCACGCGCAGGTAGGTCTGGCGGATGACATTCAGACCAGCCCCGGCACCCGCATCCCGATCGGTGAGGAACCAGCCGAGCTGATCGATCATCTGCGGGTCCTGGAGAGATTCCATAAATATTTTCCTTCGGGCACGGGAGATATCTTCCCCATTGATCTGACGGTGCACAACAACCCTCAGTATGTCCTGGATATCGTCAAGGGTAGCTTCAAGGAGGGTATCCGCTATCTGTCCTTCTACCGCAGTGACAGCGATGTAATTCGCGTCACCGGCTATCTGGTGAAGAGATCGGAGATGGAGAAGCTGGACCGTGGAGAGGCAGTGCTTCAGAATACTACGGGTCTGGGCCTGGGTGCGTCGAAGAACTGCAAGATTTTGGAGCGGAAGGTACGCTGAGATGGCAACGGAAGCACTGGTGAATAAAATTATTCCCTTCAGTTCGGTGGACGGTCCGGGTAACCGGACCGCCATCTTCCTGCAAGGCTGTAATTTTGACTGCCTGTATTGCCATAACCCGGAGACGATCAATCTGTGCATCAGCTGCGGAGCCTGCGTAAAGGTTTGCCCCGTTCAGGCCCTTTCCTGGGTGGACAAGCCGGAGGATATGAGTCGTGTTCATCACAGTGACGGAGACTGGCAGGCGAAGAATCGTCTTCACCAGGGGTACGTGGCCTATGATGTTGAGAAATGTGTCCTTTGCGATGCCTGTATTAAGACCTGCCCCCATGGCAGTTCTCCCCGCATCCGTCATATGACGGCGGAGCAGGTGATGGAGGCGGTGCGCCGTCAGATTCCTTATATTCGGGGAATTACCGTTTCCGGAGGGGAATGTACGAGGCAGAGAGATTTTCTGGCAGAGCTCTTCAGCCTGGCGAGGAAGGAGGGACTTGATTGTCTGCTGGACAGCAACGGTACTCTTGATTTCTCACAGGATCCGGAGCTTATGGAGGTGACCGACGGGGTTATGCTCGACATCAAGGCCTTTGGAGCACAGGATCACCGGATGATCACAGGCAGGGATAATACCCGGGTATTGGCCCAGGCGAGATATCTGGCAGGCATAGGGAAGCTTCCGGAGGTGCGCACAGTGATTGTGCCGGGACTTTTCAATGGTGAGGAGACAGTGAGGCGGACGGCGCAGATGCTGGAGCCGTATCTGGAGATCGCGCCGATCCGCTATAAGCTGATCAAATACCGGCCCATGGGCGTGCGCAGACAATATGCCCTGTATCAGACACCGGATGATGCATACATGGGAAAGCTAAAGGAGATGGTTATCGCTCTGGGATTTGACGCAGTTATCGCTTAGAGGTGTACGGCAGCATGTCTGCCGGAAAATAATAGGAGGAAGGTTTATTGGCAAGAGAACGGTCAGTGGACTTAGATACGAAAGTCATTGAGATGAAGGATATCGTCAAAAAGTTTGGCGATTTCGTGGCCAATGATCACATCAATCTAACCGTCCATAAAGGAGAAATCCACGCAATTCTGGGAGAGAACGGAGCAGGAAAAAGTACACTGATGAACGTGTTGTATGGTCTGTATCGTCCCACTTCAGGTGAGATTTATGTAAACGGAAAACGGGAGGACATCGATGGTCCCAGCAAGGCCATCCAGTGCGGAATTGGCATGGTTCATCAGCACTTTATGCTGGTACAGCCCTTTACCGTCACGGAGAACATTGTGCTGGGGATGGAGCCGATGAAGGGCATTACTCTCGACATGGCCAAGGCCAGACAGGATGTGGTTGAGCTGTCCCAGCGCTACGGCATGGCAGTGGACCCGGACGCCCGGATTGAAGATATTTCCGTGGGTATGCAGCAGAGAGTGGAGATTCTGAAGGTATTGTTCCGCGGCGCTCAGACTTTAATTCTGGATGAGCCGACGGCTTCGCTGACGCCTCAGGAAATCACAGAATTGATTCACATCATGGAAAAGCTGACGGCGGATGGCAAGTCCATTATTCTGATTACGCACAAGCTGAAGGAGATCAAGGCTGCCGCCGACTACTGCACGATCATTCGTCTGGGCAAATACATTGACACCGTAAAGGTGTCCGATGTGACGGAGCAGGATCTGGCCAGCATGATGGTAGGACGAAATGTCACCTTCACAGTGGAGAAGGAAGAAAAAGAGCCCGGCGAGGTGGTTTTGGAGGTAAAGAATCTGCGCGGCAGAGATTACCGCAAGGTAGAGATCCTGAAAGGTCTGAATCTCAATGTGCGCCGGGGAGAAATCCTGGGCATAGCCGGTATCGACGGCAATGGTCAAACCGAGCTGGTGGAGATCATTACCGGTCTGCGCAAGGCGGAGGGCGGTTCCATTATGATCAACGGTGAGAATATCTTCAATGCAAAGCCCCGCACCATCTTTGAAAGGGGTGTATCCAGCATCCCGGCTGACCGGCAGAAGCATGGACTGGTTTTGGATTTTACGGTAGCAGAAAACATGGTGCTTCAGAATTACCGCAGCCCTCAGTTCCAGCAGTATGGATTCCTGAAAAAAGACGCTATTCGCAAGTATGCGCAGGATGCGGTGAAAAAATATGATATTCGTCCGGCGGATGCGGCAGACCGGCCGGCGGGAACCCTTTCCGGCGGCAATCAGCAGAAAGTTATTGTTGCCCGGGAGGTGAATAACGACAAGGATTTGCTGATCGCGGTAAATCCCACCCGAGGGCTGGATGTGGGGGCGATTGAGTATGTACATCGCTATATAGTGGAACAGAGAAACAAGGGCAAGGCGGTTTTGTTAGTTTCCTTTGAGCTGGACGAAATTATGAGTCTTTCCGATCGGATTGATGTAATCTATGACGGCAAGATCGTGGGTTCTATGGCGGGCAAGGATGCCGATGAGAACACTCTTGGCTTGATGATGGCAGGAGGTACGCACCATGAGTAAAAATAAGAGCATTTTTCAGAGCCATATATTTCTCACCGTGGTGGCTGTTATCGTAGCATTTTTGGTGGGAGCCATATTCTTGGGCATCATGGGCTATAATCCCATCACGGTATATACCACTCTGATCACCGGTATTTTCAGCCGCCCCCGGTATATAGCTTATTCGGTCGTATATGCCACTCCCCTGATTTTTGTGGGACTGTCCGTTGCCTTCTCTTTTAAAACGGGTGTCTTCAACATTGGCGCGGAGGGACAGTTTGTCGTGGGCAGCATGGCGGCATGTCTGGTTGGCATTTTTGTAGATGCTCCGCCGATTATTCATGTGCCGCTGTGTTTTCTGGCTGCAGCGGTGGCTGGCGCCGTATGGGGAATTATTGTCGGTTTCCTGAAGGTAAAGTGGGGAATCAACGAAGTGCTGTCCATGATCATGTTTAACTGGATTGCATTCTACCTTTCCAACTATATTGTAGAGTTTCCTGCCGTTCACAGCGAAGGCACTGCGGAAGCGACGAAAAATGTCGCGGATACGGCAAGAATTCTTCTGCCGGCTGGCCTTAGAGACGTGCTGGCGCCTACCTCCAACTATGGTATTCTGATTGCCCTTGTATTTGTGGTGATTGTCTATTTAATCATCGAGAAAACTACTCTGGGCTATGAAATGAAGGCGGTGGGCTACAACAAAAATGCGGCGGAATATGCCGGTATCGGAGTGAACAAAGCGATCCTTACGGCAATGGCCATATCCGGGGCGCTGGCCGGAATGGGAGGCGCAGTGCAGCTTTTGGGAATGGGACAGCGTATCAGTCTGTTCTCCGGTCAGGAAGGGTTTGGCTTTGAGGGAATCAGCGTGGCGCTGATCGGCGCTTCCAACCCCATCGGCGTATTCTTCAGCGGTCTGTTCTATGGGGCGCTGAAGTACGGCGGCAGTAAGTTAAACCTGATACAGGCGCCGTCGGAGATTGTGGATGTAATCACGGGTACTATCGTGTTCTTTATCGCCATCTCCCATGTATTCAAAGTGGTGCGCAGGAAAAAGAAGGAGGTTAGCTGATTATGGATTCAATTATTAACAGTCTGGGGACATTGATCTATGCAACCCTGATTTACACGCCTCCGCTTGTATTTGCGGCCATGGGTTCCTGTTTTTCGGAAAATAGCGGTGTTGTCAACATCGGCATCGAAGGAACAATGACGATCGGAGCTTTTACAGGAGCGGCTGTAGCTTATTTTACCGGAAACGCCTGGGTGGGCTTTTTGTGCGCAGGTCTTGCGGGAGCAGCTTTTGGTCTGCTTCACGCGATAGCCACGGTATCGCTGAATGCCGACCAGACGATCACCGGCACAGCCATTAATTTCCTGGCTCCTGGCGTTGCCCTTTTGATTTCCAAGGCATTATTTAATTCGTCGGATACACCGGCATTGATTGACAGCAAGCTGCCGATGCTTTTTAATGGTGTTTTTGACGGGAATTCCGCGTGGTCACGGTTCTTCCGCAATATTTTTAACAACTACGCAACGTCGTTTCTGATGTTTGCCCTAGTTCTGCTGGTATGGTTTATTTTCTACAAGACGCGATTTGGGCTGCGGCTGCGTGCCGTGGGCGAACATCCGCGTGCCTGCGATACCCTGGGCATCAATGTGCAGAGAACACGTTATATTGCGGTAATTATTTCTGATTTTCTGGCTGGTCTGGGCGGCGCCTGCGTGACCATGGCGATTATGAACCAGTTCCGTCCGATCTCTATCGTAGGTCAGGGCTTTATCGCCATCGCGGCGGTTATCTTTGGCAAGTTTCGTCCTCAGGGAGCGCTGGTTGCCTGCCTGCTGTTTGGCTTCTGCACCGGGCTGAAGGTGGTTATGGGTTCCAACAATGTGATTTCGGCGCAGCTGATTTCCATGATTCCTTACGTGGTGACGGTGATTGTGCTGATCCTCTTTGTGGGACGCTCCCGTACTCCTTCCGCCAACGGCAAGCCTTATGTGAAATCCAGATAATACAGTGGAAATATAGTCAATGGCAATATGACCGCCGGCCATCGTCCGGCGGTCGGCCTGTCTAAAGAGGCAGAATCGCGAAAACGATCTGTCTGAGATAAGGAGGTTTTTATTTATGGAAAAAAGAGCAGGAGACAGCGCATTGATCCGTGAGGCGATACAGGCGCGGGAGAATGCCTATACGCCCTATTCCCATTTCCGTGTGGGAGCGGCCCTGCGCACCGCAGAGGGAAAGGTTTACCGCGGTTGCAATATTGAAAACGCCGGCTACACGCCCAGCAACTGCGCGGAACGGACGGCTATTTTCAAGGCGGTCAGCGAGGGGGAGAGAAACTTTGATACCATAGCCATCGTGGCCGGCAAGGAGGGGGAGGAGCTGGTGCCCCCGACTCCCTGCGGGGTCTGCGGCCAGGTGATGATGGAATTCTGCGACCCGGAGACCTTCCGTATTCTTCTGGCCACCTCGCCGGAGGAGTACGAGGTGTGGACGCTGGCAAAAATTCTTCCTCTTGGCTTTGGCCCCAAGGATCTTCTGTGAGCGGGAGGTGACAGAATATGCGCATGTATGATCTGATTATGAAGAAACGGGACGGAGGGGTTCTGTCGGCCGAGGAAATCCGTTTTATGATTGACGGCTATGTAAAGGGAGAGATTCCGGATTATCAGATGTCCGCCATGTGCATGGCCATATGGTTTCGCGGGATGACCGATGAAGAGACCGGAGAGATGACCCTGTGCATGGCGGCCTCCGGCGATCAGATGGATTTGTCCGGTATAGAGGGGGTCAAGGTGGATAAGCATAGCACCGGCGGGGTAGGCGACAAGACAACGCTGGTGCTGGGACCCATTGTGGCGGCCTGCGGCGGCAAGGTAGCCAAGATGTCGGGGCGCGGTTTAGGCCATACCGGAGGCACTCTGGATAAGCTGGAATCCATCCCGGGCCTGTCGGTGGCCATAGAACCGGAGAAATTTATTAAGCAGGTCAATGAAATTGGTCTGTGTGTGGCAGGGCAGACCGGAAATCTGGTGCCGGCGGACAAAAAACTGTATGCCCTGCGGGACGTGACGGCCACAGTGGACAGTATTCCGCTGATTGCCGCTTCGATTATGAGCAAGAAGCTGGCGTCGGGCAGCGACGCCATCGTGCTGGATGTGAAGACCGGCAGCGGCGCTTTCATGAAGACGCTGGAGGATTCCATCCTGCTGGCGCAGAAAATGGTGGCCATCGGCACCCATGCAGGACGGCGGACGATAGCCCTGATTACCGATATGGATACGCCGTTAGGCCACTACGTGGGCAATGCACTGGAGGTGCAGGAGGCAGCGGCTACGCTGAAGGGAGAGGGGCCGGAGGACCTGACGGAGGTCTGTCTGATTCTGGCGGCCAATATGCTGGAACTGTCAGGCAAGGGAAGTTATGAGGAATGCCTGGCCATGGCAAAACAGGCAATCGCCGACGGCAGCGCCTTCAAAAAACTCCATGCTATGGTAAAGGCCCAGGGCGGAGACGACCGCGTCCTGGACGATCCTGCGCTTTTTGGAACGGCCGCCTATGTGGAAGAACTGAAAGCCCCGGCCTCCGGTTATGTGCAGCACATCGATACCGAGGGCTGCGGCATCGCTGCGGCTATGCTGGGAGCCGGCCGTGAAAAGAAGGAGGATTCCATCGATATGCTGGCGGGGCTTTATCTGGCAAAGAAAGAGGGGGATCCGGTGCAGGAAGGAGAAACCCTCGCCCGGCTCTACACCAATGAAAAAGAAAAGATGGGGGACGCGATGGAAAAGCTTCTGTCCTGCTATCGGATCGGAGCAGAGAGGCCGCACACACTTCCTCTGATTCTGGCGAAGGTGACCAAGAATGGCGCAGAGCGCTACGACGGCAAATAAAAAATAAAAATAGCAAGCTGGGCTGAACAGGATAAGCTCCTCTCTCATAGTCTGTAGTATCGGACTGTGAGAGAGGAGTTTTTTATGGCTTATAAAATTGCGATTGATCCGGGACATGGCGGCAGGGATCCGGGGGCTGTCTATGAGGGACGTCAGGAGAAGGACGATGTGCTGGAGCTGGCGTTGGCAGTGGGACAGATCCTGGAGGACAGCGGAGCGGATGTGGTTTACACCAGAGTGGACGATGTGTACAACACCCCTTTTGAAAAAGCAACAATGGGCAATAATTCAGGAGCGGATCTCTTTGTCTCCTTTCACCGCAATGCTACGCCTACCCCGGGAAGTGCAAATGGAGCAGAGGTGCTGGTCTATTCCGATGAGGGGCTGCCTGCCCAGGTGGCACGCAATGTGCTGGCGGAGCTGTCGGAGGCCGGTTTTGCCAATCGCGGCGTGATCGAGAGAAAGAATCTGGTAGTGCTGAGACGGACACAGATGCCGGCAGTGCTTCTGGAAGTGGGGTTTATCGATAATCCGGAGGATAATCAGACATTCGACAGTGAATTTGAACAGATTGCCCAGGGCATAGCTGATGGCATTCTGGAGAGCGTGGGAATAACCTCCGCTCCTTCGCAGGGGATGGAAAATCCGGATGAAGAGATGCCTGTGCCCGATGGCTCTGAGCCGGAGGTTTTGTATCGGGTGCAGGTGGGAGCTTACCGGGAGAGGAATTATGCCTACGATATGCTCAATCAGCTGCTGGCTGACGGCTTTCCTGCCTTTATTCTGTACGATGATAATCTGTACCGGGTACAGGTGGGGGCTTTTGCCAATCTGGAGAATGCTATACGCATGGAGAGATCTCTGCGAGAATACGGATATAATACCTATATCACAACATAAACTGATGGCGAAACGAAAGAAGGTCTGCTCACTGCTCAGATTTGGAGGGAGCGTGTGCCTCGGGAGGTTCTGAATTTTGCTCTGCGCCGTGCTCCAGCACAAGCTGCTCCAGTCGGTCCAGCTCCTTGGCCACGGCTTTGGGGCTTTTGCGGGAGGCGATGGAGATAAGCCTCGCCAGTGTCTGGAGCATGACTTTAGCGTCATCGGGGAAATCCTTGGCCAGATAGATGCAGTTGAGAGGCTTGGCGTAGGAATTCGGTGAGTCGGTCAGGCCAAGCAGGTAATCTACGGACACGTCAAAAAACTGGGCAATGGCGATTTTGACATTGTCAGGAGCCTCGTTGTACTCGCGCTCATAGGCAGATATATTATCCTTGGTCAAATGCAGGGCATCAGCCAGTTCCTTTTGGGTCAGCCCCCTGTCCTTGCGCAGGTCGCTCAAACGTTCACCGATCATAGTATATCCTCGTTATGTGGTCTTTGCACTTGTCATGCTGATTTGTCTGTTGGTGTCAGAGGGCAAGATGACTTTGCTCCCTGGCACCATTATAATATAGAAAGAATTTTTATTATTGATAGTTGACAATAACACGATTTTTTATTATAATTGATTTAAAGTTGACAATTTGCAATAAGTGTGATAAAAGAGCCCCTAGTCTCACCGGCTTGTCGATGCGTAATGCAGAGATGAGCCGGTGTTTTTATTTGCATGAATCCTGCGGGGCAGGATTCTGTTTATGCGCGGAAAAACCTGAAAATACCTCTTGCCATTTGCGAAAATATCCGATACAATGGTATTATGTGGTGGGAAGTGGAGTAAAGTAGAGTAAAGTGGTGCCAGATAGGCGCTAGATGGAACGAAAGGGCGGTGATGGAGATGTTCGTAGGCGAATACAATCATTCCCTTGACAGCAAAGGACGCCTGATCATTCCGTCCCGGTTCCGTGAGGCGCTGGGGGACACTTTTATGGTGACAAAGGGCCTGGATGGCTGTCTCTCCATCTATGATATGGAGGGATGGAAAAATCTGGAGTCCAAGCTTCAGGCTCTGCCTCTTACCAATGCCAATGCCCGTAAGTTCACCCGTTTCATGCTGGGCGGGGCCATCGAGTGTGAGGTGGACAAGCAGGGGAGAATTTTGATACCCGCCAATCTTCGGGAGTTTGCCCATCTGACCAAGGATGTCGCCCTGGTAGGCGTAGGCGGCCGGATAGAAATCTGGGATAAGGAGACCTGGGTACAGGTCAGCGCTTACGACGATATGGAAGAGATCGCAGAAAACATGGAAGGACTGGGAATCTGATGGAATTTGTACACAAGCCGGTATTGCTGAAAGAAGCCATAGATGCGCTGGCGGTCCGGGAGGATGGAATCTATGTGGACGGCACTCTGGGCGGCGGCGGACATTCCTATGAGATTGCCAGCAGACTGGGCTCAAATGGACGCCTGATCGGTATCGATCAGGATGAAGCGGCGATCAGAGCTGCGGGAGAACGGCTGTCCTGCTTTGAGGGACGGGTCACGATCATCCGTGACAATTATGTGAATTTTCCTCAGATAATGGACAGGCTGGGCATAGAGAAAGTGGATGGAATACTTCTGGATATCGGGGTTTCCTCCTATCAGATCGACACGGCAGACAGGGGCTTTTCTTACATGGAGGATGCTCCTCTGGACATGAGAATGGACCAGAGAAATACTCTGACAGCCAAGAAAATTGTAAATGAATATACACAAGAAGCTCTCTATCGCCTGATTCACAATTACGGCGAAGATCCCTTTGCCAAGAGCATTGCCGCCCATATTGTGCGGGCCAGGCAGAAAGAGCCGATCGAGACCACAGGCCAGCTGGCGGACATTATCCGCGGCTCCGTTCCGGCCAAGGTCAGAAACGGTGGCAGCAACCCCGCAAAGAGAACGTTTCAGGCCCTGCGCATCGAGTGCAACAGAGAGCTGGCGGTGCTTGAGGAGTCCATCGACGGGATGATCGCCCGTTTAAACAGCGGCGGAAGGCTGGCCATCATCACATTCCATTCTCTGGAGGATCGGATTGTAAAGAATAAGTTCCGCGAGAATGAGAATCCGTGCATCTGCCCGCCGAATTTTCCGGTGTGTGTCTGCGGCAGGAAAAGTCGGGGTCATGTAGTTACGCGCAAGCCGGTGATCCCATCGCCGCAAGAACAGAGAGATAATAAGAGAGCAACCAGCGCAAAGCTTCGAGTATTCGAACATATCTGACCGCCGCAGGCGGCCGGAGGGAAGGAGAGGTGACGTCATGGCAGGAAGAGAGAATCGCTACGATGATTCACGGCAAAACAGAAGAAGAGCGACGGAAGCCTATACAGAAGGAAATACGGTCCGGGTAATGCGGCCTGAGGAAATGCCCTCCCGAAGAGAAAAGACCTACAGGGATGAGCAGGAAGAGCAGAGGCGGAAGGCGCGTATACGCCGGAACAGGGACAAAGCTCTGCAGATGAGTCCTTCCTTTGTCCTGTTTGTATCGCTGGCGGCAGTCTGCGTTCTGTTTGTCTGCGTTCGCTATATGAGGGTGCAGACATCCATCGTCTCTACGATGAACGCCATAGAAGAGGCGGAGGCGCAGCTGGAGGAGATCAAGGCGGACAACGACCTTTTGGCGGCTCAGATCCGCACCAATGTGGACCTGGATGAGATTTACCGGGTGGCCACAGAGGAACTCGGCATGGTGCGCCCCAATGACGATCAGATCCTTTATTATGACAAGACGGAAAGTGAGTACGTGAGACAATATGAGAGCATCCCGTGAGAAAAACGGCGGGAGGCCCGCCGCAAAGAAGAATGACAATCAAAAGAAGAGGCCCTTTGCCCGGTATATGCGCAAGAAACTGGCATTCACCGCAGGGATTGTGGCCCTTCTTTTATTTGTATTGATGATAAGACTGCAGGCCATTGGCCGGGAAAACAACGAAGAATATCAGAGAATCGTCTATTCGCAGCAGAACTATGAGAGCAGAACCATTGCCTTTCGCCGCGGAGATATTCTGGATCGAAACGGAACGGTCCTGGCAACTACGACCAAACTCTACAATCTGATTTTGGATCCCTATATTATGACCACCGAAGATGACGGAGCGCATGTGGAGGCTACTCTCAATGCTCTGGCCGAGTGCTACGGATATGATGTGGACGACTTGACTGAACGGATCTATGCCAATACGGAGAGCCGCTATGTGATCTATGCCAGAGAACTGACGGAAGAGGAGATGAACCTTTTCCTGGACAAGAAGTCGGAGCTGGCAGAAGAGGGCAGTGAGGTGGTCGGCGTCTGGTTTGAGACAAAATACAAGAGAATCTATCCTTACAATGACCTGGCCTGCTGGGTTTTAGGTTTTTCCCGGGATGACAGCTCGGTGGGCAGCTATGGCATAGAACAGTATTATAACGATGAGCTGGTGGGAGTTAATGGCAGAGAATACGGTTATTTAAACGATGAAAGCAATATGGAGCGGGTGATCAAATCGGCTCAGGACGGCAATACCATCGTGACCACCATCGACGTGACGATCCAGCAGATCGTTCAGGAGAAGATCGCCGAGGCGCAGCAGGAGCTTCAGGCTGCCAACATCGGTGTGATTGCCATGGACCCGGATAACGGCGAAATATTGGCCATGGCGGGAGACGCAGCATTTGACTGTAATAATCCTTCTGACACATCTGCACTCCTGTCCCGCTATACGCAGGAACAGCTCGATGCCATGAGCCAGGAGGAGCAGACGACAGCTCTGGCGGAGCTGTGGAAGAATTTCTGCATCTCCTACACCTATGAGCCCGGATCCACGGCAAAGGTATTTACGGTGGCGGCTGCTCTGGAAGAGGCGAAGGTTACGTCGGCGGATACCTTTGACTGTGATGGCGGAGAGTATGTGGGGGGCTGGCGCATCAACTGCAATGATGTCCACGGCCATCAGACGCTGACGGAGACGCTGATGAACTCCTGCAACGATGCGCTGATGAATATCGCCGCCAGATTAGGAGCGGAGGAGATTCTGCACTATCAGTCGGTTTTTGGCTTCGGCAGCAGAACCGGAGTGGATTTGCCGGGTGAGGAGAGCGGACTTTTGCAGACCATGGATACCATGGATGTGTCGGCTGTGGCCACCAACGGCTTCGGCCAAAACTATAATATAACAATGATTCAGCAGATCGCCGCCTATTGTTCTGTTGTAAATGGCGGGACTTATTATGAGCCTCATGTGGTACGGCAGATCAAGAACAGTGATGGAGCTGTGGTGAAAGAGGGCGATTCCGTGGAAGTGCGTCAGACGGTCAGCGCCGATACTTCCGAATATCTGAAGGAAGCTCTGTTCGATGTGGTGGACATCGGCACCGGCGGCAATGCCCGCATCGCCGGCTATGAGGTGGGCGGCAAGACCGGCACGGCGGAGAAACAGCCCCGCGATAAGGAGAATTATCTGCTGTCCTTCATCGGCGGCGTACCGGCATCGGACCCGGAGATTGTTCTCTATGTGGTGGTGGACTCTCCGGCGGGAGTGGAGAATCAGGCGCAGAGCCGTCATGCCTCAACCCTGTGGAGAAATATTATGGAAGAAATCCTTCCCTATCTTAATATCTACCCCACCAGAGAGGTGGAGAGTGAGACTGAGCCGGAGACTGCGACAGATAATACGGGGACTGAGCCGGAGACGGACGCTGCCGGAAATCCGGTGGCGACTGAGCCGGAAACCGAACCGGAAACGGCTAACAACGTATCCGACGACTCCTATGAGAATGGTATATTCGGGGATCCCAATGCGGAGAGCACGGAATCTCAGGAGAACACAGAAGAAAGCAGTGAGGAAGGTGCCCCGTCCGAAGGGGATGCGCCGGAGAACGCAGGCTGATCTTGCGCTCATATTTTTCCGAGCCTGACCATATACTGTAAGGATAACAGTCAGGCGGTGGGCAATGGGGGAGAAGAAGCCTCAGTGGAAACGCAATCAGATCTTTCACCGAAAAGGCATAGTTTTTTTCTTCTTAGCGGCAGCAGTTCTTCTGCTGGTCATGGGAGGACGACTGGCCTACCTGATGATTTTTCAATCGGAATACTACATGGAAAAGGCGGAGGATCTGCATGAGCGGGAGCGGACGATCAAGGCGGCCAGGGGCGAGATCTACGATGCCAACGGAACGCTGATTGCAGCCAATCGTACAGTTTGTACGGTTTCGGTGATACACAATCAGATCACAGATCCGGATCTGGTGGTGGAGGTGCTGGCCGAGCAGCTGGATATGGATCCCGAGAAGATACGGGAAAGTGTGGAAAAATATACTTCCCGGGAGGTGATCCGCACCAATGTGGACAAGGAGATAGGCGATGCAATCCGAGCCTACCACCTGGACGGGGTCAAGGTGGATGAGGATTATAAGCGTTATTATCCCTTCGGCAGTCTGGCTTCCAAGGTTCTGGGCTTTACCGGCAGCGATAATCAGGGGATTATCGGACTGGAAGTCCAGTATGAATCCACACTGAAGGGAATCGACGGCAAAATCCTTACCATGACGGATGCCACCGGCGTGGAGCTGGATGCCATGGCGGAGGAGCGGATCGAACCCATACCGGGGAATAATCTGGTGCTGAGCCTGGACATGAATATACAGCAGTACGCACAGCAGGCGGCTGAGACGGTGATGGAGGAAAAAAATGCCAGGGCTGTCTCCATCACCATTATGAATCCCAATAATGGGGAGATTATGGCGATGGTAAGCGTGCCGGAGTTCGACCTAAACGATCCGTTTACGCTGAATACGGAGACACAGGGAGAACTTACAAACGAGGAGACCCAGGAGCTGTTAAACCAGATGTGGAGAAATCCCTGCATAAGCGATACCTATGAACCAGGGTCCATTTTTAAGATTGTGACGGCTACGGCAGCTCTGGAAGAGGGGACGGTGTCCCTGGATGATACCTTCTACTGCCCCGGCTATAAGCTGGTGGGCGACCGGAGGATCCGCTGTCACAAGACCACAGGTCATGGCAGCGAAACCTTTATCCAGGGCGTGATGAATTCCTGCAATCCCGTTTTCATCGAGGTGGGGCAGTCTCTGGGAGCCGAACGCTTTTACGGATATTTTCAGACCATGGGATTGATGGAGAAGACCGGAGTAGATCTGCCGGGAGAGGCCTCCGGCATCATGCATGAGCTGGACAATATCGGAGAGGTCGAGCTGGCGACCATGTCTTTTGGCCAGTCCTTTCAGGTTACCCCGCTGCAGCTTTTGACGGCGGCCAGCATGGTGGTAAACGGCGGGACAAAGGTGACGCCGCATTTTGGGGTGGAGGTGGTGAGTGCCGATGGAAGCGCGGTGCGGCGCCTGGAATATGAGACCCAGGAAAATGTGATCTCCGAGGCTACCTGTGAGAATATGAAGATGATTCTGGAAAAGGTGGTGTCCGAGGGCGGAGGAAGCAACGCTTACATCGAGGGGTATCGGATCGGCGGCAAGACGGCCACATCGGAGACCTTGCCCCGGGGTACCGGCAAATATATCGCCGCTTTTCTCGGTTTTGCCCCAGCGGACGATCCCCAGGTTATCGCTCTGATTACGATTTCGGAGCCGGAGGGAGTCTACTATGGCGGCACCATTGCAGCACCGGTGATTCGGGATATTTTTGAGAATATTTTGCCCTATTTGGGAATTTATCCTGAATATTCCGGGGAGGGTTGATTCTTCCGGGGGAAGAGCGTATACTTTGTGAAGACAAAAGAGTGTGGGAGGTATTCTCTTATGATACGGGAAACGATTTTTGCCATTCTGGCCGCTTTTGTGATCAGCGCCGTGCTTTGCCCGGTGGTTATTCCTTTTCTTCGCCGGCTGAAGTTTGGCCAGCAGGTGCGGGAGGATGGCCCGCAGGCTCACCTGAAAAAATCCGGGACGCCTACCATGGGCGGAATTGTCTTTCTGATCAGCGCACTGTGCACATCTGCTTTTTTTGTAAGAGATTTTCCGGAGATTATTCCGGTGCTTTTTGCTATGGTCGGTTTTGGGCTGGTGGGTTTCCTTGACGACTATCTGAAGATTATCATGAAGCGTTCTGAAGGGTTAAATCCCAAGCAAAAGCTTTTGGGACAGCTGATCGTATCGGGTATTCTCTGCTATTATTTCCTGGAGATAGTACCGGGGGGCAACGTAATGCGGATTCCCTTTACGGATATTACGCTGACTCTGCCCTGGTATATCTTTGTGCCCTTCTTCCTCTTTGTGCTTTTGGCTACGGACAATGGGGTGAATCTGACCGATGGCCTGGACGGCCTGTGCTCCAGTGTCACCGTGCTGGTGGCCACGTTCTTTACGGTGGTGGCCCTGGGGGAGGGCAGCGGCATTGCGCCGGTGACCGGTGCTGTGGCGGGCAGTCTGCTGGGATTTCTGCTGTTCAATGTCTATCCTGCCAAGGTGTTTATGGGAGACACCGGTTCTCTTGCACTGGGAGGATTCGTGGCAGTATCGGCTTTTTCTCTCCACATTCCCTTCATTATATTGATTGTAGGTCTGATCTATGTGGTGGAGGTCTGCTCGGTGATCCTGCAGGTTACTTATTTCAAGGCGACCGGAGGAAAGCGGCTGTTCAAGATGGCTCCGATTCATCACCATTTTGAGCTGTGCGGATGGTCGGAAACCCGGGTGGTCACCGCTTTTGCTATCGTGACAGCTCTTTTGTGCCTGGTGGCTTTCCTGGGACTGTAAACAGACACAGGCGCAGTGCCTATGGGCAGGCGAGCTTTTTCGCCGGGGAGGATGAAGATGAGAGATCAAAAGAAAAAATATCTGGTGGCCGGCCTTGGCGCCAGCGGAATGGCGGCGGCCAGGCTTTTGATAGAAGCCGGAGAGGAAATGATCCTCTATGACAGCAATGGGGAGCTGAAGGTAAGCGAGATACGCAAGAATCTTCCCCAGGATTGTGATGCGCCTATTGTGCTGGGCGAGCTGGCGGAGAGTGTGGTCGGCGAGACTGGTGTCTGCGTTATCAGCCCGGGTATTCCGCTGACAGCTTCTTTTGTGAAGACACTGCGGGAGGCCGATGTCCCGATCTGGAGCGAGATTGAACTGGCATATCGCTATGGAGCCGGGCGCATTGCTGCTATCACCGGCACCAACGGCAAGACTACCACCACAGCTCTGGTGGGAGATATCCTGCGCCGGAAGTATAATCAGGTCAATGTAGTGGGCAATATTGGAGTGCCCTACACTTCGAAAGCATTGTCTTTGACGCCGGACAGCGTAACGGCGGTGGAGGTCAGCAGTTTTCAGCTGGAGAGCATCGACCGCTTTCATCCCGATGTCAGCGCGATTTTGAATATTACGCCGGATCATCTGAACCGTCACGGGACCATGGAGGAATATACCCGGGTGAAGGAGAGCATCACGGCCAACCAGACCGGAGAGGATTATTGCGTTCTCAATTATGACGATGAACGTCTGCGCGCTTTCGGCGAAGAAAAATGTTCCGCGAAGGTTATCTTTTTCTCCAGCCGTACGGTTATTCCGGGAGGCCTCTATCTGGAGGGTGATGCTATTGTCAGTGAGCTGGACGGCCGCAAGGAAATGGTCTGCCGGACGGGTGAGCTGAATATCCTGGGAAGGCATAATTACGAGAATGTAATGGCTGCCGTGGCCATCGGCCGTGCGCTGGATGTTTCGCTGGACGATATTCATGAGGCACTTGTCCAATTCAAGGCTGTGGAACACCGGATCGAGTTTGTCCGGGAGGTGGATGGGGTGGCCTATTACAATGATTCCAAGGGGACAAACCCCGATGCGGCCATTCAGGCGGTGCAGGCCATGACCCGGCCTACGATCCTGATCGGGGGAGGGTATGACAAGGGGGGCAGCTTCGGAGAGTGGATTGCATCCTTTGCCGGCCGGGTACGGCTTCTGATCCTTCTGGGACAGACGGCAGAGCGGATTGAGCAGGAGGCGAAAGCCATGGGCTTTGACCAGATTGTCTATGTGGAGGATATGGAGGAGGCTGTAGCGGTTGCTGCCGACCGGGCCAGAAAAGGTGATGCCGTGCTTCTGTCGCCGGCCTGCGCCAGCTGGGGAATGTTCAAAAATTACGAGGAGAGAGGGAGAATCTTTAAGGAGCTGGTGAGGGCTCTGTAACTGACAGGATATATGTTGAAGGAGACTGATGTGGGAGAGAACAGAACGAAGAAGCGAAAAGAAAAACGCTTTTACGATTACAGCCTGCTGGCCGTCATTATCTTTCTGTGCGTGTTTGGCCTGATTATGATATACAGCAGCAGCTCCTACTCGGCGGAGCTGACTACCGGCAATTCCATGTATTACATGACCAGACAGGGCATGATTTTGTGCGGCGGTTTTGTGGCGATGATTGTGGTCTCAAAGATGGATTATCATTGGTATGCAAAGCTGGCCTGGCTGGCTTATATAGCGGCCATAGTCATGATGATACTGACCAATTTTACTCCTCTGGGCCGTGCATTCAATGGGCAGAAGCGGTGGCTGGGCGTGACAGAGACACTGTCCTTTCAGCCGGCGGAATTTGTAAAGATAGCGCTGATTCTGACTCTGGCTACTTTTATCAATCGGATCGGCCGCGGAATAGATACCTTCCGTGGTCTGGCTCTGGCGGTAATTCTGACTCTTCCTCCCTTTATCCTGGTGGGAATGAACAACCTAAGCTCCGGTATTATTATTGCCGGCATTGCTTTCCTGATGTGTTTTGTGGGAAGCAAGAAAAAAGGGATCTATATTTTTGCGGTAGGTCTCGTGCTGGCGGCCGCTTTCTTCGTCGTCCAGTACGGCGACAAGCTGGTGGAGTGGAATATATTAGAACCCTATCAGCTGGAGCGCATTTATGTCTGGCAGGATCCTGAGGCCTATTCCCAGTACGGCGGCTATCAGGTGCTGCAGGGGCTCTACGCCATCGGGTCCGGCGGCCTGTTTGGCCGAGGCTTAGGCGAGAGCATCCAGAAGCTGGGATTTTTGCCTGAGGCCGAAAACGACATGGTTTTTTCGGTGATTTGCGAGGAGCTGGGACTCTTTGGAGCGGTCTGTGTAATTTTGCTTTTCTTGTTTATGATATGGCGCTTTATGATTATCGCCAACAATGCCCCGGATCTCCTGGGTGCATTGATCGTGGTGGGGGTTATGGCCCACATCTCGATTCAGGTGATTTTGAATATAGCGGTGGTGACGAATTCGATTCCCAACACTGGCATTACCCTTCCGTTTATCAGCTACGGCGGAACGTCGATTCTCTTTCTGATGGCGGAGATGGGGATGGTCCTGGGCGTATCGAACCGTATCACACTGGAACACTGACAATCCGTCATACATAGGATAATAGTAGAATACAGTATGGAGGGAATGAAGTGAACGACATACAAATCCTGGGCGAGATTCCTCTATATGGTGAGCTTTGCACCCAGGGCTCCAAAAATGCGGTGCTGCCGGTGATGGCGGCTTCGCTTCTGCATAAAGGTATTACTGTAATTGAAAATGTGCCTCGCATTCAGGACGTGCGCTGCATGGTGAAAATTTTGGAAAAGCTGGGCGCAGTCGTGTCCTGGCAGGACCACCACATGGAGATTGATGCAGCTCATCTCACCTGTTCGGAAATCCCCCTGGATTATGTCAAGCAGATGCGTTCCTCCATCATGGTACTGGGACCTTTGGTTGCCCGGATGGGTCAGGCTGTGACCTATTACCCCGGCGGCTGTTCCATTGGCAAGCGGCCGGTGGACTATCATGTGAAGCTTCTTCGTGACCTGGGAATTACGGTAGAGGAATGTGACGGCCGCATTGAGGCCAAGGCGGAAAAGTACCGGGGCACGGGACTTTATCTGGATTTTCCCAGTGTGGGGGCTACGGAGAACGCTATTATGGCTGCTGTGGGAGCCGAAGGAGAGACGGTGATCCATGGATGTGCCAAAGAACCGGAAATCGTAGAGCTCTGCCTGTTCCTTGACGAGATGGGCGCCCAGACAAAGGGGGCGGGGACCGACACTATACACGTCCGCGGAATGGAGGGAAAAAGAGACCCGCATTACCATGTCTGCGGCGACCGTATTGTGGCCGGGACTTATCTGGCTGCCGCAGCGGCGACCGGCGGTGAAATCTGCCTCACGGATGCTCCGGTATCCTATATGAAGTCTACGCTGAGGGCGCTGGCGTCCTGCGGCTGCCAGCTGCGGACAGAGGAAAAGAAGGTTTGGCTCAAGGCCCCGGACAGATTGAAGCCACTGCCTTTTCTGGAGACGGAGGTATACCCTGGTTTCCCCACCGATATGCAGTCAGTTTTTTTGGCTCTTTTATGTATGGCCAAGGGCGACAGCGTTATCCGGGAGAATATTTTTGAGGGCCGCTTTGAGACCGCAGGTGAGCTGCGCCGCATGGGCGCCGATATCGAGGTCGAAGGACGGCAGGCCAGAATTCATGCGGGCGGACGTCTGCGGGGCGCCAATGTTACAGCCAGAGATCTGCGCGGCGGAGCGGCGCTTATTGTGGCAGGACTGGCGGCCGAGGGGGAGACGGTGGTCTGCCACTGTGAGCATGTGGATCGGGGATATGAGCGGATCACCGAGGATCTGTCTTTACTGGGCGCCAGAATCAGAAGGAGGAAAAATCAGGAGGAAGAACATCCTGTTTTGTGATATAAGGAGGACGTATGGCGAAGAAAGCGCGGTCGAGAAAAGGGAAAAGAATACGGAATATTTTTCTGTGTCTTTTTGCTCTGACGGCGCTTTTCCTGATTTTTTTGTGGAATATGCGAATCGACGTGATCTCCGTTACAGGCAGCGAGTTTTATACAGAGGAAGAGATCGTCGACTTTATCTTTGAGACGCCGGCGGACCGAAACTTTCTCTATGCCTGGCTGAAGGACCGTTTCGGCGAAAAAAAAAGCATTCCCTTTGTGGCAGGCTACACCTTGACGTTTGCCGGTGTTCATGAAGTGGAAGTCACCGTCTATGAAAAGAAGGTGATCGGCTGCATCGAATATATGGGAAGCAATATGTACTTCGATCAGGATGGCACCATAGTGGAAAGCTCCGCCGAAAAGAGGGAGGGCGTGCCCCTTATCAGCGGCCTTCACTTTGACTATATTGTGCTGTACAAGCCTCTGCCGGTGGAGAACGAGACGACGTTTACTCAGATTTTGAATCTGACTCAGCTGATTGCCAGATATGCTATAGACGTAGACCGGATCTATTTTGATTCCCGGATGAACGCGACTCTCCATATCGGGAATATACGCGTGCTTTTGGGGAGCAATGAAAATATGGAGTACAAGATCGCGGAGCTGGACGGCATGCTGCCGCAGCTGGAAGGGTTGTCCGGCGTTCTTCATCTGGAGAATTACGATCTGACTGCCATGAATCCTTCTTATTCCTTTATCCAGGACGAGACAGAAGAGGAGACGGACGAAGCCGGAGAGACACAGGCGGATACCGAAGAGACGGAGGGTACTTCGACGGAGGCACAGCAGGGCGCCGACTGACAGGAATAAAGGACCGATTTCCAAAAAAGGCATTAAATGGAAGACTGCAGGGAAAAAGTAAAAACTTTGTCTTGCACTTTTCCCGAAAATAGAATATGATTGTATCGTGCATCCAAAGATAAAATAGAGGGAACTAGGACGAGACGGACGGGATTTACTGATTCGTCTAATCGTTTTATCAGTAGGATAGATGGCAGGAGGAGAATTATTGGTATGTTGGAGATTAAAGTAGCGGAATCAGACAGCTCGGCGAAAATTATCGTGATCGGAGTAGGCGGAGCTGGCAACAATGCGGTAAACCGAATGATCGATGAGAATATCGGAGGCGTTGAGTTTATCGGAATCAACACCGATAAGCAGGCGCTCTCCCTCTGCAAAGCGCCGACGACGATCCAGATCGGTGAAAAGCTGACCAAGGGATTGGGCGCGGGAGCCAAGCCCGAGGTGGGGCAGAAGGCCGCCGAGGAGAGCACGGAGGAGCTGTCCAATGCCATGAAGGGGGCAGACATGGTTTTTGTCACCTGCGGCATGGGCGGGGGCACCGGCACTGGTGCGGCTCCGGTGATCGCCGGTCTGGCCAAGAGCATGGGTATTCTGACGGTGGGCGTGGTTACCAAGCCTTTCCGCTTTGAGGCCAGGACGCGCATGAGCAATGCTCTGGCCGGCATCGACCGTCTGAAAGAAAATGTGGACACGCTGATTGTGATCCCCAACGACCGCCTTCTGGAGATTGTGGACCGCCGCACGACTATGCCGGATGCGCTGAAAAAGGCCGATGAAGTGCTGCAGCAGGCGGTCCAGGGAATTACCGACCTGATTAATGTGCCCGGCCTCATCAATCTGGACTTTGCCGATGTGCAGACCGTGATGACGGACAAGGGTATCGCCCACATTGGCATCGGCCGGGCCAGAGGCGATGATAAGGCCATCGAGGCAGTCAAGCAGGCTGTGTCCAGTCCTCTTTTGGAGACGACCATTGAGGGAGCCAGCCATGTCATCATCAATATTTCCGGTGATATCGGCCTGATGGAGGCCAATGAAGCTGCCAGCTATGTGCAGGAGCTGGCCGGTGATTCCGCCAATATTATCTTCGGCGCCATGTATGACGAGAATGTTCAGGATGAGGCGACGATCACCGTCATTGCCACCGGCCTGGAGCAGCATGAGGCTGAGAGTGATATCGCGTCGGCCATGGCCAGGTTCAACAACAAGCCCAGGACGGATTCTTCGGAGGAGAATCGCTATTCTTTCGGCACAAATACGGGAAACACCTCAGGCACCGGTATTCCTTCCTGGAAAGGGACCATCCAGGAGAAGAGCATTGACGTTCCGAAATTCCTGCAGAAAAAGAGATAAACAGCTGTTATCTATTGAGGAAGGACTTAGGCGAAAGCAAATGCTTTCGCAGCCCTTCCTCTTTTGCGGTAAAAGAAGCGAAGAGGTCCCGGCGGAAGAACTCTATTCAGGTCAGCTCGGCGATTCGGGTGACAGCCACAAAAATTTCCGAGATTTTGTACCAGGTTCTGTAGTCTACCACGCCGGTCTGAGGCAGACCAAAGACAGACTGAAAGGTGCGTACAGCCTCTGCGGTGGCCGGACCGTATATCCCGTCGACGGCAATGGTGGGGATGGCCGTGTAGATGGAGGCGACGGCGTTTAACTGTTCCTGCATCTGCCGCACCTTGTCACCCCGGGAGCCCTGGGTCAGATTTTCCCCGGGCCAGGAAGCCGGTATGCCGGAGATGATCTCTGCGGAATTTATATACATGTCTTCGCCGTAGAAGTGACGGATAATCTCGATGGGGGAGTAGCCCTGATCGCCCAGGGCTTTGGAGCCCCACTGACTCATCCAGTTCGGGCAGGTGACTCTCTTGCCGTCGCAATACTGGGTCAGTATAGGCTGCTTGACATCGGGGCGAGACAGATAGTCGGTGAAAATGTCATCCACCACCTGAGAGATTTCTTCATAGATATTGCGGCCGTAGATCCATTTGTGATCGTAGGCGGTGGAGGAAGTGATGGTAAAGTCATAGCCTCGGTTGCGGTACCATTCGGTATACACCCGGTTCAGTGTAAAGGAAAGGATGGCCAGCACATTGGCCGTAATGGTGGCCTGAGGCCAGGTGGCATAGATTTCACTGGAAGCTACATTTTTGATATAATCCCGGTAGGGCACATAGTAATTGGGGGCTGAGGCATTGGATGGTGTTCCGTCGTGGACGACGATGGTCTCCGGCACGACCACACGGCTCAGCACGATTTCTCCGCTGTCACCTACGGGCTTGATCTCGTCCTCAGCAATCTTGGGCGGATATTCCCCATAGAGTGTGTGATCGGGAATCAGCACGTCGTCGGATGGAGACGGTCCCATATCCAGGGGACGCATCTCTACCGGCTGGAGGGCCAGAACGCCGGGCAGAATCTCCGTTCCGGTCACAGTCACCGGCTCATAGCCGTCGGCGGTGATATGGAGGGTATACTCGGTATAGGGGCGAGGTTCGTCAGGCTCCATGCTATATTCCAGAGGAGGCGACGGCAGGGAGATCTGCTGGGTCTGTCCCGAGGCGTCGGTGTCGATTTCCTCTATAGTTCGGTCCGGCTCGTCGGTCTCAGCGATGGATACGGTGGCGTGATTGATGGGAAAATGGTTGACAGCAGACACGACGCTTACTTTCAGCTGTCCTTCGCTTCCGCCATCTGTCGCGGTTTTTCTTATTTTCATGAGATACAATCCTTCGGATCTGTGTCAATAACATCTTATGGAGTTTGTGAGCGAAAAATTCGAGAGAGGAAGGTGATTTTATGAAGACTTATCTGTGTTTTGCCCTGGTCGGAGCTCTGCTTCTGGTGCTGTTTGTCCGCGAAAAGCTCAAAAGCTATTCCGTGAGAGCTTTGTTTTGGAAGACGGCGGTTTCCGTCATGTTTATGGGGGCGGGAATGGCGGCCGCACAGGCGATTCCGACACTGTCGCCGGTGCGGGATTTTGCCTGGTTTATTCTGGGAGGATTGCTCTTCGGACTGCTGGGTGATATCTGGCTGGACCTGAAATACATCTATCCCAAGGATGACGCGAGATACACCTATGCCGGCTTTACCGTTTTCTCCATCGGACACATTCTGTTTATCTGCGGAATGCTTCGGTATTATGCCGATTTTTCGCGCCCTCTTACGATCCTCATTCCTCTGGTGGCGGGATTTATCTTGGGGGTGGGAAACGGTTTTCTGGGCCCGGTGATGAAACTGGATTTCGGTCGGTTTAAAGGCATCGTCATGTTTTACGGGGGAATCCTGTTTGCCATGACGCTGTTGGCCGGCAGTCTGGCTCTCGGCCAGAACTTCCGCAGCGGAACGCTCAACTGGATGTTCGCCGGAGGTATCCTTTTTGCTGTCTCCGATCTGATTTTGAGCCGCACCTATTTCGGTCAGGGCTATGAACGGCCGGTGGACATTATCACGAATTATATTTTCTACTATGGCGCCCAGTTTGCCATCGCCGCAGCCCTGCTCTTCGTCCGCTAAACCATCTCCGGATAACGAAAGGCAGCTTATTGACAGAAAAGTCATTTTGCGGTAGAATCTTTACAATTTGAGCTGTGAAAGCCTGGACGGCGGGCGGCGCTTGGAAGGCTAGATGGGAAAATAAAACAGCAGGGAAAGGAAACGGTGGAAGGATGAAAGCATATCTGATACTGGAGGACGGGACGGTTTTTGCGGGGACTAGTATAGGCTCGCCCAGAGAGATGATCAGTGAGATCGTCTTCAACACATCGATGACAGGTTATCTGGAGGTGCTTACAGATCCTTCTTATGCCGGACAGGCTGTGGTGATGACCTATCCGCTGATTGGCAACTACGGCGTTTGCCGGGAGGACATGGAGTCTCGGCAGGCCTGGCCTGACGGCTTTATCGTGAGAGAGCTGTCCCGTATGCCCAGCAATTTTCGTTCCCGGGAGACGATACAGGATTTTCTTATAAGTCAGGATATTCCGGGGATCTGCGGGATTGATACGAGAGCTTTGACTAAGATCCTCCGGGAGAAGGGCACGATGAACGGCATGATTACCACCGATGAAAATTTTAATATCGAGGAAGTTCGGGCCCGTCTGCGGACATATGCGCCTTCAGGCGTAGTGATGCGCACCAGCTGCCGTGAAAAATATCAGGTCCATCCCCCTGCGCGGACAGAAGACTCGGGCGAACCTGATTATCGCAGACTGCGTCATGCTCAGACTGGCGCTGGTAAGAAAGTAGCCCTTTTGGATGTGGGAGCCAAGAATAATATTGCGAGAAGCCTGGCCGCCAGAGGCTGTGAGGTGACGGTCTATCCGGCCTGGACGAAGGCGGAGGAGATTCTGGGGGACGGTCCTGACGGGATTATGCTAAGCAACGGCCCCGGCGACCCCAAGGAGTGTACGGACATCATTCGGGAGGTGCGCAAACTCTATGAGTCGGATGTGCCGATTTTTGCTATCTGCCTGGGGCATCAGCTGATGGCCCTGGCTACGGGAGCAGATACCTATAAGCTGAAATACGGACATCGGGGAGGAAATCACCCGGTGCGGGATGTGGAGACCGGAAGAGTATATATCTCCTCCCAGAATCACGGCTACGCTGTGGATGTGAAAACTCTGGATCCGGCCGTGGCCAAGGAGGCCTTTGTCAATGTCAACGATGGCACTAACGAGGGGCTTTCCTATGTGGGCAAAAATATTTTTACCGTGCAGTTTCATCCGGAGGCCTGCCCTGGACCGCAGGATTCCGGCGTGTTGTTTGATCGTTTTATCAAGATGATGGAGGAGGGAAAGAAAGATGCCTAAAAACCCTGAAATCAAGAAGGTACTGGTAATCGGTTCCGGCCCCATCGTCATTGGGCAGGCTGCTGAGTTTGACTATGCCGGCACCCAGGCCTGCCGCGCTCTGAAGGAGGAAGGCATAGAGGTGGTGTTGGTCAATTCCAATCCCGCCACCATTATGACCGACAAGGATATTGCCGATATGGTCTATATCGAGCCGTTGACTGTAGAGGTGTTAAAGGAGCTGATTGTAAAAGAACGGCCTGACAGCGTTCTGCCCACTCTGGGCGGTCAGGCGGCGCTCAACCTGGCCATGGAGCTGGAAGAGAGCGGTTTCCTTCGGGAACAGCAGGTGCGTCTGATCGGCACCACCTCCCAGACCATCCGTAAGGCGGAGGATCGCCAGGAATTCAAAAATACGATGGAAAAAATCGGCGAGCCCTGCGCCCCTTCCCAGGTGGTGACCGACGTCCCTTCCGGCCTGGCCTTTGCTGCCAAGATCGGCTATCCGGTCGTGCTGCGGCCTGCCTATACCCTGGGCGGAAGCGGCGGAGGCATTGCCCACAATCCGGTGGAGATGGCGGAGATTTTGGAGAACGGCCTGCGCCTTTCTCGCGTCGGCCAGGTGCTGGTGGAGCGCTGCATCGCCGGCTGGAAGGAGATCGAATACGAGGTGATGCGGGATGCCGCGGGCAGCTGCATTACCATCTGTAATATGGAAAACATCGACCCGGTGGGCGTGCACACCGGCGACAGTATCGTGGTGGCTCCTTCGCAGACGCTGAGCGATAAAGAATACCAGATGCTCAGGAGTGCGGCGCTGAACATCATCAATGAGCTGGAAATTACCGGCGGCTGCAATGTGCAGTTTGCCCTGCATCCGGAGAGCTTTGAATACTGCGTGATCGAGGTCAATCCCCGTGTCAGCCGGTCGTCGGCCCTGGCCAGCAAGGCTACCGGCTATCCTATTGCAAAAGTGGCGGCCAAGATTGCCCTGGGCTATACTTTGGACGAGATTCCCAACGCTGTCACCGGCAAGACTTTTGCCAGCTTTGAGCCTGCGCTGGACTACTGCGTGGTAAAGATGCCCAGGCTGCCTTTTGATAAGTTTATCTATGCTAAGCGTACCCTTACTACCCAGATGAAGGCTACCGGCGAGGTCATGAGTATCTGCACCAATTTTGAGGGTGCTCTGATGAAGGCCCTGCGCTCCCTGGAACAGCATGTGGACAGTCTGGTCACCGGAGATTACGACGGTATGGATGACGAGAAGCTGTGGAAGGCTCTGGGCCAGGTGGATGATCGCCGGATTTTTGCCATCGCCGAGGGGCTGCGCCGCGGCTTTGCCCCGGAGGCCATCCATGAGATCACCAAGATCGATTGCTGGTTCATCGATAAGATTGCTGTTCTGGTGGAGATGGAGGAGAGACTGCGCAGTGAGGAGCTGACGCCGGAGCTTCTCAAAGAGGCAAAGAGGATCGAATTCCCGGACGGGGTGATTGCCGGGCTTGCCGGAAAAGAGGAGGCCGAGGTCAAGGCGCTGCGCAGAGAGTGGGATATCCATGCCGTCTTCAAGATGGTGGATACTTGTGCGGCTGAGTTTGCGGCCCATACGCCCTATTATTATTCCTGCTTCGATGGGGTGAACGAGGTGGAAGCCACCGGCGGCCGCAAAAAGGTGCTGGTATTGGGCTCCGGCCCGATTCGTATCGGCCAGGGCATCGAGTTTGACTTCTGCTCAGTCCATGCCACCTGGGCTTTTTCCGAGGAAGGCTATGAGACGATTATCGTAAACAACAATCCGGAGACAGTCAGCACTGATTTTGATATTGCGGACAAACTGTATTTTGAGCCGCTGACGCCGGAGGATGTGGCGAGCATTGTAGAGTTGGAGAAGCCGGATGGGGCGATCGTCCAGTTCGGCGGGCAGACGGCCATCAAGCTGACGGAAAGTCTGATGAAGATGGGTGTGCCGATTCTGGGCACGGCGGCCGAGGATGTGGACGCCGCCGAGGACAGGGAACTCTTTGATCGGATCCTGGAGCAGTGCGGGATTCCCAGACCCAAGGGCAAAACGGTTTTCACCTGCGACGAGGCTCTGGAGGCAGCCCATGAGCTGGGATACCCGGTGCTGGTGCGCCCTTCTTATGTGCTGGGCGGCCAGGGAATGCAGATTGCCATTAACGACGAGGATATCGTGCAGTTTATCGGTGTCATCAACCGGATCGCCCAGGAGCACCCGATCCTGGTGGACAAATATCTGATGGGCAAGGAAGTGGAGGTGGATGCAGTCTGCGACGGCACCGATATCCTGATTCCCGGCATTATGGAGCATATCGAGAGGGCAGGCGTCCATTCCGGCGACAGCATCTCGGTATACCCTGCCCAGAGCCTGTCCGGCGAGGTAAAGAAAACCATCGGCCTTTATACGGAAAAGTTGGCCAGGGCTCTCCATGTGAAGGGGATGATCAATATCCAGTTTATCGTGGCAGACGGGGAAGTCTATGTGATTGAAGTGAATCCTCGCTCCAGCCGCACCGTCCCCTATATCAGCAAGGTGACGGGAATTCCCATTGTGAAGCTGGCCTGCCAGGTTATCATGGGGAAAACCATCCGGGAGCTGGGCTATGAGCCGGGCGTGCAGCCGGAGGCGGATTACATTGCCATCAAGATGCCGGTGTTCTCTTTTGAAAAGCTGCGGGGGGCCGATATTGCCCTGGGGCCGGAGATGAAGT
>CALWGV010000089.1 GCA_944380185.1 uncultured Lachnospiraceae bacterium
TGACTCACGTTATTACCGAAATGAACACCTTTTTCACAGATATCGCACTTTGCCATTTTGCCGCACCTCCTTTGAATCCAATTAGACCGCATTTGACAGCGACCCAGAACATTCATATAATACCAGACCTAGAGGAAAAAAGCAAGGAAAATTTTCAAAAAAATGCAGGATCCGATTTTTTAAAAATGGAGCAGGACGGCATATGGCTATGGCGAGAGATCAAGACTGCGGAATAAAGCGGGACGCGGTCTAGAGCTGGCGGGAGGATTCGTTCCTGCGCTGAATCCGGTACTGCAGCGGACTGATGCCTCGAATTCGGCGAAAGCTCTGAGAAAAATAGCTGGGGGAGGAAAATCCCAGCATGCCTGCGATTTGAGAGAGAGACAGAGCGGTTTCGGTCAGCAGATGCTCGCTCTCCTGGATTCTGCAGGAGAGAAGATAATTGATGGGAGAAGTCCCGTATTCCCGGCTGAAGCTATGCACTAGATAGTATTTGTTGACATGGGCGACGGCAGCCAGCTGCTCCAGGGTAAGATTTTCCTTGAAATGGTTTTCAATATAGCGTCGGACTATGGCACATTCCTTGGTGGATTTGCGGGAGGTAGGCAAAAAGGTCAGAGAAAATTTGCTGCTGCGCATCAGCTGCAGGAGGACGACCTCCAGAAGATCCTGGCATACGGTGTCGTAGCCGGGCAGCCGGGCCTCGATCTCTTTTAAAAGGGCGCGGAAATAGAAGAGCATGGTATTTCCGTCGGGATGATAATGGATAATGGAATAACCCTCATCGGCTTCTTCATCGGAAAAAGCCTCCAGCCCTTCCACACCCATGACGATGTATTCGAGAGGATGTTCCTCAGCACTGATTTCCGTGTGCTCCACATTGGAGTTGACAATGATTACATCGTGAATATGCAGGGGTATCTGGCGATCGGCCAGAACCAGGTCGCCTTTTCCGCCGGTGATGAAAAATACTTCGGCACAGGGGTGGGTATGAAGCATGGAATTCCATTCGCTGCTGTAACGGGCCACGCTGATGTAAGAAAGATGGGTGACTGTGCGGTCGATAGGATTGACAGTCAGAGGATCAAAGGCATAGCGGTTGGTACTCATAGCCCCTCCTTTCGCGGGTTTTATAATTATTGCACTTGCTGCTGAAAATGTATGAGAGCTTTCTTTTATTATATCGCTTTGCGGGAAACAGATCAATGAAAAAAGCGGAGCATATCGACAATATTGCAAAAGACTTCAAAAACGCGGGAGAAAGATTATGTAGAATGTGTATAGAGAAGGGAGGGGAGAATGAGCTATATTAATGCAGAATATTCAAAAGAAGCAAGATATATAAAATCTTGAGCAACAAAGAAATTGGAAAAGAGGGAGAGACCTGCTATACTGAGGCCAGACAACAAGAGAAAGCAGCGGGGAAATGTAAAATCTTAAATAAAGGGAGGTAAAATAATGAAGAAGATTCTCAGTGTTCTTCTTGCGGCGTCAATGGTGATGGTAATGCTGGCAGGCTGCACATCCACATCAGGAGGTGAGGGGAGCGGCACTACCAGTGCAGAGGGAGCCGGTACGGCGGCAGGGGATACTGCCGGCGGCGATGAGGCACAGGCAGGAACTACCATTACGGTGGCAGCCATCGAGACGGCATACGGCAGCGATATGTGGGCACAGGTTTGCGAGGCGTTTACCGAGCAGACCGGTATCGAGGTTGAGCTGATCACCGATAAGAACCTGGAGGATGTGATCGGAGCTTCGATGAAGGCGGGAGATTATCCCGATGTGATTCATCTGGCTACCGGCCGCGAGGCGGCTCTGACGGAGACGTTTATCAAAGATCAGAATATTGTGGACATCACCGATGTTCTGTCCATGACCGTTCCCGGTGAGGATGCTTTAGTCGGTGATAAGATTGCAGGCGGCTTTACCGAGACATCTCTGACCAATCCTTACGGCGATGGCAAGACTTATCTGGCGCCCATGTTCTACTCGCCCTGCGGATTATTCTATAACGCAGGTCTGTTCGAGGAGAAGGGCTGGACCGTTCCCACCACCTGGGATGAGATGTGGGAGCTGGGCGACCAGGCTCTGGAAGAGGGGATCTATCTGTTCACCTATCCGACCACAGGTTATTTTGACGCTTTCTTCTATGCGCTGATGTATTCCGTAGGCGGGCCGGAGTTCTTCGATCAGGCTACCAATTATGCCGAGGGCATCTGGGATACCGAGGAGGCGCAGACCTGTTTCGATATCGTGGCGAGACTAGCACAGTATACCGAGCCCACTACGCCCGCCCAGGCAAACGATCAGGATTTCACCAAGAACCAGCAGCTGGTTCTGGACAATAAGGCCCTGTTTATGCCCAACGGCACATGGATCGTGGGCGAGATGGCGGAAGCTCCCCGCGCCGACGGCTTTGAGTGGGGCATGACTGCTCTGCCGGCTGTGGAAGCAGGCGGAGACCGCTACAGCTATACCTGGTTTGAACAGGCATGGATTCCCAGCGGAGCCGAGCATCAGGCAGAGGCCAAGCAGTTCATCGCATTCCTGTACAGCGATGTGGCCTGCGAGATCTTTGCCGGTGCTGGAGCTATTCAGCCGGTGCTGAACATCTCCGATATGCTGACCGGCGACAATCAGCTGTTCTATTCCATCTATGACAATGGAGCCAAGGCAGCCATGGGCAACTTTGCGGCCTTCACGCCTATCGAAGGTTTGGACGTGCGCACCGTGTGGTTTGATCCGGTGAACTCTCTGGTAGCCGGCACCATGACGGAGCAGGAGTGGATCGACGGCATTAAGGCGGCCAGCGATCAGATGCGCGCCAACCTGATTCAGTAAGATTGTGCGGAAAGCCGAGAAAAATTTTCGGCCTGATAAAAGTGAATGAGGAAACGGCGGTGGGAAGCTGCTCACCGCCGTTTTTTAAAAATTGCCGGGTACGCGGAAGGGAAAGCTTTTTTCGCAGTCCTGGCATGATGAAAGGAGAGCTGACGGATGAAAAAGCGTTCGGGGCGCGGCGTGTTTGTTTTCTTGTGCGCTGCTCCTGCAGTGATTTTGTTCACTGTGTTTATGATTATTCCGACGATCAACGTGTTTCGCATGTCCCTGTTTCGGCGAAGTGCATACTCCACCACAGAGGAGTTTGTGGGGTGGGAGAATTTCAGCCGCCTGATGCAGGACACGAACTTTATCCGTTCCATGCAGAATACAATTCTGCTTATTGTGGTTGTGACGATTGTGACCTTTGCTCTCGCTTTGGTGTTTGCGGCAATCCTCACCAGAGAGAAGATCAAGGGCCAGAATTTTTTCCGCGTAATATTCTATATTCCCAATATCCTGTCGGTGGTGGTCATCTCCGCCATCTTCAGCGCGATCTACGATACAAACAACGGCACGCTGAACAGCCTTTTATCGCTTCTCAAAGGGGAGACAGTGGCGATTCTCTGGAAAGGCGAGTCCATGGTCATGGTCAGCCTGATCATCGCCATGGTCTGGCAGGCCATCGGCTACTACATGGTTATGTATATGGCCTCCATGTCCAGCATTCCGATGAGTCTCTATGAGAGTGCCAGCTTGGACGGGGCGGGCAGGATCACTCAGTTTTTCCAGATTACGATTCCTTTGATCTGGACCAACATTCGCACCACGCTGACGTTCTTTATTATCAGTACCATCAACATGGCCTTCCTGTTTGTGAAAGCCATGACTTCCGGCGGGCCCAACGGAGCGTCGGAGGTGGCCTTGTCCTATATGTATAAGCAGGCCTATACCAACTCCACCTATGGTTATGGCATGGCCATAGGCGTCGTCGTGTTCCTGTTTTCCTTTGGCCTTTCGGCCCTGGTCAATGTGGTCACGAAGCGCAAAACTCTGGAATTTTAAGGAGGGCGGACGATGGAACATAAAAAAGGAATGTCTGCCGACAGGCTCTATAAGGCGTTTATCTATGTGGTGCTGATTACTCTGGCCATCACGATCATCGTGCCGGTGGCCTGGGTATTTATGGCGTCAATCAAGGAAAATAGCGAGTTTTACGGCAATCCCTGGTCGCTGCCGGCAGGATTTTATTTTCAGAATTTTATCGATGCCTGGAATAAGGCCCGGATGGGAGAGTACATGCTCAATTCCGTGCTGGTGACGGGATTAGGGCTGCTGATCCTGCTGGTGGTGGCGCTGCCTGCCGCCTACGTGCTGTCCCGCTTTAACTTCCGCGGACGCAAATTTCTCAATACGGCTTTTATGGGCGGTCTGTTTATCAATGTCAATTATATTGTAGTTCCGATCTTTCTGATGCTGGTGGATGGAGACAGATGGCTGAGGAATGTTTTCGGAGAGGGATTTTTGCTGAACAATATCTTTGTCCTGGCGGTGGTGTACGCGGCCACGGCTCTGCCCTTCACGATCTATCTGCTGTCGGGATACTTTGCGACGCTTCCCCACGATTATGAGGAGGCTGCCTATATTGACGGCGCCGGCTACGGGACGACGATGGTGAAGGTGATCTTTCCCATGGCCAGGCCTTCGATCATCACGGTGATCCTCTTTAATTTCCTTTCCTTCTGGAATGAGTATATTATTGCCATGACGCTTTTGTCCGACCCGAAGGGGGGCAAAACTCTGCCGGTGGGACTGATGCAGTTAACTCAGGCACAGCAGGCGGCCACACAGTACGGCCAGCTCTATGCCGGTCTGGTGCTGGTCATGCTTCCCACGCTGATCCTCTACGTCTGCGTACAGAAAAAGCTGACGCAGGGAATGACGCTGGGCGGACTGAAAGGATAACCAGCATGGCGGATAGAAGATGGATAGAAGACAAGAGAAAGGATTGATGAGAAGATGAGATTCTGGAAAGAGCATACGAGTCTTCGCGTTACACTGATCGCCGCCTTCTTTGTGGTGGGACTGATTATGGTGATTGCCGGCTGGAGGATGACAGGCAATATTGTCGGTCTGGGGATCATGCTGGTCGGCTTGGTGCTCCTTCTGGCGGCTCTTATGGTCTACAATAAGGCCTATCAGGAGGAAAAAAAGCCGGGGAAGCCCGGAAAAAAGCGGTGACAGAGATTACGGCAGAATGGAAAAACAGAGGTGCTTAGATGAGCGAAAACTTAAAAAAAGGAAGAGTAACAATTCCCACGGATCTGGATGTTGTTCCGGAGACGCTGGAACTGCTGGAGCGCTGGGGTGCCGACGCCATCCGTGACTGCGATGGCACGGACTACCCGGAGGCCTTAAAAAATGTGGACGCCAAGGTCTACTCCACCTACTATACTACGCGCAAGGACAATGCCTGGGCCAGGGCTAATCCGGATGAGGTGCAGCAGTGCTATATCATGACCGGGTTTTATACGGCACAGGAGGGCTCCCTGTCCATTCCGCTGATGTCGGGCATAAGCGATGAGCTTCTTGCGGTAAATACGCGGGACGATATCAAGCGGTGGTGGGAAGTCATGGACCGGACGGAGGGAAAACCCGTCCCGGCGGAGGAATGGTACTACGATGAGAAAAAGGGCTGCGTCGTCCTGCCCGCTCCCAA
This sequence comes from uncultured Lachnospiraceae bacterium, assembly GCA_944380185.1. GTDB lineage: Bacteria > Bacillota > Clostridia > Lachnospirales > Lachnospiraceae > RGIG7193. The sequence continues at coordinate 5,543 of CALWGV010000089.1, forward strand.
GGCTTGGCATGAGTACACGGTGAGTTTCCTGGCCTATCTGATCTGGGACCCGGTTCATATGTACAATGCTGTGACCAACGGATGGACAAACTTTGAACACCAGATCACCTTTGATGTGCGTCAGCCCAAAACCCACGCCTATACCCTGGAACGCCTGCGCCGCTTCGTGGCGGAGCACCCTTATGTGGATGTGATCCGCTATACGACCTTCTTCCATCAGTTCACGCTGATTTTTGATGAACTGAAGCGGGAAAAATATGTGGACTGGTACGGCTATTCCGCTTCGGTTTCGCCCTATATTCTGGAGAAATTTGAAAAAGAAGTGGGATATCCCTTCCGCCCGGAATATATTATTGACCAGGGCTACTACAACAATCAGTACCGGGAACCCAGCCGGGAGTATCTCGACTTTATGGCCTTTCAGCGCCGTGAGGTGGCTGCCCTGGTGAAGGAGCTGGTGGACCTGACCCATGAGCTGGGAAAAGAAGCAATGATGTTTCTCGGAGACCACTGGATCGGCACCGAGCCCTATATGGACGAATTTAAAACCATCGGGCTGGATGCGGTGGTAGGAAGCGTCGGCAACGGCTCTACCCTGCGCCTGATTGCGGATATCCCCGGCGTGCGCTACACGGAAGGACGGTTTTTGCCCTATTTCTTTCCTGACACCTTCCATGAGGGGGGAGATCCAGTCCGGGAAGCGAAGGAAAACTGGGTGACGGCTCGACGCGCGATTCTGCGCAAGCCCATCGACCGCATCGGCTATGGAGGCTATCTGAAGCTGGCCTGCGAGTTTCCTGATTTTATCGACTATGTGGAGACAGTCTGCAATGAGTTCCGCGAGCTCTATGAGAATATCCGGGGGACGGAAGCATACTGCCTGGGCAAGGTGGCTGTGTTAAACTGCTGGGGGCGCATGCGCTCCTGGGGCTGTCATATGGTGCACCATGCTCTGTATTACAAAAAGAATTACAGCTATGCCGGTGTGATCGAGGCCCTCTCCGGCGCACCCTTTGAGGTAGTTTTCCTTTCCTTCGACGATATACTGGCAGATCCCCCTGTGCTGGACGATGTGGATGTGATCCTGAATATCGGGGATGGGGATACAGCTCACACGGGCGGGAAGGTCTGGGAGAATCCTGCGGTCTCTTCGGCCATCCGCCGGTTTATCGGCCGGGGAGGCGGTCTGATCGGCGTCGGGGAGCCGTCGGGCCATGCTTATCAGGGGCATTATCTGCAGCTGGCAAGTGCTCTGGGCGTGGAGAAGGAGACTGGTTTTACTTTGGGCTATGACAAGTACAACTGGGAGGAGCACAGGGATCACTTTATCCTGGCGGACTGCGCAGGGGAAGTGGATTTTGGCGAGGGACAGAAGTCTATCTATGCTTTGGAGGGGACTGAGATCCTGGTGCAGAAGGATAAAGAGGTACAGATGGCGGTCAATACCTATGGCGAGGGCCGCACGGTCTATATCTCCGGCCTTCCGTATAATTTTGCCAACAGCCGTATTCTTCACCGGGCGATTCTGTGGAGCGCTCACCGGGAGAAGCTGCTGCACTGCTGGTTTTCGGAAAATGAAAAGGTGGAGGTCCACGCCTATGTAAAGAATGGAAAGTTCTGCGTGGTCAACAACACCTATGAGCCCCAGACCACCACTGTTTACCGGGGCGACGGGAGCAGCTTCCCCCTCTCCCTGGAGGCCAATGAGATCCGCTGGTTTGCCATTGAATAGAAAACGTTTAAAAAATTTACAAAAAAACTGCTGCATATCATAAGGCCGACAGGCCGGGAAAGATATGCGGCTTTTTTGTAACGCTGCGCCTGCCCACGCGTTAATAGGGTGAGAGGAGGTGAGGAAAATGGATTTTGAGACGGTTTACCAGCTGTATTTCCGGGATGTATATGCATTTATCCGCAGTCTGTCGGCCAGAGAGGATGTGGCTGAGGAGATTACCCAGGAGACTTTTTTCAAGGCATTAAAAAATATCGACCGTTTTGATGGGACGAAGGATATCCGTGCCTGGCTGTTTACCATAGCGCGGAACACCTTTTATTCCTGGCACCGTAGGCTAAAGTTCCAGGCAGATGGCGGGATGGACGAAAATCAGGCGGCAAAGGAGCAGGGGCTCGCGCAGCGGATGGCTGATCGGGAGAGCGCCATGCGGATCCATCACTTCCTCCACAAAATGAAGGAACCATACAAGGAGGTGTTCAGCCTGCGGGTGTTCGGGGAACTTTCCTTTGAGCAGATCGGACAGATTTTCGGCAAGAGCGCCGGCTGGGCCAGAGTGGTCTATTATCGGGCTAAGGGACAGATCATAGACTATATGGAGGTGAATAAAAATGAGTAAGGTAAGCTGCAATGTGATCCGGGATCTTCTGCCGTTAGATATCGATGGGGCGGCCAGCGAGGACAGCAAAAGACTGGTGGAGGAGCATCTGGAGAGCTGCGAGGACTGCAGGCGGGAAAAGGAGAAGCTGGAGCAGGCAGTGCCTGTGGCTACGTCGGATCAGCTGGAGTCGGGAAATGTGATCAAAAAGTTGAAGAAAAAGCTGCGCAGAAAAAATATCTTCCTGATATCTTTTTTTTCTATATTAGCCAGCATCCTTATCTGCAGCAGCCTGATCTACGTGTGGCGTTCCGGAATACCGGCCTCCTCGGAGAATATATCGGTGACGATGGAAATGCTGGAGACAAGATATCTGGGAAAAGACCAGCCTACATGGATGCTGTATTTTACAAATGAAGAGGGAACTCTAATATACGGCCGAAAAGAAAGCATTATAGCAAACGGAGATGTAACGGGTTATGTGATTTACCTCATGGAAAAGCCTTTTTCGTCCGGCGAAGAGCCGTACATATACAGCGTAGGCTGTCAGGTGCCTTCGAACTGGGAGGAGGATCCGGATCAGCTTTTCTATGTGACGATCGTTTATCGGGACATGCGTGAAAGTTATTATCTGGAGGATTATGAGAAGTGGCCGGCGCTCGATGATGTGGTGCGGTAGGGTGGAGAATAATAAGATGTTTTCGGGAGATGTTGATTCGTCAACATCTCCCGAAATTATAACTATCTATTTCAAATTGCTGCGCAGTCCGGGCAAATGTGTGCCAGTATAAACGCTTTTGCCCGAAAAATAATGCAAATCCCCCCTTCCTTTTTTGGTAAAGTACGGTTATAATATAGTGTGATTATGACCGCCCGGTTGTAAAATATCAGCAATGGAGGAGAAACTATGAAGTGTCGGATTAACAATCAGATGGGTACGATTCTGATTGACACAGATGTGATTGCGAAATATGCCGGCAGCGTAGCCATCGAGTGCTTCGGTATCGTGGGTATGGCGGCAGTTAATATGAAAGACGGCCTCGTAAAGCTTCTGATGAAAGACAATCTCTCGCATGGTATCAGCGTGACGATCAATGAGAACAAGATCACCCTGGATTTCCATGTGATTGTCGTCTACGGCGTCAGCATCCGCGCTGTCTCTGATAATCTGATCGAGAACGTAAAATATAAAGTAGAGCAGTTTACCGGCGTGGAAGTGGAAAAAATCAATATTTTTGTAGAAGGCGTTCGCGTCATCGACTGATTTGCGAGGAGGTACAATAGTAGCAGCAAATACAATAGACGCTGCTCTGCTGAAAAAAATGTTTCTGGCAGGAGCACAGCGTTTGGAAGCAAACAAAGAATGGATTAATGAGCTGAATGTGTTTCCGGTTCCGGACGGAGATACGGGCACCAATATGACCTTGACGATTATGTCGGCGGCCAGGGAGGTGCAGGCCATCGAAAGGCCGGATATGGAGTCCTTAGCCAAGGCGATCTCATCCGGATCTCTGCGGGGAGCCAGAGGCAATTCCGGCGTTATCCTTTCCCAGCTCCTGCGGGGATTCACCAAGGAGATTAAGACAGTTTCCGTGATCAACACTACAGTTTTGGCCAATGCCTTCCAGAGGGCGGTGGAGACGGCCTACAAGGCAGTCATGAAGCCCAAGGAGGGTACGATCCTCACAGTAGCCAAGGGCATGGCCGACAAGGCTACCGAACTGGTGGGGCAGATCGAGGATCTGGAGAAATATTTCCGTGTAATTATTGAGCACGGCGATTATGTGCTCAGCCAGACTCCGGAGATGCTTCCTGTCCTGAAGGAGGCCGGTGTGGTGGACTCCGGCGGACAGGGTTTGATGGAGGTGATGAAGGGCTGCCTGGATGGATTCCTGGGAAAAGAGGTGACACTCGCCGAGGCGGCGGCTCCCCGGGCGGAGAAGCCGGCTCAGTCTCAGAGTACATCTGTCTCCACGGAAAACTTTGATATCAAGTACGGTTACTGCACTGAGTTCATGATTCATATTGATGACAGCTACGATATGGATAAGGAGAGAGAATTTAAAGCTTATCTGGAGTCCATCGGCGATTCCATCGTAGTGGTGTCTGACGATGAGATTGTGAAGGTGCATGTGCATACCAATGATCCTGGTCTAGCCATCCAAAAGGCTCTGACCTATGGTCCTCTGTCCCGGATGAAGATTGACAATATGCGGGAGGAGCATCAGGAGAAGCTGATCAAGGAAGCATCCAAAAAGGCGGCAGAGGAAGCGGCGGCAAAGGCCGAAGAAAAAGCGGTGTCTGCAGCTGCCCCGAAGAAAGAAGAACCCCGCAAGGAGGCCGGTTTCGTAGCCATCTCTGTGGGCGACGGAATGAGCGAGATCTTTAAGGGCCTGGGAGTGGATACGCTGATTGAGGGCGGTCAGACGATGAACCCCAGCACGGAGGATATTTTAAACGCCATAGACAAGGTAAATGCAGACGTGGTCTACGTGCTGCCGAATAACAAGAACATTATCCTGGCTGCTGAGCAGGCTATGAAATTGTCTGAGGATAAAAAAGTGGTCGTGGTGCCGTCCACAACGATTCCTCAGGGCATCACAGCGGCAGTCAGCTATATGCCCGGGCGTACTCCTGAGGAAAATCTGGAGCAGATGAAAGAGGAGATGAGCAGGGTAAAGACCGGCCAGGTGACCTATGCGGTGCGCAACACCAGCGTAGACGGCGTGGAGGTTCACGAGGGCGACATCATGGGAATCGACGACAGTTCGATTCTGGCCGTGGGCAATGATGTGGCAGATACAAGCTTTCAGCTTCTGGAGGCTCTGGTGGATGAGGACAGTGAGCTGATCAGCATCTACTATGGTGCAGATGTGACAGCCGATGATGCAGAAAAATTCCTTGCCAGAGTCCAGGAGAAGTTCACGGATCTGGATGTGGAAATGTACAGCGGCGGACAGCCCATTTACTACTATGTGATGAGCGTGGAGTAATAGGCCTGAAGAAGTTGATATACGGCGCAGCCGCGCCGAAGAGTGACAACAAGAAGGAGTGATCTCCCGGTTCGGAGATGACTCCTTTTTATCGGAGCGCAGATAAAGGAGCAGTAAACGGATGCGTCTTACGGATGGTTTGACCAAGATCAAGGGGATAGGAGAAAAGACGGCACAGGCATATTCGCGGGCCGGGATCGATACGGTGGAGGAGCTGATTCATTACTACCCCCGGGCCTATGAGGAATGCGCTGCTCCTGTGCCAATTGCTTCCCTTAAGGAGGGCGGTCCCGTGGTGGTCTGCGGTGCTCTGGCTGCCGATGCCAGGGTGCGCTGGACAGGCAAGCTGAAAATCGTGGACGCAGTGATCCGGGATGAGACGGGAAGCCTCAGAGTGACCTGGTTTAACATGATGTATCTGAAGGATGTGCTGCGGGCAGGACGGCGCTATGTGCTGAAGGGCAAGCTTTCGGTAAGCCGTTTTGGAATGGTGCTGGAGCAGCCGGTGATCTATGCCCCGGAAAACTATGTTCCGCTGATCGGCAAACTGAAACCGATCTACAGTCTGCCTGCCGGCCTCACTGCAAAAGGCATCGAGAAGGCGGTGAAGGAAGCCTTTGCCGGTCTGGGAATGCTGAAGGAATTTCTGCCGTCCTCCATTCGCTGCACATACAGTTTGGCGGAGTACAACTATGCTCTGCGCACCATTCATTTTCCGTCGGACAGGACAGAGCTGACCTTTGCCAGGCACCGGCTGGTCTTTGATGAATTTTTTCTGTTTATCCTGGCTGTCCGCTATCTGCGGGATGTCAACGAGGTGCAGGAAAACGGCTGCCGGATCGAACCTTCGCCTCTGGTGGATCGTTTTGAGAAAAGTCTGCCTTTTGCCCTGACCGGGGCACAGAAGCGCTGCTATCAGGAGATACTGGCGGACCTCGCAGGTCCCAAGCTGATGAATCGGCTGGTACAGGGGGACGTGGGCTCCGGCAAGACCATTGTGGCTCTTTTGAGTCTGATGCAAATGGCCTATAACGGCTATCAGGGGGCGCTGATGGCGCCTACGGAGGTGCTGGCCAGACAGCACTATGAGAATTTTACCCGCCTCTTTGCCCAGGCAGGAGTAGATCTGCGGGTGGAGCTTCTGACCGGTTCCATGACGGCGAAGGAAAAACGGGAGGCCTACAGGCGGATTGCTGACCATGAGGCGGATATTGTGGTGGGGACCCATGCCATCATCCAGGATAAGGTACATTTCGCCAGACTGGGGCTGGTGATCACGGACGAACAGCATCGCTTCGGTGTCAGACAGAGAGAAATCCTGGCCCAGAAAGGGCAGGAGAAGGGCGGGAAAATTGACCAGGAAAATAGCCGGCAGAACAGTCGGGAGAACAGTCAGGAGAACAGTCAGGAGCCTCCGCTCAGTCTGCCCCATGTACTGGTCATGAGTGCCACGCCCATTCCCCGGACGCTGGCCATTATTCTCTATGGAGATCTGGATATATCGGTCATCGATGAAAAGCCGGTGGGCCGGCTGCCCATCAAGAATTGTGTGATCGGCGCCTCCCGGAGAAAAAAGGCTTACGAATTTATCGTCGGGCAGGTGAAGGAAGGCCGGCAGGCCTATGTGATCTGTCCGATGGTGGAGGATTCCAGTGCGGTGGAGGGAGAGAACGTCCAGGATTACGCCAGGAAACTGGAGGAGGAGCTGCCGCCATCTATTGTGGTCGGAACCCTGCACGGACGGATGAAACCTTCGGAGAAGAACCGCGTAATGGAGGAGTTTGCGGCAGGACAGATTCAGGTGCTGGTTTCCACCACCGTCGTGGAGGTGGGCGTGGATGTGCCCAATGCCACGGTCATGGTGGTGGAGAACGCGGAGCGGTTTGGCCTGGCCCAGCTGCATCAGCTGCGGGGACGCATCGGACGGGGAAAACATCAATCCTACTGTATTTTTATCAATGGATCCGATGCCTCCAAGGTCAAACGGCTGGAAATCCTGACCCGTACTAACGACGGCTTTGAGATTGCCTCGGAGGATCTGAAGCTGCGGGGACCGGGGGATATTTTCGGCCTGCGCCAGAGCGGACTGATGGATTTTGCCCTGGGCGATATCTATACCGATGCCGATATTCTGAAGGAGGCCTCCGAGGCAGCCAAAAAAGTGCTGGAAAACGACGATGAACTGTCGCAGGAAGAAAACCGGGAGCTGAAAAAAAGAGTGGATCGCTATCTGACCAGAAAGGCAGAGATGCTCTCCCTGTGAGGAAGGATAAAATATAAAATGATGGAAGAGAAGATTAACGCGCAGGTAAAGGAAGGGGCAGCAGGGCCGGCGGCCGACGACGCGCCCGAGTATCCGGCGTCCCGGATTCTGCACGAGGCTCTGAATATCGGCGAGCAGATGCTGATCTGCGGAGGCGAGGTGTCCCGGGTGGAGGACACCATATCCCGCATCTGCCGGGCTTACGGCATGAAAAAGGTGGACGTGTTTTCCATTACCTCCTGCATTATTGTGACCATAGAGACAAAAGCGGAGGAGCTGGTCACCCAGACGCGGCGCGTCGGCGGCTATGAGACCAATCTGTACCGCCTGGCGGAGCTCAATGCTCTGTCCCGCAAAATCTGTGCCAAACGGACCAGGCCGGAGGAAGTGGGAGAGAAGATACATGAGATCGTGACGGAGCGGGCCTTTCCTCTGTGGTGGGAATTTGTCAGCTACTGCCTGGTATCGGGAATGTTTACTCTGTTTTTCGGCGGCAGCCTCTCGGACGGCCTGGCCTCGATGATTGCCGGAGCTTTGCTGTGTCTGGCTGTGCAGTGGAATCAGAAGAAAATCACCAACCGCCTGCTCTTTGTCCTCTGCGAGGCTGTTTTCACCGGATTTATGGTGGTGGCGGTGGTGCGGCTGGGACTGGGACAGCATATCACGCCCATCGTCATCGGCAATATCATGCTGACGATTCCCGGACTGTCATTGACCAACTCTCTGCGGGATATGCTCAGCGGAGACACCATGTCCGGCATCTTGAGGCTGTGCGAGTCGCTTCTGATGGCGATAGCCATCGCCGGAGGCATCGCCCTGGTGCTTTATTGGTACAGTCCTCCGGAGACAGCGGCAGCAGCGTCGGATGCCTTTAGCCTGTGGTACTACAGCGAGACCGGCCAGACGGTGATTCAGGTGGTTACGGCGTTCTTTGGGTCACTGGGTTTTGCCATGCTTTTCCATGTGGGCAGTCATCATATCTGGCTGGGTGCACTGGGCGGCATGGCTGTATGGAGCATCTATCTGCTCACCGGCCTTTTTACGGAAAGCGTATTCTGGGGCTACGTCATCGCTGCCTTTGCCGGCACCTGCTATGGAGAGTGGATGGCCAGAAAAAAGAAAACGCCGGCCACCCTCTTCCTGGTTCCGGCGGTGATCACAATGATTCCCGGGGGCAGTCTCTACGAGACCATGTACTGCATGGTAAACGGAGATTATGTGGGATTTTTTGAAAACGGAGCCGGTACGGCCAGCATGGCTCTGGCCATATCCGTAGGCATTCTTTTGGCCTCCTCCCTGATTCGCAGGATCACCCGTGTTCCGATCGGAGGTTCGTGACGAGGCGCAATGCACAAAAAACGAGTCTGACACAGTGAGCGTCAGACCCGTTTTTTTGTGCATTTTCTGCATTTACCTTACAGACTTATTTGCCAGCCATCTTCTTTTCCTGAGCCTCGATCATCTTCTTGACCATATGGCCGCCAACAGAACCATTCTGGGCGGAAGTCAGGTTGCCGTTGTATCCATTGGTCAGCGGCACACCCAGCTCACCGGCAACTTCCATCTTGAATCTGTCCATAGCTTCCTTTGCTTCAGGGACTTCGATTCTACCAGTGCTAGAACTCTTAGCCATAATAGAACGCCTCCTTT
>CALWGV010000090.1 GCA_944380185.1 uncultured Lachnospiraceae bacterium
GCAAACGGCGTGGACGAGGATCTGGGCCAGACGACCCTGATCCCCATCGGAGACGGCCCTTACTATGCGGTCAGCATCAAGACCATCACCATGGGTACCATCGGCGGCCTGAAGACCAACGATGACAACCAGGTGCTTTCCACCGAGGGTACGCCCATTGAGGGCCTGTACGCTGCCGGCGAGCTGATCAACGGCAAGTATTTCAACCAGGTTTACGTTTCCGGCGACGCACAGCTTCTGTGCACCGATTCCGGTATCATTGCCGGCGCGGGCGCCGCGGCCTATGCTCTGGACGAATCCGGCTCATGACGAGATGAAGGGCGGACGGTCAGGCTGTCGCAGAAATCCTTGGGCGATATGCCGTATTCCTTGCGGAAGGCCCGGTAGAAACTGGAGTAATCTCCAAAACCAAAGGACTGATAGACGTCGGTAATAGACGGTTGGCTCAGCAAAGCCTCACGGCACTGGGCCAGCCGTTTTTTGGTGATATACTGATGCAGAGAGATGCCAAAGCTGTCCTTAAAAGCGTGGGAAATATGATATTTGCTGACGTAGAAAACCTCGGCCAGATGATCCAGAGACAGATCCTCGTCCAGATGGTTCTCAATATAGGCCGTCAGCTGCCCGGCCAGAGAGACGGCCGGTCCCCTTCCGCTTCCATGGAGACGGTCGTAGATCAGGCGGTTTAAGTGGAGGATCAGTTCGTTTACGCAGAGAAGGCACTGGGCCTCTCTGCCGTAGCGGTTGGACTGGGTCTCGTCGATCAGTCGGAAGAGTCTGGCCTGTACGCCGTTGAAGGTGACGGTATCAAAGGAGTAGAGAAAAGAATGGCTCTCCTTTACGTGCCGCATCAGATACAGATAGTCCGGGGAGAGGGCCTGGAGGCTATCGCAGTATTCCTGGCTGATCCAGAAGACGAAGCGCCGGTAGGGTGCGGCAGGACTATGAATAATAGGGCGGTGCAGAAGGCCCGGCGGAACCAGCAGAAAATCGCCGGGGTTTACCCGGCACAGGGTATCTCCCAGCTGTATGCTGACGTCTCCCTCGAGAAAAAAGTAGAATTCATAGTAGTCATGAAAATGGAGAGCCACCTCTCCCAGGTTGCGGTCGCTGTAATAAAAAATCTCATAATCCCGCGACAGCATATACTGACGGGTCTGAAAGTCGGTGCGGTAGCGTTTTTTCATTTTCCTTTTCCTCTTCCCTTTATCCTGCTGGCTTGGCTTTTTTGGTTCGGGCCTGTTTTTGCCCCTGTCTTTTGTTTCTATTTTAACCGGATAGCGCAAGTTTTGCAATGTATATAACAACCATATCAATTGATTAGACGGGAGGGTTTTTGTTAAAATTGCCATATACCTGCAAAGGAGGCGGAAATATGGAGATGACATTGCGGTGGTTTGGCCCGGGGTACGACACGGTGACTCTCAGCCAGATCCGACAGATTCCCGGCGTGACCGGCGTGATTACGACACTGTACGATACGGCTCCGGGAGACGTGTGGAGCAGAGAAAAGATTCGCGAGAGAAAAAGGGAGGTGGAGGAAGCCGGCCTTCGCATATCCGGCATCGAGAGCGTCAACGTACACGACGCCATCAAGACTGGCAGCGAGGATCGGGACCGCTATATTGATAACTACATCGAGACGCTCAAAAATCTGGGTGAGGAAGACATTCACATGGTCTGCTACAATTTTATGCCGGTTTTTGACTGGACCCGAACGGAGCTTGCCAGGGTCCGGGCCGACGGTTCGACGGTGCTGGCCTACACCCAGGCGGCGGTGGATGCTCTGGACCCGGAGAAGATGTTTGCCTCCATTGAGGGAGACATGAACGGATCGGTTATGCCGGGCTGGGAGCCGGAGCGGATGGCTCATGTAAAGGAGCTGTTTGAGCTGTACCGGGATGTGGACGACGAGGCTCTTTTTGCCAATCTGAAATATTTCCTGGAGCGGATCATGCCGGTCTGCGACGCCTATGATATCAATATGGCGATTCATCCGGATGATCCGGCCTGGAGCGTCTTTGGCCTGCCCCGGATTATTATCAACAAGGAGAACATTCTCCGGATGATGAAGATGGTGGACAATCCTCACAACGGCGTGACCTTCTGCTCCGGTTCCTATGGGACGAATCTGGAGAACGACCTGCCGGATATGATCCGCTCGCTCAAAGGGCGCATCCATTTTGCCCATGTGCGGAATCTGAAATTCCATTCGCCGGATAACTTCGAGGAGGCGGCCCATCTGTCGTCGGACGGAAGCTTTGACATGTACGAGATTGTAAAGGCGCTGTATGAGATCGGTTTTGACGGGCCGATTCGCCCGGATCACGGGAGAATGATCTGGGGGGAAAAGGCCATGCCGGGATACGGCCTCTACGACAGAGCTCTGGGAGCGGCCTATATCAACGGGCTGTGGGAGGCCATTGACAAGCAGCACAGAAAGGGATGAGGAGGAGACAGATGCAGTTAAACACACAGGGACTAAAAAATCGGCAGGCCTGGGAGGCAGCCGGCTATGAGCTTCCTCTCTTTGACCGGGAGAAGATGATCCGGCGGACCTGGGAGGAGCCTTTTTGGGTGCATTTTGGGGCCGGCAACATCTTCCGCGCCTACCAGGCTCATGCGGTGCAGCGGCTCCTGAATGAGGGGGTGCTGGACCGGGGAATCGTGGTGGCCGAAGGCTTTGACGATGAGATTATACGCGCCGTCTATGCGCCCCATGACAATCTGACGATTTTGGCTACCCTGCGTTCCGACGGAACCGTGGCCAAGACGGTGATTGGCAGCATAGCCGAGGCGCTGGCGGCAAATGCGGACCGGCCGGAAGATTTTGAACGGCTGCGCCGGATTTTTGCCGGGGATTCTTTGCAGTTGGCCTCTTTTACGATCACGGAGAAGGGATATCAGCTCCGGGACGGACAGGGAGAGCTGCAAGGAGCGGTGAAGGCCGATATTGAGGCCGGGCCGGGCCAGCCCTTAAGCTATATGGGCAAGGTGGCCAGTCTTCTCTACACCCGTTACTGCGCCGGGGAAAAGCCGGTGGCGCTGGTGAGCATGGACAACTGCTCTCACAATGGGGACCGGTTAAGGGAGGCTGTCCTTGTACTGGCCCAGGGCTGGGAGGAGAAGGGGCTTGTGCAGAAGGGCTTTGTCTCCTATCTCAATGACGAGACCAAGGTCAGCTTTCCCTGGACCATGATCGACAAGATTACGCCTCGTCCCGACGAAGCGGTGCGGGATATTCTGAAGGCAGACGGCGTGGAGGGCATGGACCGGATTGTAACGGCCCGGGGTACCTATGCTTCCGCCTTTGTCAATGCGGAGGAGTGCGAATATCTGGTTATCGAGGATAAATTTCCCGCAGGCCGTCCGCAGCTTGAGCGGGCCGGTTTTCTCTTTGCCGACCGGGAGACGGTGGAAAAGACGGAGCGCATGAAGGTGTGTACCTGCCTCAATCCTCTGCATACAGCCCTGGCGGTATATGGCTGTATGCTGGGCTATGAGCGGATCTCTGAGGAGATGAAGGATGAGGCTCTGGTGCGGCTGATTCGGGGAATCGGTTATCTGGAGGGCCTGCCCATGGTAGTCGATCCGGGGATTTTGAATCCCAGGGAGTTTATCGACACGGTTATAGAAGAGAGACTGCCCAATCCCTTTCTGCCGGATACGCCCCAGCGCATCGCTACGGATACTTCGCAGAAGCTGGCTGTCCGCTTCGGCGAGACAATCCGGGCCTACGAGAGGCTGGGACAGGGAGCGGCCGCGAAGCTTACGTGGGTTCCCCTGGCTCTGGCCGGCTGGCTGCGCTATTTGATGGCGGTGGACGACGAGGGGAGGGAATTTCCCCTGAGCCCGGACCCTCTGCTGGAGGAGCTGCGTCCGGCTGCGTCGCAGCTGCGGCTGGGAGAGGAGCAGGATGTGGAGGCTATTGTCGGTCCTATCTGCCATCGCAGCGATATCTTTGGGGTGGATCTGTACGAGGCCGGGCTTGCGCAGAAGGTCTGCGGCTATCTGTCCGAGCTGAAGGCAGGCCCGGGAGCGGTGCGCCGTACTCTGGAAAAATATACGGGAGTGAAAGCGGAGGCGGAGAAATGAAGGAATTTTTAGGCGACGATTTTT
>CALWGV010000091.1 GCA_944380185.1 uncultured Lachnospiraceae bacterium
GCCCAGAGCCAGGGCAGCCGGCAGCCGCCTGCTCCTGCTTCCAAGACCGCAAAACAGGCTCATAAAGGGAAAACCGATAATAAACCCTCCGGTGAAGCCTGCCAGGACCTGAAAGCCTCCTTGAAAACTAGAAAAGACAGGAAGGCCGATAAGCCCTAAAAGGATCCAGATCAGTACGGACCATATGCCGGAAGGCCCCAGGACATAACCGATCAGCGCGATGCCGAAAGTCTGCAAAGTCAGAGGAACGCCTCCGGGCATCGGGATAGAGAGCTGGGAGGTGATGATGGCCACTACGGTAAATAGGGCGGTAAGGGTCAGTTTTTGGGCAGAAAAGCGCTGATGCATGATAAAATCCCCCTGGATGTTTTGTTCTGTACGAAAGAATACCATTTTTAAGAGCTTTTGGCAAGCATATGGATTTATTCGTTATGTAAATTGTTTTTGGAAATCGATGCAGACAACATTTATTCGATTGAAGTAAAAAAGAGATAGCGCCGACAAAGCCGACTAAAAATTTTGACGTATTAAATAAGTTCAAGCTGAATATAAGGCCGGGGCTTATTATAGAGACCTGTGAAAAAAATCTGTCCGATCAATGAACGAGCCTATGCGTTTCCCGTTTATCTTCTGTAATTTTTATATATTACTTAAGATTATTATACTTTGAATTATAATAATAGCAGATAATCCATCAAAGGAATATAAGGCAAAGAGAAATAATGGAGAGTATGGAGGATACCGTGATGCCGGGTTTTGTAGATCGAGAAGAAGAACGGAGGATGCTGGAGAGGAGGAGCTGATTCCCCTCTACAGCGTTACCGGCGGTGTCCCGAAATACGCGGAGCTATTCGAGGACAGCGGCAATATCTATGAGGCAATTCGGGAAAATATTGTAAACACTTCCAGCTTCTTGTATGACGAGCCAAATTTCCTGCTGCAGAAGGAAGTATCCGAGGTGGGCAGCTATTTTTCCATTATCCGGACGATTGCCGCGGGAAATCAAAAGATTTCAAAAATTGCGGGGTCTTTGGAGGTTCCCCAATCCAAGATCACGCAGTATCTGAAAAATCTGATGGATCTGGACATCCTGTACCGCGATGTGCCGGTCACGGAGGATTCTCCGGAAAAAAGCAAGAAGGGCATTTATCGGTTGAAAGATAATTTTCTGCTGTTCTGGTTTAAATTTATCTTTCCGAATATGGGTTACGTTGAATCGGGGCACAGCGAGCTGGCAATGAAAAAGATAGAGCAGAATTTTATCGATAATCACGTAAGCTTCGTATATGAAGATATCTGCCGAGAGAAGCTGTGGCAGCTTTGCACGGAAGGCCGCTGGCCGTTTTATGTGCAGAAAATAGGCCGCTGGTGGAATAATACGGATGCGGAAATCGATATAGTAGCCACGGACGACGAAGGGGGCAATATTATCTTTGGCGAATGCAAGTACTGGAAAGGGCCTGTGGGTCTCAACGTGCTGAAAGAGCTGAGGGAAAAAGCGCCTTTGGTGGAATGGCACGGGAAAGAGCGCAGGGAGTATTTCGTATTGTTTAGCCTGAATGGCTTTACGCCGGAATTGAAGGCATTGGCGCAGCGGGAAGAAAATCTGCTGCTGGTGTGAGATCGGATACGCGATACCGCTTGCTGAATGTATCGCGCAAAAAGGAGCGACGCCTTGCATGGTATCGCTCCTTATGCTTGGGAAAATGCAGGAAACCTATACGGAGGATTTTATGCCTGATAGCCGTCGACGCCCTTGAACTGGGTATAGCCGTCGTCGGCCATGACGGTGCTGCCGTTGATGGCAGAAGCCTCCGGCAGGGTCAGCAGCCAGATGGCCCCGGCAATTTCAGCGGGTTCAATAATGCGGCCTTTCATATGCAGGCTCGCGCCGATCTGCTCTACGGCGGGGTCGATCATGCCGGTGCGCACCCATCCCGGCGCAACGGAGGCCACCCGTACCCCAAAGGGGGAAATCTCACGGGCCATGGCTGCCGTCAGCATTTTCACGCCGCCCTTGCTGGCGTGATAGCCGATCGATTCGGTGTTGGCCATAAAGCCGCAGATGGAGCCCACATTGATGATCACGCCGCTTCGTCTGGCCGCCATGGAGCGGGCGGCGTAATGGCTCAGATAAATGGTTCCCAACAGATTGATGGCAATGGTATTTTCCACATCATCGAGATCGATTTCCGTGAAGGGAGCCCGCTTGCCTACCACGCCTGCCACATTGACCAGGACGTCGATGCGTCCATATTGCTGCAGGACGGTTTCCACAACGCGGGCGCAGTCCTCGCGGCTGGAAACGTCGCAGGGCAGATAATCTGCCGGGCCGCATTTCCGCAGGCTGGCCAGGGCTTCGGGCCGGGGCGTGCGTCCCAGTACAACGACGGTATCGCCCTCGTCTAAGAATTTCTCGGCGGTGGCCAGCCCGATGCCGCAGGTTCCTCCGGATATCAGAACGATTTTTTCCATTTTATGGTTCCTCCTTTATGTCGCTCAGGTCTTCGCCGTTTGTGGCGATTACTTTTTTGTACCAGTAAAAGCTGTCCTTGCGGCTGCGCGCCAGGGTGCCCGTGCCGTCGTTATGCTTGTCAACGTAGATAAAGCCATATCGTTTTTCCATCTCTCCTGTGCCTGCGGACACCAGATCGATGCAGCCCCAGGGGCAGTAGCCCATCAAATCCACATGATCCACCTCCACCGCCTGCCCCAGCGCCGTGATGTGGCGGCGCAGATACTCGATGCGGTAGGGGTCGTGGATGGAGCCGTCCGGCTCGACGGTATCCCGCGCCCCCATGCCGTTTTCCACGATGAACAGAGGCTTCTGGTAGCGGTCATAGAGCTGGTTAAGGGTGGTGCGCAGGCCCACCGGGTCGATCTGCCAGCCCCATTCCGTAATGTCCAGGTAGGGATTGCGCCCTCCCTTGGCGACGTTGCCTACCAGTTCGGTCATCGGTTCGATGCTGGCGACCGAGGAGAAGTAATAGCTGAAGGAGATAAAGTCCACCGTACCCTCACGCAGAATCTGCTCGTCGCCGGGCTCCATCGTGAAATGGCCGCCGATCATCTCCTGGTAGCGCCGGCAGGTGTTGGAATAGTAGCCCCGCACCTGTACGTCGCCGAAATAAAACTGGGGCAGCATTTTTTCCCGGTTGACGATCTGGTCCTCCGGCCGGCAGGTCTTGGGGTAGCTGAGATGATAGATCAGCATACATCCAATCTTGAAATCGGGGTTGATTTCATGTCCGGCCTTGACGGTCAGCGCGCTGGCCAGCAGCTGGTGGTGCCCGGCCTGCAGTTTGACGTCGCTGGGATTTTCATCCTCCCGATAAATGATGCCGGCCTGATGCCACGGACGCGGCGAGATGACGATGGCGTTGATTTCATTGAAGGTGATCCAGTACTTGACTTTGTCTTTGTACCGCTCAAAGACCACTTTGGCATACCGCACGGCCAGGTCTACCAGCTTGCGGCTGCGCCATGCGCCGTATTTTTTCACCAGGTTTAACGGCATCTCGTAGTGATGCAGGGTGACGACCGGCTCAATGCCGTATTTGTGCAGCTCGTCAAAAACATCGTCGTAGAACTGCAGGCCGGCTTCATTGGGCTCCGGGTCGTCCCCGTTGGAAAAGATGCGTGTCCAGGCGATAGACATCCGGTAGCATTTAAAACCCATTTCGGCAAAGAGCTTGATATCTTCTTTGTAGTGATGATAAAAGTCGATCGCTTCATGGCTGGGATAATAGCAGTCGGAATGGACATGGTCATGGATAACGCGCTGCTTTCCCTTGCTGCCGCCCATCTCCACGTCGGCGATGCTAAGGCCTTTGCCGTCCGCGTTATAGGCGCCTTCACATTGATTGGCGGCTGTCGCGCCGCCCCACAGAAAATCCTTATTCATCATGCATTTGCCTCCGCATCCGCAGCCAGCGCGGCTCTGTCCTGTGCCGTAAGCTGTTTGCTTTTATCACGATAGAAGAGAAGAGTCAGGATGAAGCTGACGAAAACACCCAACAGGATGCAGCCTGCCATCTGAAATACGCCGGTCATGCTGCCGGTCTGTGTGTCGATGAAGTTGGCCAGGGCAAAGATGCCGGTGCCGCCGGAATAAATGCGGATCTGCAGGAAACCGACGACCGCGCCTGCAATGGCTGCGCCTACCGAAGCACAGACAAAGGGAATCTTGCGGGGCAGGTTGATGGCGTAGATACAGGGCTCCGATACGCCGAACAGGGCGGAGATGGCGGCGGGGGCGCACAGGGTCTTCGTGGATTTGTCGCGGGTCTTGATCATGACGGCCAGTACGGCGGCCATCTGACAGAAAGGGGCGACAAAGTTGGGCGTGATGAGGGTGTCGTAGCCAAGGGTCGCAAAATTGTTGTACCGCAGAGGCGAATAGCACCAGTGCAGGCCGAAGATAACCAGGGTCTGATGAATGCCGCCCAGAATGAGGCCTTCCAGCCAGGGAGCGAGATTGTAGATGGTCAGGGTGAAGGAGGACAGGAAGGAGGCAAGCAGGCTGCTGATCGGGCCGACTACCACGAAGGTCAGGGGGATCATAATGACCAGGGTGAAGAAGGGCACCATAAAATTGCGCACCACGGCCGGGATAACCTTTTTCAGCCATTTCTCCAGTTTGGACGCCGCCCATACGGCCAGGATGGCCGGAATGACAGTCTGGGTGTAAGCATTGTTGGACGGCAGGATGATGGGGATGCCGAAGAAGGTCTGGTAATAGCTCTGCCCCAGAAAGGTTCCCAGCGCCGTCTCGCCGGCCAGGCTGGTCAGGGCGGGATAGCACATCGTCAGGCCGATCATCAGGCCGGAAATGGCGCTGAGGCCGAATTTCTTTGCCGAGGTATAGGCAATGATAACCGGCAGGAAATAAAACAGGGTATCGCCTGCGTTGTACCACAGCAGGTAAGCGCCGCTGGTGCGGCTAAGCCAGCCCATGGAGACGGCCAGGGCCATAAAACCTTTTAACATACCGCAGGCGCACAGCATTCCCATCATCGGGGTAAAGACGGCTGTGACAATGCCGACAAACTGGGAGAAAAGGCTCTGCTTGCCGGCGCTGGCAGGTTCGGCCTGTGCCTTATCCGCCAGATGTCCGATCTTGACCACGGCGTCGTAGACGTCGTTTACGGTCTGTCCGATAACGATCTGGTATTGTCCGCCGGACTGCATGACTTTCATGATGCCGTCGGTCTGTTCGAGAATAGAGGTATTTGCCTTGCTTTCGTCCTTGAGGACAAAGCGCAGCCGTGTGATGCAGTGGGTAAGGCTGGTGATGTTGTCTTTTCCGCCTACATTGGTCAGGATGATCCTGGCAAGACCATCGTATTTGCTCATATGGTTATCCTCCTTTTGTGATGCGGCGGCCTGCGCATTGCCGCCTTGCTGCACCCGGGCTTTATCTTTATCCTTATTTTATCAGAAATGCACAAAACGGCGTTTTGCCTTTAGGCTGTTTTAATGCAGTTTCAGCCAAAAATCGCAAAACGCCGTTTCGTTTTTTATCTTTCTTTGTTATGTATCATTCTTCGCTATTTTCTGGTTTGCGAAGCGGAAATGCCCGGTCGTCCTCCATGGTTTCCTGTACGGTGGAGATGCGCTGCAGCTCGATGGCGCGGGAGGAGTTGATCTTGTAGGCGAGGTTTCGTTCGTAATCCAATGCGAAGTAGCATCCGTACAGCGCGTTGAGCAGCAGGGCGATGGATTCTTCGGTCGCAAAGGTGGCAATCTTTGAATAGAGTTTTTCGCGGCTGGAGATGGTCAAAGTGCAGCTTGCCCGGCTGCGCAGCAGGTTGTCGCCTGCGCTGGTCACGGCGATGATGGGTACGCCGTTTTCTTTTAACGTATTCAGATAGCGCATGGGAGCCCTCTGCTCATTGTTGCCGGAGTAGGAGATGGCAATGGCGCAGTCCTCAGGAGTCAGGGACTGAGCGAGGAAGAACTGCTCCGCCTGGCTGACCAGCTGGACATGGACGCCGATCTGCAGCATTTTACGCTGAAACAGCTCGGCTAACAGACTGTTGGGCGAAATGCAGAGCAGGGCGATGTGCCGGGCGCGGGCCAGCATCCGGGCCGCCCGCTCCAGCTCGGCGGAATCCAGCAGCTCGAGGGTGTCCAGTATGCTCTCGACCATCACATGACCGATCTTGTCGGCGATGGCTCTGGGCGTCTCCCCTTTGTCAAAGGGGACATTGGGGCTGACATGGGAGAAATGATCGGCGTAATAGCGGCACTCTGCGCTGTATTTTTTGATCAGTTCATTCCAGCCGGAATATCCCATCCGCTTGGCGATCCGCACCAGCGTCGGCCGGGATGTATAGGTCGCATCGGCGATCTGCTGCATGGTATAGCGGTCGATATCCGCCTTATGCTCCAACAGAAACCGGCTGACCGAACCGCGGGCATCTTTGCATTTCACGCTCATTTCTTCCAGCGCCTGCGCAATCAACATAAGCAATTTCCCCCCTTGATGTGAGTGCTTCCTCTTGTTTCAGAAACTGTCTCTATTATACAATGCACAGCGAGATGAAGCAAAGCAGAATTCAGATGATTGCGGATCAGATACGCATCTGCCGAAAGTCTTGACAATCTCCGAAGCAAGCTGAAGAAATCACCTACAGCGTGATCAAATAGCTCCGCATTTGATTGGGCAGCAGGGTATATGAGTTTCTGCCTTCCCCTATATTGCCGCTGTACAAAGCCTGAGCTGATGCGGCAGGCTGTTCCAGAAGATCGGCCTCGGTCGTGGTGATCTGTCCTTTTCCGGAACCGGATGGCGAGGCCAGAGAGATTGGCTGGGGCTGACCGGAGGCATTGTAGAGGCGGATCAGAAAAGCGTCGCTCTCCTCAGCCTTTTTGACGGCGGACACCTCAGCCTCTCCTTCGAGCTGAAATAGGCTCAGGCGCACTGGCGTGCGTACCTCCTGCCTGTTCAGGGCGAATTCCGGACGCTCAGCCTGATGCCAGCAGATCACAGGCCAGTGGTAGAGCTGGGAGGCTGCTGCGCAGCTGCCGAAGGGAGACTGGGCCGTGCGGCTTTTTGCTTCTGCGGGTACGAACAGAGCCAAGGCAAATTCCTGATGGAGCACTCTGTGCATCTGCGCATCGGGTGTAGGCAGGGCTATGCCGGAGAGCCGTCCAGGACGGCGGATCAGATCGTCCTCTCCGCACATTCCCGTGCAGCTCAGGACAGTAAAGGCGATGGTGTCCTGTCTGGGACCAATGATTTCGTATTCGCGTCCGCCGCCGGTGATCAGGCCAAAGCCCTGCTCATTGTTTTGGAGATAGACGTAATCGATCATCGGATAGATGCCGTCCGGTCTCTCCTCCCATTTCTCCTGCGCCCATATATCCAGGCAGGGATCTTTCACCGGGCGGGCAATTTCACCGAAGGCCTGGGAGGCGTGGGAACAGTCCGCGGAAATTCCGGTGGGAAAGAGCAGGCGCAGCCGATGGCTGTCGGCTTCGTTCTGCACGTTTACGGCGAAACGAATCAGGCCATCGCCGTAAAGCGACAGGGTGCAGTCCAGAAGAAGGGGGACGGTATCGTCGGCGCCGGATTTCAGGTTTCGGTATACCGGCATGGAAAGTCGGTAATGTATGCGTGAGACGAAAGGGCCCTCCTCCGCGCGCTGGGAGACGAGCTCTGTCTGTGTGAGTACATGGTCTGTTTGGGGCGGAGAGTAGTCATATTCGTCGCCTGCATTGCCGCTGTCTTCCCACTGAGCCAGGTGCTTATACAGCTTTCCTGTGCCTTTGTCGAGCACGTCCAGAGAGCCGTCATGGCAAAGTCTGACCTGATAAAAGGGATCTTCAATCTGTGCGTCCTGCTGTCGGTCCTGAATACAGGAGCTGGAAGCGCCGCTTTGTCTGTTTGCGTTATTGCCGGTGAAATCCAGATACAGGGTGTCATAGCCAAAGGCCGGGAGACCGCGCTTCAGCGCGATGGTATAGCGGGTGTAGGGAATGAGATTTCCA
Source organism: uncultured Lachnospiraceae bacterium (assembly GCA_944380185.1). Taxonomy (GTDB): domain Bacteria; phylum Bacillota; class Clostridia; order Lachnospirales; family Lachnospiraceae; genus RGIG7193. The sequence continues at coordinate 7,996 of CALWGV010000091.1, forward strand.
TCGGCATCCCGCCGCTTCAGCTCGCGGTGTACAAGAGAAGCGTCCACCGGAGCTCTGTCCAGAATCTGATAGGGAACAGATTCTCCCGAGGCATCCCGCAAAATAAAAGAAGAATGGTGGGTAGTAACCTGGGCGGTGACGGTCGTCAGGCGCTCCCTGGGGAGGGTATTAAAAAGCAGAAGTTTTTCCTCTCCGGAGTCCTTCATTCTCCCGACCAGAGCAGCCTGGGCAGAGGAGGCTGACCGGTTATCCGAAACGGACGGAGCGGAGGAGGCAAAATTATTGTCCGGCGGGCAGAGTTTTCGAATCGCATCAGGCGTCTCCTGATGATCTGCGATAAAGCGCATGGCGTATTTGGCCAGCATTTCGGCCCGCAGCTGCACATCCTCATAGCGGGCGCCGATGGCCCGGTGGACCTGGTCGCTGCAGCAGCAGCCCATGGAGTCGTGGGCATGGTTTTTTAAAAGCTCCTTCCACAGCTTTTCATACAGACCAGCCGGATAAGGCAGCCCCAGGCTCCAGGCCATGGCGCTCAAAGGCTCGGCCACGTGGGTGATATATTGTTCCAGATAGGTGTTTTTTCCCTTTAAATCCAGGCGGGTAGAATAGATGCTGCGGTGAACGCGGGCGGAGCTGCCGTCCAGAAATTCTCCCCGTATTGTCTTCAGCCCGCCGCGGCTTTCCTGGAGGCGGCAGGCATTTTCGTAACTGTCCAAAACAAAATCCCAGTCCGGGTACCATTGCTTGAGAAGGGAGATGACCTGGTCGATATCCTTCTGCACCGGCATCTGATCAAAACCGTTGGGGAGGACGAAATCTGTGCAGCCGGGAGAAGCGCACCGCTTCAGGGCGGCGAGAGTCATGTCCATCCGCTTTTTGAGACTGGCATCGGCAGGCAGAAAACGGCCCAGGGCATAGCACAGGGGAAGCTGCTGTACGGTGACATGGCTACCGTCATCGCTTTCCCAGATAAACTCACTTCCCGTATCGTGACGGCGGCTTAGACCCCGCCAGAAAACACTGTAGGGAATCCCGGCCTGGCGCAGGATCATCGGCATCTGAGCACACTGGCCAAAGGAGTCGGGCAGGTACCCCACTGTCATGCGCAAATCCGAAGAGTCCCCGAAGGCACGGCAGTCACGGTAGCCCCAGTACAGATTGCGGGCGATGGATTCTCCGCTCACTGCCATTTCGTCCGTCTGGGTGTACCAGGGACCGATGAGGAGACGATGGGCTCGGATAAGGTCGGTGATTCTCCCACGGTCCTCCGGGGCAGCTTCCAGATAGTCTTCCAGCAGTACGGTCTGGCCGTCCAGGACATAATAGGGATAGTCGGGATGTCCCTCCATGAAAGCAAGCAGATCTTTCATATGTTGAAACAGTAAAACCTGGGATTCCTGGCTGGTAAAATACCATTCCCGATCCCAGTGCGTGTGCGGTATGATGTGCAGTGTGTTCAAATCTCTTTCCTCCGTGTCCGTTTATTGCCGTTGACTTTTGCCGCGGTGCTGTTTTAACAAAGATGCACTGTTTGACAAAAGGCTGCGTACCTCCCCTCAGAGGGCGGCGCGCAGCCTTTTTGGTCAGTCCTGTGTCAGGAGAACCTTGTCGTTTGATTTATTATTTATTTCAGCTCGGGCCAGTAATCCTTGTTGGCGACGATCATATCGTCCAGGATTTCCTTGGCAACCTTCATGCTGGGAACGGTCTTGTTCAGCGTAAAGGCCTTCAGAACCTTCTCATAGGAACCCTCGATGCAGCCCTCCACCAGGAGCTTCTCGCAGTTGAGCTGCTGCATGATCATGCCCTGCTGGAACAGAGGAATATTGTCCTGGGCAATGACCTCCGGTCCATTCTTGCCGATGTAGGCGGGAACCTCTACCATGGCGTCGTAGGGCAGATTCGGAATAGCGCCGCGGTTCTCGGTGATGACCAGGAAACGAGCTTTGGTGTCGTTCATCAGAGCTACGGCCAGATCGGAAATCCAGTCGCCGTGGCTGCCTGCGTAGAAGACGGATTCATCGATTTCGCCGGTGGCCAAGTAGCGGTCGATACCGTCGAAGAGGTTCTTCTCGCGGGTCTCCATCACCTCATTGGCGCGGGTGTGGTTGGGATCGGAGTGCTCCACAAACTCCTTGCACTGCAGATAGTAGTTCAGGTAGGTGTTGGGCAGAGTCTCAGGGAAATTCTTCATGATCTCATACTCGCCCTTCCACACATAGTACCAGCTGCCCTTGGTGTGGCGGTTCTGCTCGGTATTGGTGTTATTGTTGGACATCAGAGCCTTTTTGTCCTTCAGATAAGCATCGGGAAGGAGAATCTCATGCTCCATGATATAGTCGCGCAGCTTCGGAAGGATTTCCTCGCCCTTGTACTGAATGGAAGTGAACCAGCCGAAGTGATTCAGTCCATAGTAATCGTAGACGATATTCTCCTTGTCCTTGATGCCCATAGCGGCGGCTACCACATCGATAATGGCGATAGGCATGTCGCAGATATTGATAATGCGGGCGCCGGGACGAAGCTTTCTGCAGGCTTCGGAAACAACGGAAGCCGGATTGGAGTAGTTTAAGATCCAGTGATCGGGCTTGGCGTACTTAGCGGCATCGTCGATGACTTTGATCATCGGGAAAATGGTGCGCATGCCATATGCCAGACCGCCGCAGCCGCAGGTCTCCTGACCTACACAGCCGTGACGCAGCGGGATCTTCTCATCCTGCTCGCGCATGGCGTATTTGCCTACCCGCATCTGAGCGAACACGAAGCTGGCATCCTTGTAGGCTTCCTCGACGTCGTAGGTGACCGTCAGCTTGATGTCAGTCTTCAGATCATTCTCCAGGATCCACTTGACCAGGACGCCTACCTTGTCCTGGCGCTCCTTGTCGATGTCAAACAGACGGATCTCGGTAAGCCCCAGCTCCTCGCGGCGCAGAGCCACGGATTTGACAATGCCGGGGGTAAAAGTGCTTCCGCCGCCAACAATCGTAATAATCATGTTAATTCCTCCTATTATAAATTACAGCGTAGGCTGCGGGCGGCGAGCCGCCGCCCGCAATCCTTGGTGAAAAGGAAACGCAAGTTTACAGGCCCAGAGTCTCTTCGACAGCCTTCTTGACTGCACCGACCTGCATGCCGTAGATGATCTGGATATCGTTGCCCTTCTTGACGATGCCGCTGCAGCCGGTGGTATTGATCACATCATCCTTGAGCAGGGAGGCATCTTTCAGGGAAACTCTCAGTCTGGTAAAGCAGTTGTCCACGGACAGGATGTTGTCCTTGCCGCCCAGGCCTTCGATAATGGTTGCCACAGGCACATCGCCGGAGGCAGCTGCGACAGGCTCTTTCTTGGCCTCTGCGGCAGGAGCCTTGTCTGCGATGGCGGCGGTGTCGCCCTCAGCGTCCACAGCTTCGCGTCCCGGAGTCTTCAGATTGAACTTTTTGATCAGGAACACAAAGGAGAAGTAGGTGACGACGATCACCACTGCGCCGACGACAAACATCAGATACCAGTGAGGAACAGCATAGCTGCCGACCAGGTTGCCCAGTATTGCGCTGATGATGCCGCCGCTGGTAGCCACGGGCAGATTTAAGAGTTTCAAAGCTACCATGGACAGACCGGAAATCACGGACAGAACCACGAACAGCAGAGGAGCCGCAAAGCAGAACAGGAAGTCGAAGGGCTCGGTAATGCTGGCCACGATTACGGTGAAGGTCAGAGGAATCAGAGTAGCTCTGACTTTGGCCTTATTCTCTTTAAATGCGGTCTTGTAGAAGGCAAGAGCCACGCCGATGTAGCCGAACAGGTTGATAAAGGTGAAGCTCATCCAGTAGGAAGCGTCCGACAGGGGCAGGCCGGCAGCCAGCTCACCGGTACGAACGGCGTATGCGCCCTGAAGGAGCTGATCGCCCAGCTGCAGCGTTCCGCCGATCTCGGAGAACATGAAGGGCGTGTAGACCAGATGATGCAGGCCGAAGGGAAGCAGGAGCTTATTCAGCACGCCGTACAGGAACAGGCCGAAGTTGCCGGAATTGGCGATAAAGCCGGTCAGAGCAGAGATCACAGCCTGTACATAGGGCCATACGTAGGTGGCGCCCCAGCCCAGAACCATGGCAAGGAGAGTCATGATCAGGAAAGGGAAACGAGTGCCGGAGAACATCTGCAGGAAGCCGCCGAACTGCTTGCCGCTGTATTTATTGAAAATCCAGCCGGTCAGGCAGCCTAAGATGATGCCGCCGAACACGCCCATGTCCAGTACCTGGATGCCGAATACGGTAGCCTGGCCGGTGCCGGTCAGCCCCAGAGCGGTCATCTCAGCCAGACGGCCGGTGCTGCTCAGGGTGATATTATTGGCATTCAGGAAAATGAAGTAAACCATGATGGCGATCAGGCAGGCATGCTGGCGGGAGCTCTTGGCGATAGCGCCGGCGATACCTACGCAGAACAAAATGCTCAGGTTATTGATGATAAACATCAGGCAGGTGTAGATCACCTGACCGATGAAGGGCAGAGGACCCCAGCCCAGGAAGGGCAGAGCCTGTACCAGGTTCTGGTTGGTCAGGACAATACCGATTAACATCACGATACCAACCACAGAAACATACATCAGAGGCTGTACCATGCTCTTGGCGAATTTTGCCAGGGCATCTACAATTTTCGTTTTCATACTTTCTCTCCTTACATTTGTTACATTGTTGTTCGCCTCGGCGTCCTTGGTACTTCGGTCCTTGTTCACCTTGGCGGTTGCTTTACTTTCGGGAGCTTTGGTGGCCACCCTGTCCCCTTTGCGTTACAAAAAAGCAGGCAAAATCTAAATGTAATACAATTTCTATGTATTGCAGATAGGTCTTGCCTGCTTTACCAGTAACAATCCTTTTTACGTGACAAATTATAAAATCATATCTCTGTTTTGTCAAGCGGTTTTGTGAAATAAATTTATTTTTTGATGGAAGCTACCACGGTGCTCCGTCTTTCTGCTGTAGAACCCAGGTTTTCTTTGGATAATTCCTGGTAATCATCGCCAAGAACCACCACAGGGACAATCATCTCGATTCCTTTGTCATGCATCAGATCCATATCCACGCGAAGAACGGGGTCTCCGGCCTTCACCTTCTGCCCGGCTTTTACCAGCACATCGAAGCCCTGTCCGCCCAGCTCCACAGTCTCCAGACCCACATGTACCAAAAGCTGTACGCCTTCCGGTGTGGTAATGCCAAATGCGTGCTTGGTCTCTGCAATCAGAGTCAGTTCGCCGTCCACCGGGGCGCATACCTCCGCTCCCTCCTGCCAGATCGCAATGCCGTCACCCATCATTTTGCCGGAGAATACTGCATCCGGCACCTCTGTGATGTCCACAATCCGTCCGCTGCAGGGGGCGATTACGCGAACTCCCCCGTCTGCACTGTCGCTGCCTTTCTTTCCGAAAATCCCAAACATGATAAAACCTTCCTTTCCTCTCGCTTTGGTTCTGTTCATATCCGGCGTGTGAGGGGAACTCTGCCGGATAAAAAAAGGCATGAGTCCCCTTTCGGTAACTCATGCCTGATTGAACAGTAACATTGTCAAGGCTCATTGTACACAGGGCCGAGAAGTTTGTCAAGAGAAAATTTGATAAAGGATTTGACACAGGGCACTTTTTTCGCTATAATATAGACAAATTGAAGAAACGTGGAGTTGGTGATTGCACTGCAAGCTAGGCTTATTCATTCCAGGGAGGATGGGTAGGCCATTTTTTATGCCGCACCATAAAAGATTTTGGCGAAGGGAGCAGAGAGGCAGACTGTGCCGGACAGGTCGCGGCGCATATCCATGAGAAATACGGTTTCAATCCGAGCGGATTTGAAATATTGTATCTGACCATTTATATTGCAAGAATAACAAGGGAGGTATGAACAGTGAAAAATGTCAGAGAGACAGCAGAACAGATTGTAGGGGCGCTGGGGGGCAAGGAGAATATCGTTCATCTTACCAACTGTATGACCAGGCTTCGCTTTACGCTGAGGAACGAGGCGAAGGCGGATCAGGAAAAGCTCAGAGACATTGACGGCGTGCGGGGGCTGGCGGTCAGCGGCGGAATTTTCCAGGTCATCATAGGAACGGACGTGGACGTGGTATGCCGTGAGATTCGGGACAATTTCCTTGATGAGGGGACGGGATACAGCGAAGAGAAGGGGGAGATGGAGAAACAGACAGAAGAGACGGCGCAGAAGAAGGGACTGATATCTAAGGCTCTCGATGCAGTGAGCGCCGCGCTGTCCCCTTTGATTCCGGTGATCATGGGAGCGGCTTTTATTTCGATCCTGGCGACGATACTGCAGATGACGGGACTTTTGTCCGCAGAGTCCACCACCTATCGGCTGCTGACCCAAATGTCCGACGCCGTGTATTACTTCTTCCCTGTGCTGGTGGCCTGGAGTTTTTCAGACCGGCTGAAGTGCAATAAGGCTATCGCCATAGCGGCGGCCGGTTTTCTGCTGCTGCCGGATTTTATGGCCCTGTTCGGCGCGGAAGGAGAGGCTGCCGTCACGCTGTTTGGACTGCCGGTAAAATATGTCTCTTATTCGAAACAGATTATTCCCATCTTTCTTTCTGTTTTATGCCAGAAATATATCGAGAAGGCGGTATTCCGGGTGGTTCCCAAGGTGGTGCGCACCATGGTGGGATCAGGTCTGGTGATGCTTCTGACCATTGCCGTTACGATTCTGGTCTGCGGTCCTCTGGGAGCGCTGGCGACGGAGGGCATCAATGCCTGCATCTATTTCGTGGCGGATAAGTGCGGCTGGGGAGCGGTCCCGATTATCGCTTTCATCAATCCCATCCTTTTGGGCACCGGACTGGGTACCGCTAATTTCCCGCTCATGCTGATGAGCTATATGGAAAACGGATATGAGGCGCTGATTCTGCCGGCGGCTCTGGCAGGCAATGCAGCTCAGGCCGGCGTAGGGCTGGCCATCGCCTGGAAGAGCAAAAACGCTCATCTGAAAGAGGTATCCAGCGAGTGTGCGGTGACTGCACTGATGGGAATCACCGAGCCGATTATTTTCTCGGTTCATTATCGGCTGCGCAAAACCTTGTTTTTAGCCATGATCGCCGGCGGTCTGTCTGCGATTCTCCCCGGTATAATGGGGGTGAAGTGCTATGTGCTGGCGACAGGCGTCTTTTCCCTGCCGGGCTATCTGCAGGGAGGAATGTTTAACTTTGTCATGGCGATTCTGAGTATTCTGCTGGGAATCGCTGTGGGCTTCGTGATCACATGGATTGCCGGTTTTCGGGATCCGGAGAAATTCTGAGGAGGAAAATGTATGGCAAAATGCTTGTGGGGGGCCGCTATGTCGGCGGCCCAGGCGGAGGGTGCTTATCTGGAGGACGGAAAGGGGCTGGATATCTTTGATACGCTGGACCAGAGCAGGGACCGTGCAGTAAAGCGTTTCCCCAGGCCGAAGGAGGGGGACTATTATCCCAGCCATGTGGGACCGGATTTTTATCATCATATGGAGGAGGATCTGCGCCTGATGAAGGAGTGCGGACTGGAGTGTTTTCGTACATCCTTCTCCTGGGCCAGGATTTTTCCCACCGGTCTGGAGACGGAACCCAATGAAAAGGGACTGCAGTTTTACGATCGGATGATCGATCTGTGCAGACAGTATGAGATCGAACCAATTATTACGCTGAGCCATCTGGAGATGCCCTATGAACTCTTTGAAACGACAGGAGGCTGGGAGGACCAAAGATGCATAGACAGCTTTCTCCGGTATGCGGTGACGGTTTTTGAGCGGTACAAGGGGAAAATCCGCTATTATATTACCTTCAACGAAATCAACTGTACGATTCACTTCCCGCTGATCGTGGGCGTAGGAGTGGACAGGAGCGAGAACCCTGTGCAGTGCAAGTATCAGGCTACGCACCATGTTATGGTGGCCAACTGTCTGGCCGTGAGAGAACTGCGGCGGATTGACCCGGAGGCACGAATCGGCGCGATGACAGCCTATGGCCCTGTTTATCCGCTGACTCCCGATCCCAAAGACGTAAAAAAGGCTGAGGAAGTAGAACGGGAAAATCTGTTTGTCTCAGATACCCTGGTCCGCGGCCACTACCCCTATTACATGAAACGGTTTATGCAGGAGAACGGGATTGAGCTCAAGGTGACGCCGGAGGACGAGGAGCTGATCCGGGACTGGCGGATCGATTTTCTCGCCATGAGTTACTACAACACCAACGCGGAAACTGCCGGCAAGCAGGCCCAGGCTTCGGGCGGAAATCTCTTCGGTGGAGTGAAGAACCCCTATCTGCAGGAGACGGAATGGGGATGGCAGATTGATCCGCTGGGGATAAGAATTATGCTGAACAAGCTGGCGGAAAGGTATGATAATTTTCCTCTGATGATCGTGGAAAACGGCATTGGGGCAAGGGATGTGGTGGAAAACGGAGAAATTCACGATGAATACAGGATCGATTATCTGCGGGAACATTTAAAGCAGGTGCAGGAGGCTCTGCACGACGGTGTAAATCTGCTCGCCTACACGATGTGGAGCTTTATCGATCTGGTCAGCGCCAGCGGCGGCAAGATGAGCAAGCGCTACGGACTGGTCTATGTGGACAGGGACGATGAAGGGCAGGGGACGAACCGGCGTATCTGCAAGGACAGTTACTATTGGTACCGGGATTACATAAGGGAGAGAAGAGAGGCGGAGAAAGATTCACCGTGAGAAAGAAATGGGAAAGCCGGAAAAAACTCCGGCTTTTCTTCGCTGCCCATATTGACATTTGCGGCGGATTCAACTATGATAGATAAGTAGTAATCAAGGAAAAATTGTGAGATCTGAGGATTGTTACTGTCTGGCAGGCAAGACCTAACTGAGGAAGAATAAGGTGGCTTCCTGGTTGGGTCTTATTTATTATTTTCAGGTAAGATGGGGAGCAAGCGGGGAAGGATCATGAAAGTTATTCGGGTTTTCAACAACAATATCGTCTCGACGATTATGGATGATCAGAAGGAGGCGATCGTACAGGGATCGGGTGTGGGCTTTCAGAAGAAACCGGGGGATTCCATCGATCCGAAGAAGGTGGAGCGGGTCTACTATATTCGGGACGAGCACAAGGCTAAGTTTCACGATCTGTTGGACGAGACGCCCATAGAATATTTTCAGATTGCGGAGATGATTATGCGCCGGGTCCAGGAGGTGCTGGATGTGGAGCTGAGCAACCAGATCATCATAGCCCTTACGGATCATATCCATTTTGCCGTGCAGCGGCAGAAGGAGGGAATATATCTGCCGAATCTTCTGACGGGAGAGATCCGCGCTCTCTACCGGGAAGAGTATGCCATCGCGGTCTGGGCGCTGAAAGTAATCAAGGACTTTACCGGCGTGCAGCTGCCGGAGGACGAGGCCGGTTACATCGCGCTGCATATCGTCAATGCATATATGAATATCGGTACGGAGAACACGGCGAACACGGTTATTTTGACCAAGGGAATCCTGGATATCATCAAGGACACCCTCCACGTGGAGTTCGAGGAGGATTCTTTGGATTACACCCGATTCTTGCTGCACCTGAAGTTTCTTGCCCGGCGTATATTCAACAATCAGACCGATGATCTTTTGGACATGGAGGATATCTATTCTGCTCTGATGGCCAAGGATCCCCGGCTGAATACGACCATATCGAAAATTTATGATTTTGTAAAGGACAAATTTTCCTATTCACTGTCTCGCAATGAGTGCCTGTATCTTATGGTGCATTTGCTGAAAATCATGCAGAAAAACTAAAAGGGGGATGGATGGCCTGTGCTATGGATCGTTTTGGGCAGCGCTTGTCTTGCCTATTATGCGGCGATTGAATATTTTTCCGAGGGACAGCCGATGACTGTAGTATGGATTTTTTTGGCTGTCCTGTTTTTGGTGTGCTATCTCTGGAGAGAATACAGAAAAAGGCATTCCGGGAAGAAAAGACCCTTGTGGTTTCGGACCTTCTGTGTTACCAGCCTGTGCCTTCTCCTGGTGCTTCTGGGGGTGACGGCGAGCCGGATTATCCTGAGTATGCTTTCATCTGCGGAGCCGTCCCTGGACTATATCGTGATCCTGGCGCAGCAGGATATCGAGGGAGAGACGGAGGCGGAGCTGGTAAAAAGGCTGGACCGTGCAGTGGAGTATCTGCAGGAAAATGAAAATACCTCGGTGATTGTGTCCGGCGGCTGGGAGGCGGATAAGGGGTCCTCTTCGGCCCGGGTCATGTATCAGTATCTTTTGCGCAGAGGGGTGGAGAGAGAGCGTATTTTCTGGGAAACATACTCGACGAATACGAAGGAAAATTTATCTTACAGCATGGTGATTGCCGGGGGACAGCAGGCAAGGATGGGGATTGTGGCCAGCGATTATTTTACCTACCGGGCCTGCCGCGTGGCGCGCAACCTGGGGATGACGACTGTGGAGGGCATTCCATCCGATACGCCGGCATGGCTTTTGCCGCACCGGCTGACGACAGAGGTGCTCCGGGTACTGGAGGACAAATTTTTGGGAATCTGATACAGATCGGACGCGCCTCACGCGAAGGCGTGCATAAACAGGCTTGCGAACGCGCCCGCAGCGGGTCGCTGTCCGGGGGGCTTTTAAAACAAACAGTCAGGAGGAAGGGTGAGATGGCCAAGCTGTATTTTCGCCACGGGGCAATGGGAAGCTCCAAGACGGCCAACGCGCTGATGGTGGATTACAATTATTATGAAAGAGGAAAAAAGGCGCTGTTAGTCAAGCCAAAGCTTGACAACCGGGACGGCGAGGGCGTGGTACGCTCGCGGATGGGACTCGAAAAAAAGTGCGGGTTTGTGGAAGATCTGGTGATGATGAGCGATGAGGAAATCGAGACCTACGCCTGCATTATTGTAGATGAGGCTCAGTTCTGCACCAAGGATCAGGTTTCTTTTTTTGTGCATATTGTCGATGATCTGGAAATCCCGGTGATCTGCTATGGTCTGCGCACGGATTTCACCCACAGCTTTTTTGAAGGGAGCATGTGGCTGATGGCCTGGGCCGATGTGATCGAGGAGATCCGAACCGTGTGCTGGTGCGGCCATGCGGCCACCTGCAATGCCCGGATAGACAGCGAAGGCAATATGATCCGTGAGGGAGAACAGGTGGTGCTGGGAGCTAACGACAAATATATTTCCCTGTGCCGTAAACACTATAATGAGGGAAACACAGGGAAAAACTCTATGACAGCCAAATAACACACAAAAAATATCCTGAATTTTTCATAAAAAGCCCGAAATTCCTTTACGGATGGGCTTTTTTTCGTTATAATGTATGTGCTGTGTTTGATACATCAAATAATATTTTGGCGTCCTGACGGTTTTTGCTTTCGGATGCCGGAAAAAAATTAGGAGGGAAACACAAAGATGGCAAAATGGGTTTACTTGTTTAAAGAAGGAAATGCCGGCATGCGCAACCTTCTGGGCGGAAAAGGAGCCAATCTGGCGGAGATGACCAATCTTGGTCTTCCGATTCCCCAGGGCTTTACCGTCACTACAGAGGCATGCACCGATTATTACAACAATGGCAAGCAGATTTCCGAGGAGATTCAGGGACAGATTTTTGATGCATTGAAGACATTGGAAGAGCTTCAGGGGAAAAAGTTCGGCGACACGGAGGACCCGCTTCTGGTGTCTGTTCGTTCCGGCGCCCGCGCGTCCATGCCCGGTATGATGGATACGATCCTGAATCTGGGTCTGAACGATGTGGCTGTGGAAGGTTTCGCCAGAAAGACTGGCAATCCCAGATTTGCCTATGACTCCTATAGAAGATTTATCCAGATGTTTTCCGATGTGGTAATGGAGGTATCCAAATCCGAGTTTGAAAAGATCATCGATGAGATGAAAGAGGCCAAGGGCGTCCACTACGATACGGAGCTGACTGCCGATGACCTGAAGGAGCTGATTGTTCGCTTTAAGGCGATGTATAAGGAAGCCATGCATGGGGAAGAGTTTCCTCAGGATCCCAAGGTCCAGCTGATGGAGGCGGTAAAAGCCGTTTTCCGTTCCTGGGACAACCCCCGGGCCATCGTATACCGCAGGATGAACGATATCCCCGGCGATTGGGGCACGGCTGTCAATGTGCAGGCCATGGTGTTCGGCAACATGGGAGACACCTCCGGCACCGGCGTGGCCTTTACCCGCAATCCCGCCACCGGTGAAAAGGGCATTTTCGGCGAATATCTGATCAATGCCCAGGGCGAAGACGTGGTGGCCGGCGTGCGCACTCCTAATCCGATCAGCAGACTTGCCGAGGATCTGCCGGAGTGCTATAAGGAATTTATGGATCTGGCCATGAAGCTGGAAGACCATTCCCGCGATATGCAGGATATGGAGTTTACGATCCAGGAGGGCAAGCTTTACTTCCTGCAGACCAGAAGCGGCAAGAGAACGGCTCCCGCCGCGATCAAGATTGCCTGTGATCTGGTGGATGAAGGAAAGATCACTCCTGAGGAGGCAGTGTGCAGAATCGAGGCCAAGAGTCTGGATCAGCTGCTGCATCCCACCTTTGATCCCGAAGCCCTGAAGGCCGGGCAGGTAATCGGCAGTGCACTGCCTGCCTCTCCTGGCGCTGCGGCCGGGCAGGTATATTTCTCCGCTGAAGATGCCAAGGCGGCCCATGAGAAGGGCGCCAGAGTTATTCTGGTGCGTCTGGAGACCTCCCCTGAGGATATCGAGGGCATGCATGCTGCCGAGGGTGTGCTGACGGTGCGCGGAGGCATGACTTCTCACGCTGCTGTTGTGGCCCGCGGTATGGGCACCTGCTGCGTATCCGGCTGCGGAGAAATCAAGATCGACGAGGAAGCCAAGGTATTTGAGCTGGGCGGCGAGACCTTCCATGAGGGCGATTATATTTCTCTGGACGGCTCCACCGGTAAGATTTACAAGGGCGACATTAAGACCGTGGAGGCTTCCGTGGGCGGCGATTTCGGCCGGATTATGGCCTGGGCTGATCAGTTCCGCACGCTGCGGGTGCGCACCAATGCGGACAATCCCACCGATACCCGCAATGCGGTCCGTCTGGGCGCCGAGGGCATTGGTCTGTGCCGCACGGAGCATATGTTCTTTGAGCCGGAGAGGATTCCGAAGATCCGCAAGATGATCCTGTCTGAGACGGTGGAGGCCAGAGAGGCTGCCCTGGCCGAGCTGCTGCCCTTCCAGAAGGCTGACTTCAAGGCTATGTACGAGGCTTTGGAAGGCAGACCGATGACGGTCCGCTATCTGGATCCGCCGCTGCATGAGTTTGTACCTACCACCGACGAGGAGATTGCCGCTTTGGCTAAGGATATGGGGCTTACCGTAGAGCATGTAAAGGCTACCTGCGACGCCCTGCATGAGTTCAACCCGATGATGGGCCACAGAGGCTGCCGTCTGGCCGTCACCTATCCGGAGATCGCCAAGATGCAGACCCGCGCCGTTATGGAGGCTGCCATCGAGGTGAAGAATGAGAAGGGCTATGACATCGTGCCCGAGATCATGATTCCTCTGGTAGGCGAGAAGAAAGAGCTGAAGTTCGTCAAGGACATCGTGGTGGAAGTAGCCGAGCAGGTGAAAAAAGAATATGGCTCCGATATGCAGTACCATATCGGCACGATGATCGAGATCCCCCGCGCGGCTCTGCTGGCTGACGAGATCGCCGAGGAGGCTGAGTTCTTCTCCTTCGGCACCAACGATCTGACCCAGATGACCTTCGGCTTCTCCCGCGATGACGCCGGCAAGTTCTTAGATGCTTACTATAAGGCCAAGATCTATGAGTCCGATCCTTTTGCCAGATTGGATCAGGCGGGCGTAGGACAGCTGGTCAAGATGGCTGCTGAGAAAGGCCGGGCTACCCGTCCGGATCTGAAGTTGGGCATCTGCGGTGAGCATGGCGGAGATCCTTCCACCATCGAGTTCTGCAACAGGATCGGCCTGAACTATGTGTCCTGCTCGCCTTTCCGCGTGCCGATTGCAAGGCTGGCAGCTGCACAGGCGGCGATTAACCAGAAATAAGAAAGACAAGCCGATTTCTATCAGGAGAAAATAGAATAGACTTATCAAAAGGGTGCCCCGAGTCAGTTATGACTTTTGGGACACCCTTTTTTGCCCGAAGGCCATATCCTCGTGATAATGCCGGATTTATGCCGCGGGATAATGGATTAAAAAAGCTTGGCGATGGCAGAGACCATCTCCTTGAGGTTTGTCTGTGTCGTGTTAATGCAAAGATCAAAATTTAATTTGTCGCCCCATGGATGGCCGGTATAGAACTCATAATACTTGGCGCGTTTTTTGTCGATCCCGGAGATTTTCTGCCGCAGTTCTTTGTCGGAGAGATTTTCATCCTCCGGGCCTTTTTCACGGCAGCGTGTGATTTTGCTCTCCATGTCTGCGTAGACAAAAATGCGGAAAGGTTTATGCTCTTTTAAAATATGATCGGCACAGCGTCCGACAATGATGCAGTCGGACTTGGAGGCCAGTTCTGTAATAATCCGCGCCTGCTCCTGATATACCGTCATTGTCTGGTCAAAAGCCGGGTTTCCCAGGGCATAAAAGCTGCGCCCGATGTGGATGGGGGAAAGAAAACGAGGGCCGATGTTCCACGATCGCCTGGACATATTGCTCAGACAGAGATGTTCTCTTAGAAATTTCGCGGATAATTTCCTGATCATAATAGGCAAATCCTAATTTTTCGGACAAACGCCGGCCAAATTCCCGGCCGCCGCTTCCAAATTCGCGTCCAATGGTGATAATCTTATTCATGGGCTTCTTTCCTTTCTGTTGATAATTGTTTTGTATAACGAGTGATCATGCACACGACATAAATGGCCACGAACAGTTCGGTAAGAGGCATGGCAAACCAGATTGAATTTGCCCCGGTCACTGCCGGCAGCAGTAAAATCAAAATGCCGCTGATAACCAACCCGCGCGAAATGGAGACGACGAAGGCGGCCCTAGGCTTCATGACAGCCTGGAAGTAATAGGTAGAAAAAATATTGAGCGGCATCAAAAGGAAAGACAGACCGTATTTCCGGACAATCATCGGGGCGATCTGCAAAATCTCCTCGGTGGGCGCCATAAAAAGATGAATGAACTGGTTGGGGATCAGGAGACATAGCAGGGTCCAGACAATGCCGAAAAAGGTTGTTGTTCCAATGGCATACCGCAAAGTCTGGCGAATGCGCTCTCCTTTTCCTGCCCCAAAGTTTGTGGAGATAATCGGCTGGGATGCCTGCCCGACGCTGTAGGCGCAGCACTGTACAAAGGTACTGATATTGACAATTACGCCGTATATGGAGAGGGCGTTGGTGCCCAGATAAGCCATGATCTGGCGGTTAAATAAAATGGTCAGGATTCCCATGGCGATATCAATGAAGAATGTGGAAAAACCAGTGACCGAAATCTCCCGGAATTTGCGGAGCAGGTTGGTGGAACGAACCAGCCGCAGGGTATTTTTCTTTGTGAAGAAGTGGGACAGCATGACGATGATGGAAATTACCGTGCCGATGGCCGTGGCAAGTCCGGCGCCGAATGCTCCCATATCACAGGTGAAAACAAAAAAATAATCGCCGAATACATTAAAGATTCCGCCGGCCAGAACGCCCGCCGTGGCTAGGGCAGGGTTCTTATCATTGCGCAGATAAGCCGCCAGCGTCTGTGTGAACAGAAAACAGGGGATGACGAATTTAATCGGAAGAACATATTCCCTGGCTAAAGTCAGGGTGCCTCCTTCCGCACCGAAAAATTGCAGCAGAGGCCGGTCAAAAAAGACAATGACAAGCCATGCGATTACGGCGAGGATGGCTGAACCGATGATGGAAACGGTAAAGTATTCGTTGGATCGGCCCGTTTGATCCTCTCCCTTTCCCCGGATCGTACTAAACAGTACGGAGCCGCCGATTCCCATCAAAAGGCCCAGGCTGTAAATGATGTTCCAGATGGGAGCAACGACCGCCAGAGCCGCCGTGCCTTCCGGACCATGATACTGCCCCACCATGGCCATATCCACAATGGAGTAGATGGAAGTAACCAGGGCACTGCCAAAAGCAGCGGCAAGATATCGGAAGTAAAGTGTTTTGATTTTGCCGGTTAAAAAGTTCATTTTGCTAAGTCCTCCTTAAAAATGAAAAAGGAGCTGGATAAAAAAGTACAGACATTTCAGTCCGTGCCTTTATCCAGCTCCTCATTTCCACCGAATGATTTACCCTCCGGGCAAGTGTATTCAATCTAACATATTTTTTTCTGTGTGTCAAGGAAAACTGGTGACAGAAATGTAAGAATTCGGCCATAAAATGTAAGCCGATTCGATGGCCTGCTTTTTTTCTTTCTGCTACAATAGTCTCGTAATCGAAATTGAGATCGAATTCGATCAGAAAAATAATCGGACTGGTAAGGAGGAATAATCGATGAGCATACTGGAGGTGAGCGGCCTGAAGAAGACCTACGTGACCCGTCTGGGGGCCAATCGGGTGCAGGCCCTGAAAAATATAAATTTCAGTGTGGAGCAGGGTGAATACGTGGCAATCATGGGCGAATCCGGTTCCGGCAAGACCACGCTTCTCAATATTTTAGCTGCCCTGGATAAGCCCACCGGCGGACAGGTGGTCCTGGACGGCAGAAATCTGGCTGGAATACGGGATTCGGAGATATCGGCTTTTCGCCGGGACAATCTGGGCTTTGTCTTCCAGGATTTCAACCTGTTAGACACCTTTTCCCTGGAGGACAATATCTGCCTTCCGCTCGTGCTGGCGGGAAAAACCTATCAGGAGATGGCGCGCCGGCTCACGCCTTTGGCGGATCGGCTGGGGATAGGAGATATCCTGAAAAAATACCCCTACGAGGTGAGCGGCGGACAGAAGCAGAGGGCGGCGGTTGCCAGGGCCCTGATCACCGGGCCTAAGCTGGTGCTGGCCGACGAGCCCACCGGGGCATTGGATTCCCGGGCCACCGACGAGCTTCTCACCCTGTTCGGGCAGATCAATGAGAGCGGACAGACGATCCTGATGGTGACCCATTCGGTGAAGGCGGCCAGCCATGCCGGCAGGGTTCTCTTTATCAAGGACGGAGAGCTGTTCCACCAGGTTTATCGGGGGACGATGACGAACGAACAGCTGTATCAGAAGATATCTGATGTGCTGACTATGCTTGCGACAGGTGGTGAGCTGCAATGAGAAAAGGAATTTATCGCAGACTGGCCCGGATGGGCATTCAGAAAAACAAAAAACTCTATACACCTTATATCCTGACCTGCATCGGAATGGCGATGATGTTCTATATCATCCTTTTTTTAAGCATCAGCCCTGCGGTGCGCGGGATGGCCGGAGGAGATACGATGCAGCTGATCCTGCGCCTAGGCTGTTATGTAATGGGATTTTTTGCCCTTATCTTCCTGTTCTACACCAATTCCTTCCTGATGCGCAGGAGGAAAAAGGAATTCGGCCTCTATAATATCCTGGGGATGGGGAAGAAAAACCTGGCCGCGGTCATGTTCTGGGAGACGGTGTATGTGGCGGTTCTCTCCCTGACGGCCGGGCTTCTGGCCGGGATTCTTCTGTCAAAGCTGGCGGAACTGTGCATGTTTCGGATCCTGGGGGAGACGGCCTCCTTTACTCTTTCGGTGGAGTGGGGAGCTGTGCGGGGAACCCTTCTTCTCTTTGCCGTGATCTTCCTTTTGCTGCTGGCAAACAGCCTGCGCCAGATTCAGCTGCAGAATCCCATCGCCCTGCTTCGCAGCGAGAACGTGGGGGAGAAGCCGCCTAAGGCCAACTGGCTTTTTGCTGTTCTGGGAGCTGTGCTGCTGGCGGCTGCCTATTATATCGCGGTGACCATCGACGATACGGTGACGGCTTTGTTTGTCTTCTTCGGAGCGGTGATTCTGGTCATTATTGCCACCTATCTGCTTTTTATCTCCGGATCAGTGACGGTCTGCCGTTTTTTGCAGAAGAGGAAAAACTATTATTATAAAACCAGTCATTTCGTCTCGGTGTCCTCCATGGTTTACCGGATGAAGAGAAACGGTGCAGGACTGGCGTCCATCTGTATCCTGTGCACGATGGTGCTGGTGATGGTATCCTCCACGGTCTGCCTGTATGTGGGAGCCGAGGACAGCCTGCGCACTCGCTATCCCCGTCATATTAACCTGGATGTGACCTTGGAGGAGCCGGCGCAGTTTTATTCCGATGAGGTGCAGGCCCTCCGGTCGGAGGCGGCAGATGTGGTATCCGGGCAGGGAGCGGAGCTCTACAATGTCCTGGACTACCGGGTGGCGGGCTTTGCCGGTTTCGTGACGGACGGCCGCGCCTGGACGATGAACGAATCCCAGTACAACAGCACGGAGCCGGGAGCCTATGCCGACGCCTGGCAGATCTTTCTGGTGTCCATCGAGGACTACAACCGGCTGATGGGGGAGAATGAAACCCTGAATGAGGGGGAGGTGCTGCTGTACACCACCAGAGGCGAGAACTATCCGGGAGACACCATCGCCATCGGCAACGGTGAGCCCTATATAATTAAGGAAAAAGTGGATGATTTTGCCAACAACGGCGTAGACTCCATGCAGATTATCCCGTCGCTCTACATCTTTGTTCCCCATTTTGAAGAGCTGGCAGGCCAGCTCACCGAACTTCTGGGTGTGGGAGAGACGACGGCTGCCGGGACGGATGTGGTCAGTCTTCATTGGTTTTACGGTTTTGATCTGTCCTGCGACCAGCAGACCCAGGTAGATATCACGATGGCCATCGAGGACGAGATCCTGCCGGCTTATGAGAGCCGGACCGGCTGCTCGGTGCTCTGTGAGGGAGCACTGATGAAGAGGACGGACTACTATGCCCTCTACGGCGGCCTGTTTTTCCTGGGCGTACTGTTGGGCATTGTTTTCCTGCTGGCGGCAGTGCTGATTATCTACTACAAGCAGGTTTCGGAGGGTTACGAGGATCAGTCCCGGTTTGCCATCATGCAGAAGGTGGGCATGACCCACCGGGAGATTTGGAAGAGTGTCAACTCCCAGGTGCTGACCGTATTCTTCCTGCCGGTGCTGACGGCGGGCCTCCACCTGGCCTTCGCCTTCCCTCTGATTTCCAAAATGCTGGCCCTCTTCAATGCGGTCAACACAAGGCTGCTCATTCTGACGACGGCCATCTGCTATCTGGTGTTCGTCCTCTTCTATGTGGTGGTCTACCGGGTGACTTCGCGGGCTTATTACTCCATTGTCAGCGGCAGCAGAGAGGAGAGAGAATAGTGGCGGATACGATAACCTTCAGCGTCCGCATGGACCGAGAGCTGAAAAATCAATGCGAGGCCCTCTACGGGGAGCTGGGGATCAATCTTACCACGGCGATCAATGTCTTTCTGCGCCAGTCCCTGCGGGCGGGAGGCTTTCCCTTTGACGTCAGGCTGGGGCAGCGGGATGCAGACCAAGCCGGAAAAGAGCGGCGCAAAGAAGCATAGCGGGCAGCGAACAGCAAAAGGACAGCACGGGAGCAGAGCAGAACCGCATATGGCGGAGCAGAAAAAGGGGCAGCCGCACCTTCTTGGAAAATCATTGGTGCGGCTGCCCCTCCATTTGTTCTGTTTGTACTCCTGTACGGGATATCCGCTTATATCGATCTGTTTGCAGGATTATCCCGTATGTCCTTTACTGGATGTCCGCAGCGGCGGCAGCGCCTGCCAGGCGGCCGGCTACAGCGTACAGGCCCAGGGATGCGGCCAGAACATAGTTTTCGTTGTAGTAGTAGCGGTTGCTCATCTCACCTGCTGCGTACAGGCCGGAGATGACCTCGCCCGCCTCGTTCAGCACACGGCCCTCGGAATCGGTCAGGACGCCGCCCTGGGAGCCGAAGGTGGTGGGATAGAACTTCACGGCGTAGTAGGGAGCCGTCTCCAGAGCTACCAGATTCTCGGCGGGCTTATTGTAGTCCTCATCCGCTCCGGCAGCGGCCAGCTCCTCATAGCGGTCATAGGTGGCCTGCAGAGCGGCAGCGTCCACATCCATGGCAGCAGCCAGCTCCTCGATGGTCTCGCCCTTGGCGACCACGCCGGCCTCTACGCCCTGCTCCAGGATAGCGGTGATATCCGCGTCGGAGGAGTCATAGATGTACCAGAAAGGAGCGTTGCCGTCCTGAATCATATCGGAACCCAGGGCATCCACATAGACGGGAACTTCGCTGGCAAAACGCTCGCCGTTGGCATTTACGCCCAGCTGGTTGACCGTGGTCAGAGTGGAAGCCTCGGATACAGCTGCCGTGAATTCGGGATCCACGGTGGTGGCGTAGATGGAGGTGAAGAACTCGTCAAATACGGCTGCGCCGGCATCGATCGCCATCAGCAGGCCATCGCCGGTGGAGCCTGCAGCGGCTACGGAGATGGTGCCGGCATTGGCAACCTTCGGCGAATACTGCTCTACCAGCTCGGCATTCTGGGAAACGCCGCCGGTGGCCAGGATTACGGCAGGGGCCTCAAAGGTGATGATGGAGTCGGCAGTCTCGGCCACAATGCCGGTTACGGCTCCGTTATCGTCCACGACCAGCTCCTCGCCGGTGCACTCCAGGATGATCTCGATGCCCATACCCTCAGCGATGGAAACCAGCTCGTCGATCAGGCCGCGTCCGCCGCCGGGATTATAAGCTACAGGGTAAGCGCCGAAACCGGTGAAAATTTCGTCCTGCCAGGTGACGCCCAGATCGCTCATCCAGTCCACGGTGGCGCCGGTCTGGCTCACCACATGCTCCCAGCGCTCCATATCGGGATAGCCGGAATCCTGTCCGGAATAGCTCATGCGCTCATTCCAGTATTCACGGAAGGTATCCAGGGAATCGTCAAAGCCGGAATCCGCATAGATTTCGGAATCCACGCAGATCAGATAGCCGCCGGCCAGAGCGGTGGTGCCGCCGGTGGTGGCCTCCTTTTCGATGACGACGACGTCTGCGCCAGCCTCAGCCGCGGCGATGGCGGCGGTCAGGCCGCTGATGCCGGAACCTGCGACCACGACATCGGCCGTCTGGGTCTCCTCGGTTTTTTCTACCTCACCGGTCTCGATGGGCTGCTTCAGGGCATCTACATCGCCGCCTGCCTGGGTGACGCAGTCCTCTACGGCCTGCAGGATGCCCTCGCTGGTCAGGGTGGCACTGGAGACGGTGTCTACGGCCAGGCTCTGATACTCAACGATCTCGGCCGGAATCCGCTCCAGGGCGGGATCGGCGATGCCATCGGTCTCCGTATGATCGGTTACGGTCACGGATACGATGGAATTGGCGTCAAAGACGACTTCCACGGTGATGTCACCGTTTCTTCCCGTGCCCACGCCTGTGTAGGTGCCGGGCTGGAACATGCCGTCTCCGGTGTCGGCTGCTGTCGTCTCAGCTGCCGTTGCCTCTTCGGTCGCTGCTGCTGTGGTGGCGTCTCCGCTGGTGGTGGAGCAGGCCGTCAGGCAGAGTGCAGCCGCCAGAAGAAGGCAGATGTACTTCTTGATGTTTTTCATGTTTGTGTTCCTCCTCTTGTTTATAAAACATGAGTTTAATTGTTGCTTAATTATTATACAGTGTGCTGCGGCATTCGTCAATAAATAGTCAGTGTGTTTGTGCCTTCGCCATTTAGGCGTTTTGTCATATTATTGAAATATCTGTATCTGTTGCCGCCATATCGGGGATCTGTATATCTGTCAGCTCATCAAATGCTATTTTTATCGTATTTGCTGCTGGACAAATTGCGGTATTGGCAGCCGGGCCGTCATGGGGTCGAGACCGCGGCAGACACATTCTACCGAGGCATAGAAGGATTTTAAATCGATGCACAGATACAGCCGCTTTTCGGGTAAATTCATAGGGGCCTCCTTTCCCTGCTATTACAGCAAACATATGTCCGAAAAAACAGAGGGAATTACTGTAAAAGGCGCGGAAAAGATTCGCCTAAAATGTGAAAAAAAAATTAACATCCATATTTACAAGTCAGAGAAATTGGGATACAATGGGACAGTCTTAGAAAAGGAAAAATACCTTTTCCCGGAAAAAACAAAGGAGGAACAATATCAATGAAGGAAAAAGTATTGCGCTTGGGAAAAACGCTGACGGCATTGCTGCTGACCTTCTGCCTGGCTGCCTGCAGTGCGCCTGCCGAGGGAACAAATCCGGCAGATACTGCAGCGGAGACGGCGACCCAGGAGGCGGCCCAGGAAAGCGGGCTTTATGTCCCGGGCACCTATACGGCCTCAGCTGCCGGCCTGAAGGGTGATGTGACGGTAGAGGTAGTCTTCAGTGCAGATGCTATCGACAGCGTGACGGTAACGGACCACACAGAGACAGATGGAATCGGTACCAATGCTGTGGATATCATCCCGGGAGAGATTGTGGAGTCTCAGTCTCTGGGAGTAGATGCGGTATCCGGAGCTACGGTGACTTCCAATGCGATCCTGGAGGCAGTGGCTGACTGTGTAACCCAGGCAGGCGGAGATGCGGAGGCATTGAAGGCGGTGCCGGTGACCGAAGAGACGGAAAAGACGGAGGAGACCCTGGAGGCGGATCTGGTTATTGTGGGTGGCGGTGCCGCCGGTATGACAGCCTGCATCCGCGCTGAAGAGCTGGGGCTGAATGTAATTCTCGTGGAGAAGATGGCCTTTATGGGCGGAGCTATTTCCATCAGCGGCGGCAATCAGGTGGTCATGGGATCCGAGCTTCAAAAGGAAGCAGGCGTGACGGATGATTCTGTGGAGAGCATGGTTGACGATTTTATGGCCAACGGAGCCGGACTCAACGTGCCTGAGCTTTTGACTCTGTATGCGGAGAACGTAGGCGAGACCAGCGACTGGCTGCAGAGCAAGGGAGTTACCTTTGATATGGAAGGCGGTCTTCATCAGCTGGCGGAATACTCTCATGACCGTGAGCTGGCCTACACGGGAAGCGGCGCAGGCGCAGCTGAAAACATGAGAAATGCCATTGCCGAGACAGATGCACAGGTTCTCCTGAATACCCGCGCCAGTGAGCTGGTTGTCGATGAAAACGGCGTGGTGACAGGCGTTCTGGCATCCAGCGACGATACCGACTATACCATTCAGGCACAGGCTGTACTGCTGGCTACCGGCGGTTATGGCAACAATAAGGATCTGCTCAGCGAGGAAATGCAGTCCGCTTTGTATTACGGTCCTGTTTCCTCTACCGGCGACGGCGTCATTATGGCCACCGCCGAGGGTGTGGATGCCGCCACCCGTCTGATGGAGTATGGCAAGCGTTATCCCAACGGAATCGAGGTGTCGGAGGGCATTGCCAAATCTACCATTGCCGGCAATATCGTAGGTTGGACCATGAGCGCTATTCTGGTCAACGCTGAGGGAAATCGCGTGGTGGATGAGAAGGCATCCAACCGTACGATTCTGGAGACCGAGCTGGAGCAGGAAGGACAGATGCTGTATCTTCTGATGGACCAGGAGACTTTTGACGCCTGGAAGGCTCAGCTGGGCGGCGCCGGCATCAGCGAGGAGGATATCGAGAGCTATCTGGAGGCAAACGGCAGCACTACCCCGGTGTTTATTCATGGAGAAACTCTGGAGGAAGTAGCCGAGACGGCCGGTATGGACCCGGCGATACTGACGGCCACGGTGGAGCGCTACAACAGCTTTGTGCAGTCCGGCGTAGATGAAGATTTCGGACGGTCGGCAGATTATATGACTATGGAGATCGGCGACGGCCCCTACTATCTGGTGGAACAGAAGCCTCGTTTTGCTACGACCATGGGCGGTCTGGTGGTCAACACCGATCTGCAGGTGGAAAATACTTCCGGGGAAGTCATCGAGGGTCTGTATGCAGCCGGTGAAGTGGTCGGCGGTGTGATGGGAGATGATTCGCCTTCCGGAGCAAACAATGGCTGGGCAGTTACTTCCGGAAAACTGGCGGCAGAGTCCATCAGCGGGAAAATGGGGAGTAATTGATTGCCTCATATCTGTACGGAGGCCTGCTGACGGAGTCCGACGGATGATCGTCATGCGGATACTTTAAACAGCGAAAGTCAAAGAAGTCTCAAAACATGATCTTAATCATGAATTGAGGCTTCTTTTGTTATACTTCCTCCAGAAAAGTGATGCCTTCCAGGGCGCCGTATATTTCGACAATATGTGTGTGGGAGACCGGCTGCTCGAATTTGAGACTCAGGACAGCAGAGATGGAGACGGAGCCATCGGCATTTTTGGAGCGGTTCATCTCCAGGTTGCGCACGCTTGCATTCTGACTGCGGGCATAGGAGATAAAACGGCTCACGTCGCTGACGCTGTTGAATTCCACATAGAGATTGATGACTTTGGAGTGGACGTAGAGATAGCTGTCTACTTTCTGCAGAATCTTCAGTGAAGACCAGATTCCGGCAAAGCTTAGAACGGCGCCGCCATAAAAACCTGCGCCCAGAGCCAATCCCAGGCAGGCGCTGGCCCAGAGGCCCGCGGCAGTGGTCAGTCCTTTGACCTGATTCTGCCTGGTCACCAGGATTGTGCCGGCGCCCAGAAAGCCGATGCCGCTGATCACCTGTGCGGCAATGCGGCCGGGATCACCCGTACCGTACAGATCGGTCAGGTAGATACCGGTCATCATAGCCAAGGAAGAGCCCAGACATACGACAATGTGGGTTCGAAAGCCTGCCGGCCGCCTCTTTTTTTCCCGCTCATATCCCAGAATGCCGCTGAGCAGCATGGAGAGCACGATGCGCAGCAGGATGGATGGTATGGTTAAGGATTCGCTTGACATGTATATTTTTCCTCCAGTTTTTTTTGCATATCCGGGCTGATAAGCAGGACATCGCGGACAAAACGAAAAAAGCCGCTGTAATTTCTTTCAATAGAGAGCATACAGTCTTTCAAATAAGAGGCTTCTACCGATTCCAGAATACGGATTTGCTCTACCTCTTCTTCGTCAGCTCCCAGATATCGCAGGCGTGCGCATAGGCTTTCCCGGTAATCGGACACCTGCTGATTGGTAAAAAGGTAGTCTTCCAGAATGGTTTCGTCAGAAGCGCCCGTTCTGTCAGGCTTTCATCATTCTCCTCGCGGGAAATGCCGGCCTTTTCGCTGGAAAGAAGGGGCAGATGGGGAAGGATTCTTTCCGTGTTTGTTTTTTGGCACATTGTGATGGAGTCTTCCTTTCTCTTGAATCTTTATTGGTAGTATAGCAGTAACGTGCGGAGGAAGATTTTGCGTTCTTCTATAATTGCATTGCCGATTTCTACAAGGAGATCCAGCCGGTGGAAGAAGCAGGGGCTGGCAGCAGAACGGAAGGTTTACTTTGCCTTTACAAAGATATTACACAAAATGGAAAAACAAACTGTAAAAAAATATTGATAATTCCTTATAGACAACAAAAATTAAAGCATAACAAAATAAAGACAAAAAATATAGGGAGAAATATCCTAAAAAAATATACTTTTTGAGGGATAGAAAATTGTAGAATCAAGCAAAAGGATTCGAGAAATGCGAAATCCCGCCAGTCCTGGCCTGGTGTTATACTGAGACCAGATGAAAGAAACAAGAGCCGGCCTCCGAAGGGGCCGCCGCTCTACCGAGGGAGGGACGAGATGAGTTCAATATCACTGAAGAACGTGAAAAAAGCCTATGGAAACGATGTGGTAATCGAAAATCTCAATTTGGAGATACGGGATGGATCCTTTACCGTGCTGGTAGGGCCGTCCGGCTGCGGGAAGTCAACCACTCTGCGGATGATCACCGGCTTGGAGGCGGTCACGGAAGGCGATGTGTATATCGATGGACAGAGAGTCAATGACGTAGCTCCCGGCAAAAGGGATATCTCGATGGTGTTTCAAAATTATGCCCTGTATCCCACGATGACGGTGGAGGAAAACATTGAATTTGGCCTGGCGAACAAGAAGGTTCCCAAGGAGGAGAGAAAACGCCGGATCAATGAGGTCTGCGAGATTGTGGGCCTGACGGCGTATCTGAAGAGAAAGCCGGCCAATCTTTCCGGCGGACAGCGTCAGAGAGTCGCTCTGGCCCGGGCCATGGTGAAAGATCCCAAGGTCTTTATGATGGACGAACCCCTATCCAATTTGGACGCCAAGCTGAGAGCGCAGATGCGCGTAGAGCTGATCAATATGCATAAGAGGATGGGAACCACTTTCGTCTATGTGACCCATGACCAGGTGGAGGCCATGACCATGGCGGATGACATTGTGCTGATGGATAATGGAAAAATCATTCAGCAGTCGGGGCCTAAGGAACTTTATCATAATCCGAACTGCATTTATACGGCGCAGTTTGTGGGCACGCCCCAGACCAATATTCTGGACGGCCGCCTCCCCGACGGCATGAAGCTGGGCTTCCGGCCGGAAAAGGTGCGGCTGCATACGATGAACGAGGGGGAGGGGATCAACATCCCGGCTTCGGTGCAGACCAAGGAAATGCTGGGTTCCGAGATTATCTACTCCCTGGATACGCCTTACGGCGTGATCATGTGCAAGAGTGAGGACGATGTGGAGGATGGGACGATCCTGATGGTCGGCGTAAAATTTGACAGTATGTATCTGTTTGGCGCCGATACAATGCGGCGGCCCCTTGGCGAGGCGGAGAGGAAGATGATCGCCGCCGCTTTTAGGGAGGGGAAAGCATGAGCAAAACGAAAGCGGCCGTAAAGCCGGCCTACGGAAAAAATGAAAAGCATGAGCGGCTGATGGGTTATATCCTGGCGGCTCCGGCAGTGATCCTGCTTTTGGTCTTTACGGTCTATCCCCTGATCTATCTGATTTATCGTTCTCTCTTTGGCGGCAACCTGATCACCAAGGATCCGGATTTTGTGGGGATGGAGAATTATCAGACCCTGTTTGCGTCGGAGGATTTTCATAAAGTTCTCACCAACACTCTGGTCTATACCCTGATCACAGTGGTTTTGACCATCGCGCTGGCGGTGATTATCGCCTCCTGGCTGCATTCCAAGCGGAACCGAAAGCTCAATGAAATCACCCAGACTTTTATCTTTACTCCGCATATTATATCGGTGGTTTCGGTGTCTACCCTGTTTTTGTGGCTGATGGATTCCAAGATGGGATTCTTAAATTCCGTGCTGAACGCACTCGGCTTTGACTCTTACACCTTTTTAGCTTCGCCGGATACCGCTCTGTTTTCAATCGCCCTGGTGATGGTGTGGAAGGGGCTGGGATACTATGTGCTGCTCATTATGGCGGCGCTCCAGAATATTCCCACCAGCGTCTACGAGGCAGCGGAGCTGGATGATACGCCGAAGCTGCGGACCTTCTTTAAGATTACTCTGCCGATGATCTCTCCGACGATTTTGTTTACCTCTGTGGTGGCGACGATATCCTCGTTCAAGGTTTTCGACAGCGTAAGCATTATGACCGGAGGCGGCCCGCTCAATTCTACCAATACATTGGTGTATTACATCTATGAATATGCTTATCGCTACGGCAAGCCAGGGCAGGCCTGCGCCGCCGGCGTGATCCTGCTGATTTTTGTCTGCGCCATTACCTTCCTGCAGTTTAAGGTCAGCAAGAAGAGAGTGTATTATCAATAAGGAGGAAAGAGCATGAAAGAGAGAAACAAAGCCCTGGATGCCGGTTTGAACATTCTGGACATAGTGGGAAAGCTGGTTTTGATCGTGGTCATGGCCTTTCCCTTCTTCTGGATGATCAGCACGGCTTTAAAAACCCTGGGGGAGACCCTTTTATATCCCCCGTCTCTGCTGCCCGAGAGCCCTCAGTGGAGCAACTTCGCCGAGGTGTTCAAGACCATACCGGTGGGACAATATCTGATAAACTCCCTGATCGTCTGCGTCAGCGTGGTGTTTCTCCAGTATCTGATCATTGTCCCGGCGGCCTACAGCCTGTCCAAGTATGAGTTTAAGGCCAAGTCTCTGGTTTTCGCCCTGGTGATGCTAGGGCAGATGATCCCGATGCAGATCACCTTCCTGCCGATTTACTTTATGTTCAGCGATATGGGACTGATGGACACCTATGTGGCCCTGATCATTCCTTTTATCTCCAATCCCTTCGGCATCTTTATGCTGCGGCAGTATTTCCTGCAGGTGCCGTCGGAGGTGATCGAGGCGGCCAAGCTCGACAATGCAAGCGATATCAAGATTATGTTCCGCATTATGATGCCCATGGTGCGGCCGGCTCTGGTGACGATAGGCCTTTTGTCCTTTATCTCCAACTGGAACAACTATTTCTGGCCTTTGATCATGACAAGCCAGGACGCTTACCGGACGCTGCCCATCGGAATCGCCCTGCTAAAGGATGCGGATACCCTGCAGCGCTGGAACGTTATCATGGCGGGCAACCTTCTTTTGGTGCTGCCGATGTTGGGACTCTATATTCTGGCCAGCAAGAAAATCCGCAATGCCTTTGTCTATTCGGGAATTAAATAGCAGGAGGACGAGCGATGAGACGGTTGTTTATCCTATCGGTAGATTCGTTGTTTTACGACGATATGGAATGGCTGAAAGACTGCCCGCATCTGCAGGAAATCCTGGAGAGAGGCTCCCAGGTGAAACGGGTGCGCTCCGTCTATCCGGCCATGACCTATGCGGCTCACGCCACCATGCTTACCGGCTGCTATCCCGATGTCCATGGGATCTACCACAATGAAAAGGTGCAGGTGGACAATCCCCATCCCCAGTGGCACTGGAGGAGGGAAGAGCTGAAGGTTCCGACCTTGATCGACGCGGCCGTTCCCCTGGGCTACCGCTTCTGCGTGGTGAATTGGCCGGTGACTGGGGCCGATCCCCATATCGCATACAATATTCCGGAAATCTGGTCGGACGACCCCTCCGGCGACTCCCGCCCCCGTTTCCTTAGCGTCTGTTCACCGGGAATGGAAAAGCTCTATGACAAGTACAGCCATCTGCTGCGCTGGAAATATCAGCCGGAGCTGGATGAATTCGGCGTCCGGTGTCTCCAGGAGGTGATCGAGGAACATCAGCCGGAGGTGGTCATGCTGCATCTGTCCTATCTGGATCATGCCAGGCATGCCTATGGCGGTTTTTCGCCGGAGGCCAGGGCCGCGCTTCTGGCCTGCGATGAGAGATTTGGGCGGATTGCAGAGCAGTTAAAGCGGCTGGGACTATATGAAAAGACGGACTTTGCGGTGGTGGGGGATCATGGCCATCTCCCGGTAAAGCAGGTTTTCCATCCCAATGTAATTCTGCAAAGAGAAGGGCTGATCGAGCTGGGAGAGGATGGACATGTGAAAGACTGGAAAGCCTACTGCCATTCGGCGGGCCTGTCCTGCCATGTGGTATTGAAGGATCCGGCAGACGAGAAGACCCGCGCTAAGGTTTTGGAAATCCTGCATGCTCTGACAGCCGATGAAAAATATGGCTGCGAGCAGATTATCGATAAAAAGACGCTGAAGGAAAAGTGGCATCTGGCAGGGCCTTTCGAGTATGCCGTGGAGGGAAGGCTGGGGACATCCTTCGGAAACAAGTGCGAGGGCGCTCCGATCCAGCCGACGGATAACAGCGACTACAAGCTTTCCGTATCCGCCCATGGCCATCTGCCTGTGAAAGGGCCTCAACCCACCTTTTATATGGCTGGCCCCCATATCTGCTCCGGGCAGATCCTGGAAGAGGGCCGGCTGATCGACGAGGCGCCTACCTGGGCAGCCATCCTGGGAGCTGCAATGCCGCAGGCCGAGGGAAGGGCGCTTACCGAGCTGATCCGGGAATAAAGCAACAGAATGAGAACCCTGTCGGGGCTCAGATATAGATTATTTTCAAAAGTAAAAACAAAAAGACGAAAAGGAGAGAAACGATGAAAAAGTGGATCGCAATTTTATTATCCATGGCTATGGCGATGACGCTGCTTGCCGGCTGCTCCGGCGGCGGGGATGAAACCCAGGGCGGGGACGCCCAGGGAGAGGCGGCAGATGGAGCGGTGACCATCGAGTTTTGGCATTCCATGGGCAGCACCACCGGTGAGCTGCTGCAGGAGATCGTAGACGAGTTCAATGCCTCCCAGGATGAAGTCTATGTGGAAGCCATCTATCAGGGCGATTACACCACTGCCGGCACGAAGCTGCAGGCTGCGGTTTCCGGCGGAAACGCCCCTCACGTTGCCCAGATTGAAATTACCCGCGTGGGAATGTACGCTTCGGCGGGGGTTCTGCTTGACCTGCTGCCCTATGCGGAGAATGACCCGGACTTTGATCTGGACGCCTTGTATCCCGGCGTTATGGACTATTCCTATTATGAGGGACAGCTGGTATCCCTGCCCAATGGCAGAAGCGTACCGGTTCTGTATTACAATGTAGATGCGCTGACGGAGGCAGGATATGACCATGGCCCTGAAACCTGGGATGAAATGCGGGAGATGGCCCTGGCTATGACTGGCGACGGCGTTTACGGCTATGGCTGCCCTCTGGGAGACTCCTGGTATTATCTGGCGATGATGCTGACGGCCGGCGGCCAGGTATACAATGAGGAAGGCAACAACATCGGCTTCCATGACGAGTCTGGCACCAAGCCTCTGCAGCTGTGGCTGGATATGATAGATGATGGCTCTCTGTATCTGCCGGAAGGTGATGACTATGCGTCCAACTCTGCCCTGCGCAACGCCTTCATGGCCGGCGTCTGCACGATGACGATGCAGAGCTCTGCCCAGTACCGCAGTCTGGTGGACAACAGCGATTTCGAGGTGGGCGTAGCCTATATCCCGAAGGATGTGACTTATGCGGCTATCCCCGGCGGTTCCAACCTGGTGGCCTTCTCCGGTATGAGCGAGGAGGAAGAAGAGGCTGTATGGAAGTTCATGAAATATATGTGCAGCGGAGATGTTGCCGGCAAATATGCGGCGGGCACCGGATATCTTCCCACCAGCGACGCTGCCCTGAACTCTGACATTTACCAGGAAATGCTGGCACAGTATCCTTACCTGGATGTAGCGGTGGAACAGCTGGATTACTTTGTGGAAATGCCCTTCGATGAGAGCTACACGGAGATCAAGGACAACGTGGTCGGCAAATACGTACAGGAGTGCATTATCGGCGGCATGTCTCCCGAAGAGGCTGTGGACCATATGTATGAGGAAGCCGGAGCCTTCTACGAGTAAAGAGGAAATATAGGACAAAACGGAAACGTATAGGAGAGCTTTGTAAAAGAGGCCCTGGCGGCAGGCATTATGCCTTGCTGCCAGGGCTTTCCGTATTTCATTGGGAAACTTTGTTTTCAGCAGGGCGATACATCCGACAGGAGGCTGCCGCATTTTAATTTTGCGGCATATTGCCCTTGTGCTCGCGGAATTCTGCCGGCGTGCAGCCTTCTTTTTCGGTGAAAAGCTTAGTGAAATGACTTTGGCTGTAATATCCCACCTGCTCAGTGATTTCTTTTACCGACTGGTCCGTGTTGAGAAGAAGTTTTTTGGCCAGGGCCAGGCGCAGACTGGTCAGATAATCGGTGAATTTGATGCCCAGACGTTTTTTGAGCAGAGTGCTCAGGTAATTGGGGGTCAGCTCAAATTGGGCGGACAGATCGGCGATGGAAATATTGCGGGTAAAATTCTGGTCGATATAGGCCAGAACGGCGTCCATTTTGTCGATGCTTTTGCGCTGTCCCAGAAGCTCTCTTTCAGCGTTTAAGAGGACCTGCTCCAGGCTGCGCGGATCGGCGGGGATGGAGGAAGGGCTGCCTGTCATGGCCTGAATAAAGGAAGCCAGGTGAACGAGGCGCTGGGGCAGCTTTTTTTTCAGCGAAGGAATAAGGCGGGCGCAGAGAGATACGTAGGCAGTGTATTGCTGCTCAAAATAGCTGTCCCGCAGGGCCAGCCACTGTCCGGCCATCTCCAGTGTCTCTGCAGAAGGCGCAGTCATGGCGGCCAGATCGTAGCGGATACGAGTGCCGGCAAAAACCCGCAGAGCGGACAGTTCAAGGATATGGTGCAGCTGCGAGGACATTTTCGCCGGATCGTGACAGACAGAAGAGACAAAGATCGTTATTCCGCAGGGATAGTCTTTTTTGGGGATATTCCCCAGCACCTCATGGACCTGGCCGGGCTCCTGGGCATAGACTAGGAGCAGTGTACCCTCGCGGCAGGGCAGCGATAAAACCCGGGAATGACAGGCCTTTACAAATGGCGGTACCCAGAACAGTACTTCTTCGCTGCTGCTGTCGCAAGTCAGAAGAGCGACGGCGGTGTGATAGCCGCCGGCATAGAGGTAACTCACATCGCGGCGATGGAGGGCGCTTTCCAGCCAGCTGCGGAAACTGTCGCGGATCTGTTTCTCCTGGCGGACCTGCTTTTCACGCACTTGAAGAATGACCCGGGAGAGATCCTCCGGTGAAAGCGGTTTCGGAAGATATTCGGTGACGCTTAAGCGTATGGCCTCTCTGGCATATTCAAACTCACTGAAGCTGCTCATGATATAATAGCTGGTATGGGGCCACTGCTGTCTCGCGGAGGCGATGGCGGCCAGCCCGTCGGTGCCGGGCATGCGGATATCCACCAGGGCAATGTCGACGGACGGATTGTCGCCCATGCAGGCGAGCATCTCGGAGCCGTTGTAGGCGTGAATAATTTCCAGCTGCGACTCGCCGATCTGCCGCAGACAGAATTCAATGGAGACGTGGATCAGTGGTTCATCGTCAACGATCAGAAGCTTCATAGCCGATTTCCTCCTCCGCAATAGTGATTTCCGCCCGCGTTACCTCCTCGCGGCGGATGGTCAATGCCGATTTGTCCGCCCACATTTTAAGACGTTCACGGACATAATAGAGTCCCACGGAGGTTTTGTGGGAGGCGTCCGCAGGGCCCGGGGCGGGAGGGCAAGGCGCAGGCTCAGGGCGGAAGGCCGTGCGCGCTGCCTCGGCCGATTTGCGCTCCAGCTCCTCGGGATCGAAGCCTACCCCGTTGTCTTCCACGAGAAGATGCAGCAGACCGTCCTGCATAAAAATGCGGACGGAGCAGAGGCAAGGGGTCTCGCTGGGCTCTATGCCATGGATGATGGCGTTTTCCACCAGGGGCTGCAGCAAAAGTCTGGGAATGCGCAGCGGACGCAGATCATCCTCGCATTGAATCTCATAGGAAAGTCTGTCGCCAAAGCGAAGCTTCTGCAGCTTCAGGTAGTCCTCGATGAAATCCCGTTCCTGTCCGAGAGTAGTGTAGTATTCCCGGCTCAGCACATAGCGCAGCAGATGGGCCAGACTGTAGAACGCAGTGTTTAACTTGTCTCTCTCTCCGATCTGATTCAGAGTGATAAAGCAGTAGATCGTATTGATCAGAAAGTGGGGCTGAATCTGTGAGCGCAGGGCGTAGAGCTCTATGGATTTTTGCTGAATGGTCATCAGGTATTCCTTCTTGATCTTTTCATTGAGCTTTTCGATCATCTGATTGACGGAACTGCCGATTTGGTTGAACTCTTCTACATCCACCGGCGAACAGCGCACCTCGAGATTGCCCTTCTCCAGCGCGGAAAAGGTGGTCAGCAGGTTGTGCGCGGAGTGAGAGATCCAGCGGTTGTATCGGCGAAACAGGATAAAGGCCAGACACAGACCTGCCAGATAGATACAGAATGCGCCAAATATCAGCGCTGCGGTATGGCGTCCGACATCGTCCAGACAGTAGACTACATGAACGGATAGAGGAAAATCCTCCACGGAGGTGGTCAGGCTGCTCCACCGGCTGCCGTCATAGCGGAAATCCGCTCCGCCTAATGCCGCGGTAAATGCCTGGGCGGTCAGGGGCTTGCTGGAGTAGATCAGTTCCCCATATTCGTTGGTGAGCAGAACAAAAGAATTGTACAGCAAATTCATATCCGTCAGCTCCGCATCAAAGTGCCGGGAGGTCAGATTTAAGATAACCAGATTCAGCTGATCGGGCTGACGCAGATTGCGGATCTTGCGGGTGATAAAAAAGGAGGAGGTATCGATGGTTTCGCCTTCCTGGCCAGCGATATTCATGGCGCTTAAAGGGGTGAAAACCGGACTCCCGTCGCTTGACAGAGCCCGCTCGTACCAGGGCTGCTCTTCCATGACCATGTTGGCAGGAAAATACCAGAGTTCATGGTAGAGAGACTGGTACAGATACTGGCCGTCGGACCAGATGATCAGGTCGGAGATATCGGAATGAGAGTAGGTGGTCAGGTTCAGGAGAGTCTCCATCTCCGTCTGAAACGCATTGACTTCACTTAAATAATCGGAATCCCCCGGGCTTATGGAATCGTGAGAGGAAAAATAGCTGTGGTAATAGGGGGCTCCGGTGATGGTGCCAATTTCATCCAGATAAGAATTGACATAGTCGCTGATCAGATTCATGGATACCTGCATTTGATCTACGGCAGTGCGCCGGTAAAGGCGGTCAAATCGAAGGCAGAGAAGGACAGTGATCAGAATGGTAGGGATCAGGGTGCTGATCAGAAAGCAGATCAGCAGCCGGCTCGATATGGTGTTTCCTTTGGCAAGGGCGGCAGGCTTTTTCATCTTGTGGATACCTCTTCTTACTGCAGGGAGTAGATTTTTATCTGCGTTTGCATTCCGGCCTGCCTGCTCAGACAGTGCCTTCACTGTAAATTATATCATAAATTATATCAGTTTAAGGCAGTTTTGCAATTATCGAAAGACAAAGACTTTTGCGGCAGAAGCATCGGGGACTGATACAAAACAGATGCTGTATCGTTTATTGTTTTGAATAGATAATAAATTTTATATTGACATGCAACATGGGAAGGAGAATAAGTAGATGAAGGATATGGAAAATGAGGCGAAGAGATTGCTGAGACGATTGGGAATAGACGGGACATACCTGGGCTTCCTGTTTACTTCTTATGGTATTGCGAAGGTGGCGGAGGATGCGGAACTGCTGACGCACATCAGCAAAGGTCTGTATGTGGACGTGGCAGTCCGTTTTCATGTGAGCCCGGGCAGCGTCGAACGCAATATTCGCACGATCAAACAGCTGGCCGGGCGCAGGGGCGCCCCGGAACTTCTGCAGGAAATTTTCCGCGGAGCAAAGCCGGAGGATCTTTCCAACACGGAATTTATCCGTGCACTGGCCGATTACCTCGGCCTGAAGGAAGAAGAAAATCAGTGAGATGAAAAATCGGCTGGCAGAGCGATCTGCGGCCGATTTTTGGTAAAGGACGGGCAACGACCGCTTCTCGACATTTTTCGACACATTATGTCTAAATTTGCGAATTTTTCATATTGCAAAAATATTGAGAATTATCTAATTTTATAACTGACAGGGGGTAGATCCCGGAACAAATCAAAGAAAAGAGAGACATTCTTTGATTATGGGGAAGTCATATAAAGGTCGAGCTAAAATTGACTACATTATGAATTTGGAGGGTCTACAAATGACGGATGTTGAGAAGGAAGCACAAAAACTGCTGCGGCGCCTGGGGGCCAACGGCTCCTACAAAGGGTTTTGGTTTACCGGCTACGGCATCATAAAGGTTATGGAGGAATCAGAACTGCTGACGCATGTCTGCAAAGGATTGTATGTCGAAGTGGCTGCGCATTTTCATGTGAATATCAGCTGCGCGGAGAGGAACATACGGACCATCAAGCATTTGATCTGGAAGGATGGCGATCGGGAGCTGCTGAACGAAATATTCGGCAGAGAACTGGCGGAGGAGCCGGGAAACGCAGCTTTTATCGATGCTCTTTCCGCTCGTGTTCAGGAGATCTGTTCCGGCGGAGGGCGAGTGGGTTAAGCGAAAACAAAGCTTTTTAAGCAATTAAGAAGGCGAATAGATTTATGTTAAATCCAACATAATGTTGTTACACTTAGGTTATCTGGAGGACCATTATGTCGGATTTTAAAAAACTGATAGGCTCGCGAATAAAAGCGGCCAGAAAGCTTAAGGGAATTACCCAGGAGGAATTGGCGGAGCAGCTTCATGTGTCGGTCAGCTGTATCAGCCGCTGTGAGACGGGGACGGCGATGAGCAGTGTGGAGAATCTCCTGCGCATAGCGGAGATCCTGGATGTGGGAGTGGAGTATCTTCTGTACGATTATGTGACGGATCATGCCGTTATGGATCCGCTGACTTCGGAGATTGCACTCTATGTGTCTCCTATGCCGGATTCCTTTAAGGAGCATATACTTAGCTCTGTACGAAGTCTGGCACAGCTTGTGCCGCATCAGGATGAGTAGGGAAAGTGTAAAATGGGCGGCGCCGCGCGGGTAAAATCGTGTCGGCGCTCTTTCTGTAGGCTTATTTGTCAAACAGCTGAGCGAATCGTGCATATGCACTTTGGCTGTCTTGACACCCATATCGGCTCCTGCTACAATGAATTTGTCTGGAAAAGGAGTTGTTGGGATGAAGAATTCAGATGATAGAAGAAGAGAACGGAAAGCGGGCAAAATCGCCGAGATAGTATGTACCGGTGCAGTTTCCGTGATTTGCCTTTTGCCTTTTGCCTCGCGTCTGCTATTTAGAAGCATTTCCATTGATACGGAGATGATGATCAATACGCCGCAGAGAATGCTGACTTCCTGGCTCTATCACGAGCGGCCGGGGCTGGTGATCAGCAAATATCTGTTTGGACAGACCTCTTTTCATTATACGGCAGAAATCGCCGGAACGCTTGCCTTTTTGGTGCTGTTTGCAGTGCTGGCGGCGGCGTTTTTTGGAAAAGAGGCGGAAAAATCTATGGAAAAAAACGCAGGAGAGACAGGGGCCGAGACAGATAACGGCAATTCGGCGAAGGCTGTGTGGAAAAATCCTTTTGTGTGGGCCTTCCCGCTCCTGTTTTTCACCCATCCGGCGGTGACGGAGCAGCTGCATTTTCTGCTGCAGAGCATGGAGATAGCCTGGGCGCTGCTTTTGTGCCTGGTATCCTGCGTGCTGACCTGGACCGCCCTGTGGAACAGACGCCCGGTTTATCTGCCGCTGGCAGTCCTTTTGATGGCCTGGAGCTTCTCTTCCTATCAGTCTCTGGTGGCGGTCTACATTGCCGCCTGTGCGGCGGCGTTTCTTCTGTATTATGAGAAATATCGGGAAAAAAGGGAAAAATCCATCTTTTGGTGGAGACTGGCGGCCCTCCATGTGCTGGTATTTGCAGTCGGCTTTCTCCTTGACAAGGCGGCAGCCATGACGGGACTGTACATATCTACAGGCTCAGTGCAGTCCACAGCGTATGTTTCCGGTATGGTGAAATGGGGCAGTCAGCCGGTCGGTCAGTGTCTTGCTGAACTATTCCACTATGGCAGGCAGATTTTGCTGGGACAGGGCGTGCATTACACGCTGGCCTATCTGACGGCAGCTGCCGGCACCGTGCTTGTCCTGACCGTGCAGCTGGTATCCGCCAAACAAAAGAAAAGAAAACTTCCTCCCGCTTTTGCTGCTTATCTGATGGCGGGGATAATACTGTATATTTCTCCTTTTCTGCTCCCCTTGTATCTGGGCGGAGCCGATCAGGTGAGAGCGCAGCTGGCTCTGGCCTTTGTTATTGCCTTTGGCTGGTGCTATCTGATTCGGCTCATGGCCGGATGTACCGGAAAATCAGTGCCGGCTCTGCGAGCGGCTGCATGTGCAGCGGCCTGCCTTTTTGGTGTAATACAGACCGGGCAGACTCTCCGTCTGACATATACTGCCTATGAGGTTTACCGGCAGGAATGTGAGCTGAGTGAGAGTATCGCGGAAGCGATAGAAGAGACAGGCGCGCCGGCAGATGCTCAGGTTCAGCTGGTCGGGCAGCTGTCCCCGGTATTTTCCGGGCAGATGGTGAGAGGCGAGACCATCGGCTGGTCCTTCTATGAATGGGACAGTGAGAAGGTTTACGGCTCCTCCGAGCGGATCCTGGGTCTGTGGGAGACGCTGGGATACAGCTACCGGCTGATTTCGACAGATATGGCGGCCTCAGGCAATGAAAGAGCGGCGTCCATGCCCTGCTGGCCTGCACAAGGCTCCGTGTCCTGGGATGGGACGATGGTAGTGGTCCGGCTGTCCTGAACCCTGAGCCACATCGGAGCGCAGCAATGGGTGCAGGGCGGAAATATAAACAAAAGTGTGATGAGGAGCCTGCCGACAAATAAGACAAATAAAAATCCAGTTTATAAAACTGCAAAGTAAGGAAATAAAACAGCTGAGACTGTTACATGAAATGCCGAGTTCCGTTTTACTTATTGAGAGTTGCTTTAGAGAAATGGTAAAAACGGGGAAAATTTCAGGCCAAAAAGGCCGGAAGCTTCAGTTCAGGCTTTTGCCGGGTACCGGGATACAGTTGACAGCTGCAGTATCTGAGGGTCATATTGCCGCAGCACAGTTTTAGATGTGAGCACGGCGGACAGCGACAGCAGGAGCATGACAGAAGGGGTCCCACGGGCCGATCGTCCGCATCAGGGCAAAACATCAGTTTTCTCTCCGCCAAAGGGCGGAGGCCGGAAAGTGTGATGCGGTTTTATGTAGGTGAGATGAGTGGAAGAAATAACTACAAACAACCTATAAAAGCTAGGGGGGACCTGTCATGTCGTACAAAAGAGATGATGTCTTAGATGATGAAGAAGCGAAGAGAATTATTACGGAGCTGTATGAAAAGGGACACGGAATGGCTGCATATGCAATCGGCCAGGTGCTGGGAAACCAGCTGAGTGGGGATGAGCGCGAGGACTTGATCCAGGAAGGCTTCCTGAGAATGGTCATTCATGTGGAGAGCCTGAGAGACAAGACTTTAGGACAGAGACTGTCCTATATGTACAGCGCAATGCGCAGCGTTGCGATCGATGAGGGGAGGAGAAGAACCAAAAATAAAATTCTTCACTCTATAGATAGCGATGACTATACGGAGCTTCCCTCCGATGAGCTGACGCCGGAAGAGCGTTTTATGAGGGCGGCTCAAATCGAAGAGGACAGACGCCGCCTGCATGCGGTTCTGGCCAAACTGGAGGCAAGAGATCTGTCGCTTTTGATTGAGAAATACAAAAATGGTCTGAGCGACAAGGAGATCGGCCTCAAACTGGGAATCAAGACGGGAAACGTAAGGGTCTACATGGCCAGAGCTCGCCGCAAGGCCGCTCAGTATTATGAAGAGGTGTTGGATGAAGAAAGAAGCGGACGGGCTGGAAGAAAAACTGACAGCAAAAAGAGACCTGAAGGATTATCAGGAATCTCTGATCCGGGCAGTCCTGTCTGATGAGGAGGACAACGAGGAGGAATACTGGATCCGCAAAGCGGAGGAGTATGCCTTGAATCCGGAACGGATGCCCACCCCCGCCCAGGAAGAACAGTTCCAGCGCAAACTGACCCGTGAGATTCACCGTCAGCAGCGCCGCAAACGCCGCCGCCTCCGTGCCCGTCTCCGCCAGGAGCAAGGCCATAAATTCTTGCGCACAGCTGTCTCCGTGGCCGTCTTCCTATTCGCCGGTACTTTCACTCTGCTTTATAATACTGTGGAGACCTTTGCTGCAAGCGTGGATAACTTTTTCTCTATCGTCACTCCTGAGGCACAGGAGCTGAGGATAATGGAGAAAAGAGATCAGGGATTTGATTTAAATCCCGCAGATTTTGAAGGGATGTATATTCCGGAATGGGTGCCGGAGGGGTATAATGTTGCGGAAATTGATATTTTGGATGGATTGAAAAGAATTTGTTATAAAAATGCAGATGGTAATCAGATTAATTATTATATTTTCATAGGTGCTAGTTCAATATCTATAGATAATGAAAATATAGTGAATACTACGCATTATATACATGGAGTGCCCGCACAAGTCAACATAAAAGATGAGAAAATAAGAATAGTATGGGAAGACTCTATATATGCCTACATGATAATAGGGAATTATGATGTACAAAACGAATTGATTGAAATGGCAGAAAAAACCATGAAAATTGTAGGAGAATGAAGATGAAAAAAATTCAACGAACGTTAGCGGTAATGTTGATAGGTGTTATGATGTTTTCTACTAACGTATATGCTAATGAAGAGCAGGAATCTGTTAATATAATAGAGGATGAAATATACAATGATGGAGGCGTTATGCCCCTTTACACGTACATCGATGTAATTACGGCAGCAATAACAATAGATAATAATGGACGTTGTGTTTTTACCGGCAGTGTTACTGCTTTAGGATTTGATGTTAAAATAGAGCTCTATTTGCAGCGCAGCCGTAATCAGTTATTTTGGGATTCCATTATGGGAGGAATAAAGACGGTTGATCAAAGTGGTGCAATAGAATACTCCCTTAATCTCCAGCCAGATGATTATTTTTACCGTGCTAAGGTTGTAGTTAGCGTATTGGATGATAATAAGAACGTTATTGAAACCCAAACGGTTTATTCAGATTCCGAACGTTACTGACCACTCACTGCCCTTTAACCTCCACATGGGAAGACCCTTCTGAGAAATTCAGGAGGGCCTTTTCATTGTTCCTTTTTTGTTTCAAACTTAAAGCATTTAATATTTAGAAAAGGAAGGGGTTTTTCATTTTAACTAGAAAACCTGGCACAGAGATTCTTTTTCTGTACTGGAATAACCAGAGAGCCACTCATTTACAAGGCGAATATCTACTTGAACCACCTGAGCAATATCTTCCGCGGACATACCTCTATCGGCAAGGTTATAAGCAACTTCCCTTTTGCCCTCTTCTCTGCCCTCTTCTTTCCCCTCATTATAAAGTTTTTCCATTTCTATACACATACTGTCTACTCCTTCCTGCGTTTCCTTTAATTCACGCACGCGATCTGCCAGAATTTTGCTATACATTTCTTCTGCGTTTCTGCAGTGAAAATCGTGCATCAGCCTGCCAAGTTCTGTATCATCCTGGATTTGAGAATTCACATAGATGATATGGGATTGGTCGCCGAAGTGTTCTTTTGTCTCGGCTATAGTCCTGGTAATATGGTAGATTGCTAGGCCATGCCCCAGGACATCTTCTTCAGTGATGAAAATCACATGGGATTCGGGAAGCTGGTCAAAATCTTCCGAAGGATTTAAGGTGTTGGAGTCCAGGATACTGCTGTGATAGCGAGAACGCTTCGGGGAAGCGCCATTGCTTTTCTGCTGAACTTCGACATCAAATCTTCTTCCCTCTGCGTCCTGAGCCACGCAGTCCAGTGTCACAGAACGCCCCTGCATATTTTTATTGTCCTGCTGAACGATGACACTGATTACTTTGAGATCCTTCTGTCCCATAATAACCTGAATGACATATTCGGCACATTCCTTTTTCTTTAGAACATTGCGCATAAAGGTGTCGCTCATAATGGTAAAGTCTTCTATGATCTGCCTGAATTTTTGGTAGTGTGTCAAAAGAATCTCGTTTTCTTTATTGCTTATCATTATCAATACCACCTTTATGTGAACTAAATGTGAAGGACAAAGTGTGAGAATGTTTTTTTCCTTATATTTTCTAGATTTATTGCGTATTCAAGCTCCATTGCTTATTACAATCAACGGGAAAATGCCAACAGACAAAGCTGGTATATATTGCATATAGAAATAACTGAGGAAATGGGCAAATGAACGGTATGGAAGGCATGCTGTACAAGGCGTACATACCAGATGTCCATATATGTATGTCCGGAAAACTTATATAGAAACGAATATGATTCAAATATGTAATTTTAGGATATCATGAGAAAGGAATAAATGCAAGGGCAAAATGATGGTTTCGGCATTATTAGGTAGTATTTATTATGCCAAGGCTCCTTGTGTGTTCGTGTGAAATCGTATGAAAAAGGTAAGGATTTTCGCGAGAAAACGGCTTGTTCTGGGCAAAGGTATATGTTAGAATGAATCCAAAACCAATTAATTAATAAATTTGCCGGAGGCGGAGATGAAGATAGCGGTAGCTGGTACAGGTTATGTCGGTCTGGTGACCGGAGTATGCCTGGCGGAGCATGGCCACCAGGTCACATGCGTAGATATAGACGAAGAGAAAATTGCAAAGATGCAGCAGGGTCATTCCCCGATTTATGAGCCGGGGCTGGAGGAGCTGATGCACAAGAACCGGGAGAGGCTGATTTTTACCACGAATTACCGCTCGGCCTATGCCGATGCCGAGGTGATTTTTATCGGTGTGGGCACGCCGGAAAAGAAAGACGGCTCGGCCAATCTTCGCTATGTGTTTGATGCGGCGGAGCAGATTGCGGAATCCTGCCTGCGCGACTGTGTGGTCGTGGTTAAGTCCACTGTGCCGATCGGAACCAACGATAAAGTGGAGGAGCTGATTCGAAGGAAGGCCAGACCGGGCGTGCAGCTGTCGGTGGCTTCTAATCCGGAATTTTTAGCTCAGGGCACGGCTGTACGGGACACGCTTCACGCTTCCCGGATTGTCATCGGTGCGGAGGACGAGAGGACCGGGGACACATTGAGCAGGGTCTATGAAGGTTTTGACGCGCCGGTGCTTATGACCAATCGCCGCAGCGCTGAGATGATTAAATATGCCTCCAACGATTTTCTGGCGCTTAAGATTTCTTATATTAATGAGATCGCCAACCTCTGCGAGGTGGTGGGTGCTGATGTGGAAGATGTGGCCAAGGGAATGGGTTATGATGAGCGCATCGGCTCTAAATTCCTGCAGGCGGGGATTGGCTATGGCGGCTCCTGCTTCCCGAAGGATACGAAAGCTCTCAACTGGCTGGCCAACTTTAATGACAATGAGCTGAAGACGATCAAAGCCACCATAGAAGTTAATGAAAACCAGAAGTTCAAGCTGATTAAAAAGGCGAGAAAATATTATGATGATTTTCACGGTCTGACGGTGGCGGTGCTAGGACTTACCTTTAAACCGGGCACTGATGATCTGCGGGAGGCGCCGTCGCTAGTCAGCATGCCGATATTGCTGGACGATGAGGCGCGGATTCGGGCCTGGGATCCGGTGGGAGAAGAAAATTACCGCCGGTATTATCCGACGGAGATCGAGTATTGCAAGAGTCCTGGCGAAGCCCTGGAGCAGGCGGATCTCTGCCTGATCTTTACCGAATGGCCGGAGGTGAAGGCCCTGAAACCGGCGGATTTCCGGGATCGCATGCGGCATCCCATTATAATCGATGGACGCAACTGCTATTCTCTGGCGTCCATGGAAGGACAGGGGCTGATTTACGACAGTATCGGACGCAGGACGATTGTCGAATAGATTTGTATGACAAAATCTCCCATCTATGCTATGATGGCAGGGATGGGAGGCTGAAGATAATGCAAAAAATGATGGGAAATACCATTGTTTCTATGGAATGGCTGCATAAAATTGTAAATTCCGGCAGACTCTGCAGTCTGCGCACCGGCGGCGTTTTTGACAGCGGCCAGGTGGGAGGCGATGTGCCGGAGGGAGAGTATACTTTGTGGATTTTGACCTATTTGGATGGAAGAACCGAACGGGTATATACGCTGGATTGAAGGTTGAAAAAGCAGAACAGGGGCTAAAAGGGACGGATGAAGTACAGATATCTGGGGAAGGCCTACTGCTTTGGCAGCTGCCCGCTGATCCCAATGAGACCGGGCGACGAGTGGGTGGCAGAGGGAATTGTCCGCTTTAATCTGTCGGGTATTTTGACAGATCTGGAGGAGCGGCCCGAGGCTTTTGGCAGAGGCACGATTTGCGTGGCAGATTATACCGGTCAGATGAAAAAAATGCAGAGAAGCGGCGGCGATACGGATCTGCAGAGGCCGGTGATTGCAGTTCAGTACGGGCCTGACGGGTGGCGGATCATCGATGGGTGGGATCGCATTGCCCTTGCCGAAAAAAGAGAGATTTCATATCTGCCGGCAGTCCGGCTGCCCGCTGGACAAGCCATGCGGTATCTGGTAGACGAGTCGGATGTCAGGAGATATATCGAATACTGGAATTTCCGCGCTGCCTACTGGGAACGCCGCGACCGGATCGGTGGATTCGCGGAGAAGGCCGATTATCGGGAAGTCATATTGGATGAGAAGGAAGTCTGGGACAGACTGGTAACGGCAGCCGACGGCAGGGACGTAGAGATAGCGGTTCGCTGGAACAGATGGTTTCGGGTGCATGGCGACGGAGGCAGGATTTATATCGGGGAGGCTAAGTATATGGCTCCTGCATGTCCGCTGACTTTTGACCGTGTTGTTCGCAGGAGAGAATTTCAGGAGCTCTTTCCTCTTTATGAGGAGTGGGAAGCCGCCTTTGATGAGGAGAAGATCAGAGAAAAGGCCAGACGGATTACGATCAGCTACGAATACATTTTTGCCATGATTCGTCAGTTTGCAGTTGAGGAAAAACGTGATATAATGAGGGCATAAGCCTGTCTATATTTTTTATATTTGGTTTTAAGCAACAAAGCGTCAGCAGGTAGGTAAGGAGAAGCAGATGAGCATTATCAGTAAGATCAAGGGAGCAGCGAAGGCAGTGAAGCTCTGGGTCGCGGCCAATAAACTGGCGGCCGGCATTGCGGCCGGTGTGCTGGTAGTAGGAGGCGGTGCGGCTGTGGCTCTGGGAGCCGGCTTTTTGCCTCAGGAGACGGCAGCCGAGACGACGGAGGCAGTGCTTTCCGCATCGGAGCTTTCGACGGAAGAAGCGGCAGCTGCCTATGAGGCAAATCTTCTACGGGGAGAGCAGATGGGTCAGCCGCTGTTAGATGCGATGTGGGCGTCTCTGGAGCAGGAATATGCGAGGGAGACCACCACGGAGGAGGAGACGACCGAGGAAGAGACAGAGAAGGAGGAAGAGCTGCCGGAGGTGGAGATCCCGCCTGTGGTAGTGGCTCCGGTCAACGATGCTGAGGATGAGCAGCCCCAGGATGACGGGGACAAGGGTACTTCTGAAGAAGTGGACATCAGCGATGTTGTGAATAATGATAATTATGAAAATGTCGGGGTGTCCTACGGTATAGACGTGTCCAAATGGCAGGGTTCCATTGACTGGGCCCAGGTGGCAGAAAGCGGTGTGGAATTTGCGATCATTCGTGTGGGCTACCGCGGGAACACTACCGGAGAAATTGTGATG
Source organism: uncultured Lachnospiraceae bacterium (assembly GCA_944380185.1). Classification (GTDB taxonomy): domain Bacteria; phylum Bacillota; class Clostridia; order Lachnospirales; family Lachnospiraceae; genus RGIG7193. The sequence continues at coordinate 52,836 of CALWGV010000091.1, forward strand.
GATCCCTATTTTGAGAGAAATATAAGGGGCGCTCTGGCCAATAATATAAAAGTGGGCGTTTACTTCTATTCACAGGCGATCGATGAGGAGGAGGCCTTAGTCGAGGCGGCGTGGGTAGTCAATGTTATCTCCAAATATCAGATTACATACCCGGTGGTTTATGACTGCGAGGGACTGGGACAGAACCGTATTAAGGATGTAACCAAGACTCAGCGCAGCAAAAATGCAGGTGTGTTTCTCGATTATATCCGCAAGGCGGGCTATACGCCTATGATGTATGCCAGCAAATATGGCTACAATAACAACTGGGATCTGAGCTATATCACCAACTGCAAATATTGGCTGGCCCATTATACCTCGGGCGGCCTGTCAACGCCCAGCGACTATGCCGGCACTTACCATATGTGGCAGTATACCAGCAAGGGCAGCGTGCCTGGCATCCGGGGCAATGTGGATATGAATATCGCTTATTTCAGCTATTCCAATACACCGGATCCGGTAATCGGAACAGTAAGCTATGCGGTGACCGATGAGACCGGCACACCGGTGAGCGGTGCGACGGTCACGCTGAAGGGGAGTGCCAGCCGCAAAACGCTGACGGCGGTGACCGATGCAAATGGAATAGCATCCTTTGCCAACGTGGTGGTAGATGACTATGCGGTCAGCGTTTCCGGGGTACCGGATGGTTATACCACAGTATCCGAGTCGCAGACCAGCGTAAGTTTCGGCAAAGCGGAGGAGAGCTATTCCGGCAGCCTGCAGCTGAGGCGCATAGCCAGCTCCAGCGTCCGCTACAGCGTGGTGGATCAGAATGGCGATCCTGTACAGGGAGTGACGCTGACGCTCAGCGGCAGCGCAAAGGTGGGCGCGTCGGTCAACATGACGGCGGTTACCAACGCTTCCGGCGTGGCAGAGTTTAAGAATGTGCCGCTCGGCACTTACGAGGTATATGCTTCTGCAGCCCCGGAGGGCTACAGTCTGCCGTCCACGACGACCAAGGAAACGGCGACCATCACCTCCTCGGCGGCCTATACCGGTTCACAGAAGATTGTGGTGAATAAGGATGAGGAGCCTACGGAGACGGAGCCTGAGACTACTGCTCCTTCCGGCACGACTTCGCCGGCGGAGACCACTCCGGCCGAGACGACGCCGGCTCCTGAGACTTCCAGCTCGGCGGCCGAGACCGCTCAGCCTACACAGCCGGAGCCCTCAGAGAGCAGCAGCGAAGCCTCTGATCCGACCGAGTCTCTGGAAAACGGCACAGATCCCGGCAACACCCCCTGACAGCCCCTTACTATGCCAATACCCAAACCCGGCTTGAACAAAGCCGGGTTTTTTGGTATAATGTGCACGAAAGCATTGAGCCGTGCGTCCAGATGCGAAGAAGCGAAAATGCCGTCCCGAAGGGACGAGCAGTTTCGCGCCGGAGCATATGGGCATAGGGCGAAAGCCCGTGAGCGAGATGAAGCGAAGCGGAATCGAGCTGCGCACGGCTCAATGGAAGTAAAAGCCCGTGAGTAAACGGCAGAGGAAACAACGTAGGAGAACTCCTCATGAATTATCACATTGAACACGCAAAATATAAATATGGCTGCATTACGGCGGTGGGATGGCTGGCCGGAGAGTCGGCCGGTGTACACACTGGTGTGTGGGCAGAAGATGTGAAGGGTGGTCGGATCAGCTGCGAGGTACAGCGCACGGAGAGAGAAGATGTGAGAGAAGCGCTGTTTCCTCAGGAGACCCAGTGCCTTTTCGGGTTTCGGATTAAGTTTCCGGCCGAGCCTGGAAAGGCGTATTTTTTGTGCCTGGATGACGGCACGCAGATCCGTCGGTGCCGGACGACGCCGGAACAGGTGCAAAAGAGCGGTTCGATTGCGGACAGCCTGAGGGCTAAGCTGCGTTCAGTTGTCCGGGGGCAGAAAAAGGAGACGGCAGCACAGGAGAGGAACCCCTATGATAATGGGGCCGGTCTGAAAAAAGGGCAGACGGCGCGCCGAAAGGAAATTTGTTTCAGCATTGCTGTGCCGCTGTTTAATACAAATCGTGAGCATTTGGCCGATATGCTGGAATCCGTTTTTTGCCAGAGTTATGATAATTGGGAGCTTTGTCTGGCTGACGGAAGTCCTGTGTCTGTGCGGGAGGATTGCGAAGGCAGAGAGGACGGCGCGTCGAGGGCAGTCGCGCGGTTTTTGTCTGACCCCAGAGTAAAATATATTCATCTGCCGGAGAACAGGGGAATATCGGGCAATAGCAATGAGGCTTTCCGCCTGGCGGGCGGAGATTTTGTCGTGATGCTGGATCATGACGATTTGCTGGAGACGGACGCGCTGAGTCAGGCGGCGGCAGTGGTGTCTGCCCTGCCGGATATTGATTTTATCTACAGCGACAGTGACCTCACCGATCATGACGGCTTGTACTGCTACAACCCTCTGTATAAACCGCACTGGTCGCCGGAGACCTTGATCTGCGCCAATTATATTACGCATTTGTCGGTGGTGCGCAGGGAGCTGCTGATGAGCCTGGGCGGGCTCAGATCGGAATATGACGGAGCGCAGGACTGGGATCTGTTTCTGCGCATCGGGGAGGCGACGAACCGGATTTATCATATTCCCAAGGTGCTGTATCACTGGCGCGCGGCCGAGACCTCTACCGCATTGGACGTTTCCCTGAAACCTTATGCCAGAGAAGCACAGCTGAAAGCAGTGACGGATTATCTGGAGCGCCGTGGTGTGCCTGGCCGGGCAGTTTTTGCCGACCGGGGCAGTACCTGCATCCGGGTGGAGTGGCAGGAGCATCTGCCGGAGGCGGATGTAGTGATCAAAAGACAGCCGGGAGTAGAGCTGGGAGCCGAGGATGCGGAGGAGCTGCGCCGATGGGCGGATGTGCCTGGGATCGGCGTTGTCGGCACCAGAGTGGTAAATGGCAGAGGAAAAATCGTGTCCCAGGGGCTTTTGCTGGAGCGCGACGGCATGTATCCTCTGTTTCAGGACAGTTATCCGGGTACGGCGGGGCTTTTGGGACATACGGACTGGTACCGCGATAATGTGGCGGCGGAACCGGTATGCTATGCCGTGTCCCGGCGGGTGTGGGATCAGATCGGTCCGGTGGATGAGAGCCTGGGGGACTTGGCGGTTGTCGATCTCTGCCTGCGGGCCAGAGCAGCCGGCCTGCGCAATATGATTACCCCCTTTGTGCAGGTACAGGCGGAAGAGAGCATTGCCCAGAGGGTGGCTGCAGCTGAACAGGGGGCTTATCGCCGGCTGTCTGCAAAATATCGTACGGGGGAACCGGGATGAAAAGTATTCGCTATTATATTGATAAGACAGAGCTTTTGGAGCGCTCCGCTCACCTGACCGGATGGGCGGTATCCATGAACGGCTCTTCTGTGATGATCCGGGTAGTGTGCGCCGGAGGAGAGGTGGATGCCTGTGTGCGCCGGCTGTCCAGACCGGACGCCAGCCGGGCTGTGTTTGGCGATGACCGCCAGCCGGACTGCGGTTTTGACGTGCGCTTTGTCTGTGAAAAAGGTAAAAAATACGAATTGATCTTTGCTGATGGCGGAGGACAGGCCAGCGTGAGGATCACAAGGGAAGGAATTCAGAAGGAGAGCGGACGCCGTCTGGTCCCCCTGCGCCGCATGGTGCGCATGACCAGTCCGTCTATGGTGGCGGACGACATGCGCTTTCTGCTGCAAAAAGGACCTTCTGCCTGGAAGCAGAGACTGGTGCGCCGCTATGAGACCGACGAGAATAAATATCTGCGCTGGCTGGGCGCACAGAGGGCCGGGCTGGCTGAGCAGGCCAGACAGGATGGAGAGCGCAAGCTGAGCTATGGAAAGAACAGCCTGAGCAGGGAATTTCCGACGGTCAGCATAGTGGTCCCCCTCTATAATACGCCGACGAAATTCTATCTGCAGATGGTGGATTCGGTGCTCAGCCAGACCTATGAGAATTGGCAGCTCTGCCTGGCGGACGGCAGTGACGACGGGGCGGACAGGAAAAGCTGCCTGCCGGATGACAGCCGGATTTGTTACCGGAAACTTGCGCAGAATATGGGTATCTCCGGAAATACCAATGAGGCCCTGGCCCTGGCGGAGGGACAGTGGATTGCCTTCCTGGACCATGATGATATACTGGAAGCAGAAGCCGTGGGAGAAATGGTGAGGGCGGCGCAGAGAGAAGGGGCGGATATGGTCTACTCCGATGAGGACAAGGTGGCTTTGGATCTGCGGCATTTCTATGAGCCGCATTTCAAGTCCGATTTCAACCCGGATCTGCTGCGCTCTACCAATTATATCTGCCATTTTCTGATGGTGAAAGCGGAGCTGCTGGCCCGCGCAGGCGGTTTTCGCCGGGAGTTTGACGGGGCGCAGGATTATGATTTCGTGCTGAGAGCCAGCGAACAGGCGTCCTGTGTGGCCCATGTGCCGCGGGTACTCTATCACTGGCGGGCTCATCCTGCATCCACAGCTCAGGATACCGACAGCAAGGGCTATGCCTGGGAGGCCGGCAGACGGGCGATCGAGGAGCATCTGCAGAGGGTAAAGATCCGGGGCACGGTATCGCAGACGGAGCGTCCGGGCTATTACCGGGTGCGCTATGAAGCGGACCGAAATGCCCGCATTTCCATCATAATTCCGAACAAAGACCAGGCGGACACGCTGCGCACCTGTGTGGAGTCCATACGGGCGAAGACGGACTGGCCCGACTATGAGATATTGATTGTGGAGAACAACAGTACCACGCAGGAAATCCAGGAATATTACAGAGAGCTGGAGAAAATACCGCAGGTCCGCATCCTGCGCTGGCAGGGGGAGTTCAACTATTCTGCGGTCAATAATTTCGGCGTCAGCCATGCGGCCGGGGAATACGTGGTGCTTTTGAACAATGACACAGAGATTATCACCGAAGACTGGCTTTCTGAGCTGGCCGGAATCTGCCGCCGCCCGGAGGTGGGAGTGGCCGGAGCGAGACTTCTCTATCCCGACGGCACCGTCCAGCATGCAGGCGTAGTGATGAAGCTGGCCGGCTGCTGCGGCCACGTGTTTTACGGGGCGGAGAGGGAGGATCCGGGGAGCTTTGCCAGGGCTGTGCTGATCCAGGATTACAGTGCGGTGACCGGGGCCTGCCTGATGTGCCGCAGGGAGGTCTGGGACCGGCTGGGCGGGCTTGACACGGCGTTTCAGGTGGCCTACAATGATGTGGATTTTTGCCTGCGGGCAAGGGCCGCCGGTCTTTTGGTGGTCTACGACCCCTACGCAGAGGCCTATCACTATGAGTCCAAGACGAGGGGATACGAGGAGGGCAGCGAGAAACAGGCTCGCTTTCTGCGGGAGCAGAAGCTCCTCCGGGAGAGATATCCGCAGTATATGGAGAAGGGAGATCCCTATTATAATCCCAATCTGACACTGACGGCTCCGGATTTTTCCGGGCGCTATCTCCACGAGTCGGAGTGGGACGGGCAGTAGACAGTATGGAAGTACAGAAGGAGCGCAGGCCAAAGAGCCTTTTGACCAAGACAATCCTATATTTCAAGAAAAACGGGGCAAAGAAGGGGTTTAAGAAGATCCACAACAAGTTCTTTCGTCTGGAGACAGTGAGCTACGAGAAGTGGAGAAAGGGCGCTCTGCCGTCGGCCTGGGAGCTGGAGCAGCAGAGGAAAACCTCATCGATCTGGCAGCGGGAGGAGAAAGCGGGAGGTAGGTCCTGCGTCCGCTTCAGCATAGTGGTTCCTCTCTACGGCACGCCGCCGGAATATTTGGAGGCGCTGATTGCCTCTGTCCAGGCCCAGACCTACGGGCTGTGGCAGCTGTGCCTGGCCGATGGGAGCGAGAAACCGCTGCAGGAGCTGATTCCTGCGGATGAGCGGATTTCCTATCGGTATCTGGAGGGCAATCGCGGAATAGCCGGCAATACCAACGCCGCGCTTTTGATGGCGCAGGGCGATTTCGTGGTCTTTGCCGATCATGACGATATCCTGGCTCCCGATGCTCTGTACAGCTTTGCCGAGCTTTTGCGGGAACATGAGGATATGGATGTGATCTATTCCGATGAGGATAAGACGGACAAAAAGGGGAAAAAATTTTATGACCCTCATTTCAAGCCGGATTTTAACGAAGATCTGCTGCGCAGTGTAAATTATATCTGTCATCTCCTGGCTGTACGGCGCAGTCTGGCGCTGGAGACAGGCGGATTTTCAGCAGATTTTGACGGTGCTCAGGATTATGATTTTATTTTCCGCTGCACGGAAAAAGCCAGAGAGATCGGCCATGTGCCGAAGATTCTCTATCACTGGCGCTGTCACAGCGCCTCCACGTCCAAGGATCCGGAGAGCAAAAGCTATGCTTTTGATGCAGGACAGAGGGCCATCGAGGCCCACTACCGCCGTCTGGGCGTGCGGGCCAGCGTGGGCAGAGGACTGCGCCCCGGCATGTATGTGACGCACTACGAGCGGGAGAGAGACCCCCTTGTCTCCGTGATCATTCCCACCAAGGATCACTGGGAGGATTTAGACCGCACCATACGCTCCGTGCTGGCTCACACCTCCTATACCAATCTGGAGTGGATTATTGTGGAGAACAACAGCACGGAGGACGCTACCTTTGCCTACTATGAGAGACTTAAAAGAGAGGTGCCCGGCGTGCGCCTGATCACCTGGGAGGGGGCCTTCAATTATTCAGCCATCAACAACTATGGCGCCTCCTTTGCCCGCGGCGAATATCTCTGGCTGCTGAACAATGACCTGGAGATGATTACCACTGACTGTGTGGACGAGCTGCTCAGTCCCTGCATGCGGCCGGAGATCGGTATCGTAGGGGCCAGGCTGTATTACGGCGATGACACCATCCAGCACGCCGGCGTTATTGTGAGACTGGGCGGGGTGGCCGGACATGCCTTCGTGGGGCAGCCCCGGTACGACTGCGGATATATGGGGCGCGACTGGCTGACCCAGCGCCTGAGCGCTGTCACGGCAGCCTGCCTGATGATAAAAAAAGAAGTCTTTGACCAGATCGGCGGTTTCAGCGAAGATCTGGCAGTGGCGTTCAACGATGTGGACCTGTGCCTGAAGGCCGGGGAGGCAGGCTGGGGCATTCTGTACAATGCCCAGATGGAGGCCTATCACTATGAGTCCAAGACCAGAGGATTGGAGGATACGCCGGAGAAGATAGCACGCTTCAACGGGGAGATGGACCGGTTTAAAGAGAAATGGGAAGAGCGGCTCAGAGCCGGTGACCCCTACTACAACGTGAATCTGACGCTGGCGCGCAATGATTTTACCCTTCGCAATCCATACGAGATTGACTATGAACAAAGAGTGAAATAGGATGAAAACGACGGTAATTATACCTAATTATAATGGAAAACACTTCATGGAACCCTGCATGGCGGCCTTGGACAGACAGACTGCCGGGGATTTCTGTGTCCTCATTGTGGATAACGGGTCCACTGACAGTTCTGTTCAGTGGATTGAGGAAAATCTGCCGGGCTTTTTGCGCATCCGCCCAGGAGAAATCATTCCGAATATTTCGCAGAGAAGGCAGGCGGGAGAAAGGGAAGACCGGGAGGACAGGACAGACCGGGAAAGCAGGGCAAGACAGGGGGATGAGACCGGCTCCCGGCGTTACCCGGTATATCTGATGGAGATGGGAGAGAATACCGGCTTTTCCGGAGCGGTAAACGCAGGGATACGGGCATCCTCCACAGAGTATGTGATCCTTCTCAACAATGACACGGAGGCAGAGCCGGATTATATCCGGGAGCTGGAGCGGGCGATGGACGGTTCGCCGCAGATATTTTCGGTCAGCAGCAAGATGATCCAGCTCCATGAAAAGAGACTGATGGACGACGCCGGAGATCTCTACACGGTGATCGGCTGGGCTTTTCAGCGGGGCGTGGCCCAGAAAAGTTCCGGCTTTACCAAGCCGCGCCGCGTTTTTTCCGCCTGCGCCGGAGCGGCTATCTACCGGCGGGCTGTTTTTGACGAGATCGGCTATTTTGACGAGCTTCATTTTGCCTATCTGGAGGATCTGGACGTGGGATACCGGGCCAGGATCGCCGGCTATGAGAACTGGTACTGTCCGTGGGCAGTGGTCTATCATGTGGGCAGCGGTACCAGCGGCTCCAAGTACAATCCGTTTAAGGTAAAGCTGGCCGCCCGCAACAGCGTCTATCTGAACTACAAAAATATGCCTCCTGCACAGCTTATCGTCAACGCCATTCCGCTGGCCTTCGGCTATCTGGTGAAGATTCGGTTCTTTACGAAGAGAGGCTTTGGCGCGGACTATCGGGCAGGGCTTAAGGAGGGGCTGTCCACGCTGAAAAAGTGCCGCCGGGTGCCCTTTCGCGCCCGCAATCTGGGGCACTATCTGCGCATTGAGTGGGAGCTCATTGTCAATACTTTTATATATGCTTCGGACCTGATAAAACGTCGGGTTATAAAACTTTAAGAAATTTGAATGCTTTTTTTTCCTTGCAATCTGGACGGCTTTAGAGTAATATAGCAGACGAAACATGTCCCTTTTGCACAGGATAAGCCGGGGGTACTACCGTGATTAAGGAAAATCAGAAGAGACTGAATAATCTGGCGGTACTGCTGGATGCGGCGGTTATTGTAGCCTCGTATCTGGCGGCTTATATTTTAGTGTTTGAGTTTCAGATTCTCACTCCCTTTGCCGGGGAAGGCGAGCTGGGCGGCTATTCCTTCAGACAGTATATGTCCGCCCTGTTTTTTTTGGTACCGGCCATCCTATGCGTCTATTGGATACTTCATCTCTATGCGCCCAAGCGGGTGACGCAGAGTATGAAGGAGGTCAGCAGCATTATTCAGGGCAATATTATTGTGCTGCTGATTTTTTCCCTGATTCTCTTCCTCGGAAAAGAAGCCCTGCAGGATTTTTCGCGGCCCATGCTGGCCCTTTTCTTTGTGATGAATACCTTCGGGGACATGATTTTCCGCTATTCGGTGCGTCGGGTGCTGCGGCTTTTTCGCCGCAAGGGCTATAATCAGAAGCATGTGATTCTGGTGGGCTGCAGCCGTGCAGCTTTTTCCTATATTGACCGGGTCATGGAGAATCCGATCTGGGGCTACAAGATACGGGGAATCCTGGATGACAACACGGATTGGGGTTATGAATACCGGGGGGTACATGTAATCGGTTCCACGGCAGAGTTGGAGGATATTCTGGCGGTGAACCGGCTGGATGAGATCGTCATCACACTGGGGCTGGGCGAGTACAACAAGCTGGAGAGAATCGTGGCTGTCTGTGAGAAGTCCGGCGTCCACACCAAATTTGTCCCCGACTACAATAATATCATTCCCACTCGTCCCTACACGGAGGATCTGATGGGCTTGCCGGTGATCCATATCCGCCACGTTCCCCTCACGGATTCTTTCAATGCCACCCTGAAAAGGGGGATGGATATTGTGGGGGCAGCGCTCTGCCTGGTGATTTTTTCCCCTGTCATGCTGATCACGGCACTGGCGGTGAAGCTGTCTTCTCCCGGCCCGATTATATTCCGTCAGGAGAGGGTAGGTCTTCACAACAGGGCTTTTTCCATGTACAAGTTCCGCTCCATGTGCGTACAGACTCCTGCGGAGGAGAAGGAGGAGTGGACGACGGCCGGCGACTGCCGCGTCACCAGAGTGGGACGTTTTATCCGCAAGACCAGTATCGATGAGCTGCCGCAGCTCTTCAATGTGCTCAAGGGAGATATGAGCCTGGTAGGCCCCCGGCCTGAGCGGCCATTCTTTGTGGAGAAATTCCGTGAGGAGATCCCGCGCTATATGATCAAGCATCAGGTGCGGCCAGGTATGACCGGCTGGGCCCAGGTCAACGGCTACCGCGGCGACACATCTATCCGCAAGCGCATTGAATTCGATCTGTATTATATTGAGAACTGGACCGTGGGTTTTGACTTTAAGATTTTGCTGCTGACGGTGATACACGGTTTTATCAATAAAAACGCATACTAGCAGGAGGATATTTATGGCAAGTACAAGGGATAGGGAAACGCCTCCGGTCAGACGCCGGAGCCGTCCGCTTTCACAGGAAGAAATCGCACAGCGCAAAAGGCGGGAGGAGAAAAACCGTCAGAAAGAGCTGATGCGCAAGAAAAAGCGCCGCCGCCGCAAGGCGATTATTCTGGCGCTGGAGGCAGTGGTTCTGGTCTTTTTGGGGATTGTGATCTTCGTCTATTCCAAATGGGATAGAATCATCAAGGCAGATTTCAGCGACAGCGATATCCAGGTCAATGACGACTTGTCTGAAAATACACTCCAGTCGCTGTCCGGGTACAGAACGATAGCGGTCTTCGGGACGGACGCCAGGGATATGACCACGGAGAAGGGACATTCCGACGTGGTAATGCTGGTGAGCATCAACAATGAGACCGGCGACATCAAACTGGCCTCGGTGTTCCGTGATCTGTATGTCAACGATCCCTACGATACGGATGTTTTCCGCAAGATGACGACGATGTACTGGCGGGAGGGCGCCAAGGGAGCCATCGACACACTGAACCGGAACCTGGACCTGAACATTACGGAGTATGTGGCGGTCAACTGGTATGCCGTGGCCCATGCCATCGACTTGCTGGGCGGCATCGATATCGAAGTGCCGGAATCCATGATGCAGTATATCAACGGCTATATTCAGGAGACGCGCAATTCCACCGGTATCTGGACGGATCCTGATGATTTTGAATCCGACTACATCTATTCACCGGGCTATCAGCATCTGAACGGCGTTCAGGCGGTGGCCTTCTGCCGAATTCGCTACATTGACAACGATTACGGCAGGGCGGAGAGACAGCGCCAGGTGGTGAGCCTGATGCTGGAGAAGGCCAAGCAGGCCAGCTTGTCCACGCTAAACAGCATAGCCGACGAAGTCTTTGGCTATGTCTCCACCAACCTGACCATTGCCGATGTCCTGTCCATGGCAGGGGCCATTGCCCGGTTTAATATCGTGGATACGGCCGGCTTCCCCTTTGACCGGCAGGCGGCCACTGTGGACGGCACTTCGTATGTTTTCCCCCAGGGGCTGGAGCAAAATGTCGAGCAGCTCCATGCATTTCTCTACAACAACGAGGATTTTGAGGCATCGGGGACGGTGAAGGCCATAAGCAGATACATCGAAGAATTCTCAGGAATCGGCGCTCCGGATTCCAACTGATTAATCGGCAGAAGAAAAATGAACTCCTTCGTGTCGGGCAGTGTCCTGACACGGAGGAGTTTTTGATTTTTTTTAAAGGTTTTAACACACTTTGAACACAAATGGGCTCTATATTATAGGCATAGCAAGAAAGAAACAGAAATGTTTTGTATATAGGAGCATGAGAAAGGAAGTCTTACCATGAGTGAGGGATATAATGGATATACGAACAATGAGACGAATTATAGTTCCGGCGGTTATCATGACAATGGCTATTACGACGGTGGTTATGATCCGAAGAAACCGAAAAAGAAAAAAGGCGGCGTAGGCCGGGTCGTAGCGATTACGCTGGGAATGCTTCTGTTAGTGGGCGTGGCGGCGGCGGGCGGCTACAGTGCTCACACCATATTAGATCAGCTGTCCGGCAGGGACTCACAGTCTGTGGTCTCCGGTGAGACCCAGGCGGATGAGGCAGAGACGGAATCCCAGACCATTGGAAATACGGCTACATCGACCGTGAATCAGGGGACCACAGGTTCCGTGGTGCTGACCGATGTGTCCGATGTGGTGGAAAATGTGATGCCCTCCATCGTAGCCATAACCAATTCCGGCTACACGACCCAGAATTTCGGTTTCTGGCAGGGAACGGTTGAAGTTCCCACCGAGGGCAGCGGCTCCGGCATTATCATCGGTCAGAATGACACCGAGCTTCTGATCGTTACCAATAATCATGTGGTGGAAAACAGCGAAACCCTGACGGTACAGTTTGCGGACAATTCTACGGCGGAGGCCACAATCAAGGGGACGAAGCCCAATGCAGATATTGCCATTATCTCTGTACCTCTGGAATCGCTCAGCAGCGATACTCTGGGTTCCATTGCCATCGCCACGCTGGGTGATTCGGATGCGCTGAAAATCGGCCAGGGTGTTATCGCTATCGGCAATGCCATGGGCTATGGCCAGTCTGTGACAGAGGGCTGTGTCAGTGCACTGGATCGAGAGGTGACTACCAATGAGGGCGTGACGCTGACCGTTATGCAGGTATCGGCGGCGATCAATCCCGGCAATAGCGGCGGAGCACTGCTCAATGCAGCCGGCGAGGTGGTCGGCATCAATACGGCCAAGCTGATGGATGAAGAGGTGGAGGGAATCGGCTATGCTATTCCGATTTCTTCTGTAAAAGATCTCATCAATGAGATGATGAACTACGAGACTCGGGAGAGAGTGTCCGCGGAGGATGCAAGTTATCTGGGAATCCAGCCGGTGACCGTAGATGATCAGACAGCTGCCGTATACGGTATGCCTGAGGGCGTGTTTGTCTACTCGGTGATAGAAGGATCCCCGGCTGAGACTGCCGGCATCCAGGAGATGGATATTATCACCCAGGTGGATCGCTACAGCGTAGGAAATGTCGCTGATCTGCAGGAGGCGCTCAGCTATTTTGCCGGCGGTGAGACAGTGACGGTGACGCTGCAGCGTCAGACTGACGGTGCTTATCAGGAGATGACCGTCGATGTAACTTTAGCTTACGAGAGGGACTTTACTGACGCCAATCAGTAATTTCCCATAAAAATATTGTATCATTTCCCTTTTTCTCTGGAAAAGCCGTCCGGTGCAAGCCGGGCGGTTTTTTCCGCACTGAAAAAAGCAGGCCGAAAAAAGCCTGGCCGCAGCTGCGATAGTTTATGATAAGTTTACTTGTGCGAGGAGATGATCTCATGTATACTATAATGGTATGATGTCAGGGACGAGAGATTAAATTTCTCTTGCCCCTGGACTTGGCGGAACCGGGCAGAAGGCCGGAGTCCGGCATTATGGCACAGAGCAAGGACATTGTGACAAAAGGAGAGCTATGCACAGATGAGTGAAGAGTATAAAAACCCCGAGGAGACGGAAGAAAGCGAAGAGACCGGAGAGACCGTAGAGGAGAAGAAGGATGTTTTGCCGGAGAGCGCGGTTGACAAGGACAAAAGTGCTTCGGCATCTCATTCGGACGATGATGATTACGAGAAGGTATGCTTTATCTGCCGCAGGCCGGAGAGCCGTGCCGGACGTCTGATCCGTATGCCTGGCAATATGGATATCTGCTCGGACTGTATGCAGAAGGCGTTTAACTCCCTGCAGAACGGGAGCCTGGATCAGTACCAGGAAATCCTGAAAAATTACCCGGGAATGGGAATGGAGCTGATCAATCTCAATGAGCTCGGTCTGAACAGCCCGGAGGTACCAAAGAGACAGAAGCTGAAAAAGAAGAAGGAGAAGGAACCGGAGGTGCAGCCGAAATTTGACCGCCATAAGATCCCGGCTCCCCATCAGATGAAAGCACAGCTGGACGAATATGTGGTGGGGCAGGAGCAGGCGAAAAAGGCGATCTCCGTGGCAGTCTACAATCACTATAAGAGAGTGACGGCGGATCCTTCGGACGGAGTGGAGATCGAGAAGTCCAATATGCTTCTGCTGGGGCCTACCGGCAGCGGAAAAACCTACCTGGTAAAGACTTTGGCGAAGCTTCTCGATGTGCCCCTTGCCATCGCCGACGCCACGTCGCTTACGGAGGCAGGCTATATCGGAGACGATATTGAGAGCGTGATTTCCAAGCTGCTTGCCGCGGCGGACAACGATGTGGAAAAGGCGGAGCACGGCATTGTCTACATCGATGAGATTGACAAAATTGCCAAGAAAAAGAACACCACTACCAGGGATGTAAGCGGTGAATCGGTGCAGCAGGAACTGCTGAAAATGCTGGAGGGCGCAGAGGTGGAGGTGCCTGTGGGCTCCAACAGCAAGAATGCCATGGTGCCGATGACCACGGTGAATACCACCAACATTCTGTTTATCTGCGGCGGCGCATTTCCGGATCTGGAGGATATCATTCGGGAGCGCCTGAACAAGAGTGCCGGTATAGGCTTCAATGCAGAGCTGCGGGATCAGTATGCCGCGGACAAAGGCATTTTGTCCCGGGTGACGACGGAGGACCTGCGCCAGTTTGGCATGATACCGGAATTTTTGGGCCGTCTGCCTATCGTGGTGGCCCTTGAGCCTCTGACGGAGGACCTGATGCTGCGGATTTTAAAGGAGCCGAGAAATGCGATCATTCGACAGTATCAAAAGCTTTTGGCCATGGATGAGGTTCAGCTGATCTTTGAGGACGAGGCGCTGAAGGTCATCGCCAAAAAGGCCATGGAGAAGGAGACAGGCGCCAGAGCCCTGCGCTCCATCATCGAGGAGTTTATGATGGATATCATGTATGAGATTCCCAAGGATGACAATATCGGCTCCGTCACCATTACCAAGGAGTATCTGGAGCATACCGGCGGCCCCAAGATCGCATTGCGGGGAATGCCGCTGCTGGAGGGATGACGGCGGACGATGGATGGCGTCAGCCGTTTCTCCTGAGTATATCCGGTTATAACAGGGCGCGGAAAATCAAGAAAATTTTCTGCGTCCTGTCTTTCATCCGAAAGCGGCTGGGGGCATAGCATAGGGGTAAGAGAAAGCTTCGGGAGGAGCAAATGCCGGACGCAGGAGAACGGAATATCTGTGAAGAAAATATAATGTCGGAGGACTATGGAGATTTTATAGTGGAATATTATTTCCCGGAGGACATACAGGCTGATCCCGCATCCTACTGCAGCCAGGTGGTGGACAGCCGGTATGTCTCTTTTTATGTGCCAAAGAGGGAATGGGAGCCATTGAGCTACGGACGGATTCCGTACAGTATGATTCCCAAACTATATGCGCTGGCAGATACGACCAGCATGACAGCGGCAGGCATCACGCAGGTGCGGCAGTCAGCCCTGGGGCTTACCGGTCAGGGCGTGCTGATCGGCATTATCGATACAGGGATTGATTACCGCAATCCGGCCTTTTTGCGCAGTGACGGCAGTACACGAATCGAAGCGATCTGGGATCAGACTCTGCAGGACGGACCGGCGCCGCGCTGGATGGATTATGGCACGGAATACCGTCGGGCGCAGATCCAGGAGGCGCTGGAATCCGAGGATCCATTGTCCGTGGTCCCGTCGCAGGACGAGTCGGGGCATGGTACTTTTATGGCGGGGGTGGCCGCCGGCAGCGAGCTGCCGGCAGACGACTTTACCGGCGCAGCTCCCCAGGCACAGATTGCCATGGTAAAACTGAAACCGGCCAAGCAATATCTGAGGGATTTCTACAGGATACGGGAGGATGCGGCTGCTTATCAGGAAAACGATATCATGCTGGCCGCCTCATATCTTCGCCGGCTCAGAGAAGAGCTGGGGGTTCCGCTGGTGATCCTGTGCTGTCTGGGGACCAACTGGGGCAGTCATACGGGTGGCTCTCCTCTGTCCCAGACCTTGGCCATGCTGGTGGAGCAGCCGGGAATCTCCGTGGTGGTGCCCACCGGCAATGAGACGGGGCTGTCTCACCACTGCCGCGGTCAGATCATGAGGGAGGGGGATTACAGAGATGTAGAGATCCGGGTTGCCCCGGGGGAGAGAGGATTTCAGCTGGAGCTCTGGGCCCAGATCCCTGACCGCTTTGCCGTATCCATCACTTCTCCGGGAGGGGATAATGTGCCGCAGATTCCTTCACGCCTGGGACAAAACCAGCTGGTAAATTTTGTGCTGGAAAATTCGGCGGTGGATGTAAGCTATCGCATTTTGGATGTGCGCGCCAACAGTCAGCTGATCGTGCTGCGTTTCCTGACGCCGGCTCCCGGTGTGTGGACTGTCCGCGTCTACTGCGTAAATTTTCTGACGGGAGTTTTCCATATGTGGCTGCCCGTACAGAGTTTTATCCAGGATGAAACGGTGTTTCTGGACCCGGACCCGGATACGACGCTGACCGTGCCGTCGGCTGCGGGAAGTCTCTTGGCTGTGGGAGCTTACAATCATAATACTGGCGGAATCTACATTCGCTCGGGGAGAGGCTACACCAGGCTGCAGGAGGTAAAGCCTGATCTGGCAGCGCCTGGGGTAGATATCTATGGCCCGGGAGCAGGCGGCCGCTATGTGAGGCGTACAGGCACCTGTCCGGCGGCCGCCCATGCGGCAGGGGCAGCCGCATGTCTGCTGGAATGGGGGATCGTGCGCGGCGGAAATATTCTGATGAACAACGATGCGATCCGTACCCTGTTAATCCAAGGAGCTAACCGCAACCCCAATCTCTCCTACCCCAACAGGGAATGGGGCTACGGCACACTGGACCTCTACGGCGCCTTCGCCAGCCTCAGCTGAACCCAAACTTCCCCCGTTTTAATTGGACAACACGCCCGAAATGTATTATAATGTCCACGTAAGCCATGAGGCCCGATGCGAAGAAGGCATCGGCCATGCCGCAGGCATGAATATCTATGGTGCAGGAGAGAAAATATGGGAATTTTCAAGAGGATATGGAACTGGCTGCGCTCTCTTTTTGGCGGAAAGAAAAAAGACGAGACAGAGCAGCTGGATCGATATGTCAGACAAATGCAGGAGGCTCTTTTGAATATGAAAGCGCAGACGGAAGCGGTGCTGGCGGCTCAGGAAAAGAGAAAACGAGAGATCGCTCAGTGCGAGGACCAGATCGCAAAGATGGAAAGGTATGCAGCCAAGGCGGTATCAGGGGACCAGGATAAGGATGCGAGATTTTTCCTGGACAAAAAGGCTGCTCTGCAAAAGCAGCTGGAAGAGCTGCAAAAGCAGGAGAAAGCAGCCCAATCCTATGCCTCGCAGGCAGAGAAGCTCTATGATAAGGCCAGTTCCCAGTTAAACGATATCACGGCGCGCCGGGATGCGGTCAAAGCAAAACTGGCGGTCGCAGAGCTTTCCCAGGCGATGAACAGCCTGGGGGACGGAAGTCTCCGGGAGAACGAGCAAAAGGCTCAGGCGGCTTTGGACCGGGCGGAAGCGATGGCAGAGCTGGAGGGCCGCGGGAAGGACAACGATCTGTCGGAGCTGATGAGCAAGTATGACCGGGCTGAGAGCAGCGAGGGCGCAGAAGAATCCGATATACAGCAGCCGTCCGGCGGATGATGACTGGCGGCGTTTTACCAATACTAAATTAAGGGCAGGAGGATAAGCAAATGGGTATTTTCGGCGGACAACTGGCAAACGTTGTGGAATGGGAGGAGTATCGTGACGATCTCCTGTTCTGGAAGTGGAACAATGATGAAATCAAAAAAGGAAGCAAGCTCATTATCAGACAGGGTCAGGATGCCATTTTTATGTTCAATGGAAAAGTCGAAGGCGTGTTCCGCGATGAGGGAAGCTACGACATTGAATCGGAGATCGTTCCCTTCTTGAGTACGCTCAAGAGCTTTAAGTTCGGCTTTAATACCCCCATGAGGGCGGAGGTTCTCTTTGTCAATACCAAAGAGATCCCGATGAAATGGGGCACCAAAAATGCTATCAATCTGCCGGCGGCGGGGCTGCCCGGCGGCATGCCGATCCGCGCTTTTGGCACATATAATTGCTATGTGGCTGACGACATGGTGCTGATCGAAAAGATCGCCGGAATCAAAAAGCAGTTCAGTGTGGAGGAGGTGCGCGAAAGGGTGACTTCCATGCTGAATCAGCTGCTGATGAAGTGGATCACCAAAGAGGGGAAAGACATGTTCAACCTCCAGGCCAACGCCTATGATATCTCCAGAGGTATCTGTGAGGATCTGGATATGGAGATGCAGAAGATCGGCATCGGTATCACAGATTTTACCATCGCCAGCATCTCTTATCCGGAGGAAGTGCAGAAGATGCAGACCAAAGCGGCGGCGCAGAGTATGGTAGGCGATATGAATCGCTATCAGCAGATGGGAATGGTGGATGCCATGACCAAGGGCGGCAGCGGACGCGGCGTAGCTTCAGATATGATGCAGATGCAGATGGGGATGGCCATGGGACAGCAGATGGTGAACCAGATGAATCAAAATCAGATGAATCAGAATCCGTCGAACGGTACAACGGGGCAGCCATCCGGAGGAACCGGCGTGAATTTCTGCCCCAACTGCGGAACGAAAGTATCAGGGGCAAAGTTCTGCCCTAACTGCGGAATAAAGCTTGGCTGAGCCTATTGACAGATGAAAAACAGCCTTTATAATTAAGCATGTAGCAGATGAGCGGATAGCCATAGTAAATGGACAGCAAAGGCCGGAAAGAGGCATAAATCCTCTTTCCGGCACTAAGGGAAGAGACGGGGAGATGGCTGCCGATATTTTTTTGCAGAATACGTTAAAAAACTAACAAAAATATATTGTGATATGAACAAAAATATATTGTATCTATTCTGGGCCGGGGAGGACTGGAGCCCGGCCCTGTCCTACATATAACACATACACCTAATGAAAGAAAGAATGAGGGATTGCCATGAGTCGATTGGAAATCAAGAAATCGG